>NZ_LT707064.1:2811250-3115625 GCF_900156465.1 Pseudomonas sp. 7SR1
TGGACCTCGGGGCGCCAGTCGATAGCCGTCAGCTTGGCCGGTTCACCGAACCAAAACATGGACGTCAGCGGGGCGATGCCGAAGCGATCGATATCCTGGCGCAGGAACAGCTCGGCCTCGATGTCCATCAGTACCCCTTCGGTGCGGCTGATCACAAAACGATAAGCGCCACACAGACTGCTGCTATCGAGCAATGCGTAGACCGTCATGGCCGACTGTTGGTCATGGGTTGGCGTCTCGAACCAGAAGTGGGTGAAGTCCGGAAATTCTTCAGCCTTGCTCGCCGAAGCAACGTCCAGTGCTATACCCCGGGCTGAAATTCCATACTGATACTGTTCGCCAATGGCTCGAAAATACGAGGCCCCCAGAAAAGCCACCCAGTCGTTTTGTTTCCAATCGAGTTTCTTCTGGTTTCCCAGGCGACTTTCCTGGAATCGAAAACCGGCAAAACCGCTGTCAGCTCCAAGTGCCTGAGCGGGGCTGTCGGCAGGCATGCTGAATAGCGTCTTGTCGTAATCGATAGGTTGGGAGATGCCGTTGGCGATGACATGCATCTTGACCGGGACGCGGAAAAGGTCGCCCAGATGGAAAAACGTGAGCGGATATTTGCCGGGTCCCTTCGCGAACAGTGCACGAGTGGTGTCGAAGCGGATAAGACCTCGCGCGTTGTAATCGATTTTCGATAGAGAGGATTGCGCAGGAGTGGCGGGCCGTACGTACGGTTTCATCGCCATTTTTTCGGCGAGCGTGATCAGCTTTTCGTAAGTGAAACGATTGGTGTCATCGATTTGCGCGATGTCACCGACAGCCGTCAGGGGAAGCTTCAATGAGGCAAATGTTGCGCAAAGCGATGTGAACCTGAGCAGATCTCGCCGATTCAGCATGGGAGCCTTCCCTGAGAGTGAACATTTGATGCAGGGATGTTCAATCGACAGGCAATGCTCGTCTACTGTCAAACCTGACAGGTATGGGTAGGCATCCGAAGGTTGGAGTCGATTATCCAGTGGCTGCAGGTATGCCTCGTCACGGAACAGGCGACTGCATCCGGATCGCTTACCCCACCTGCTTCATCTGCCGAACCGGCAACTCCACGCGGAACGTGGTGCCCACGCCGACCTCGCTGCTGACCGTAATCTCCCCATTGTGTTTCTTCACGATCCCATAGGACAGCGACAGACCAAGCCCCGTGCCCTGGCCGATGGGCTTGGTGGTGAAGAACGGGTCGAAGATCTTTTGCAGGGTTTCCGGCGGGATGCCCGAGCCGTTGTCGGCGACTTCGATCCAGACGCGATCACCCTCCACGCCGTTGCGCAGGGTGATAGTGCCGCGCTCCGGGCCGATGGCCTGGGCGGCGTTGACGATCAGGTTCATGATCACCTGGTTGATCTGCGACGGCAGGCACTCGACTTCCGGTAGAGGGGTGTACTCCTTGACCACGTCGGCCTTGTACTTGATCTCGTTGGCCACGATGTTCAGGGTCGAATCCATGCCCTGTTGCAGATTCGCCATCTGCCATTCCTGGTTGGAGTCGACCCGGGAGAAGTCCTTGAGGTCCTTGACGATCTGTCCGACCCGGGCGATGCCATCCTTGGACTCCTTGATCAGCAGCGGTATGTCTTCGACGAGAAAGTCCAGTTCCACCTGTTCGCGCAGCTTCGCCAGGCGCACCACCGTCTCCGGCGAGGCGATGGCCTGTTCGGCGCTGCCATAAGCCAGGAGCATTTCCTCCAGTTTGCCGAAGTAACCGTCCAGCGCCCCCAGGTTGGAGGAAATGAAGCCGATCGGGTTGTTGATCTCATGGGCGACCCCGGCGGCCAACTGGCCCAGGGAGGCGAGCTTTTCCGATTGCACCAGTTGGGTTTCCAGCATCTTGCGTTCGTCGATTTCCATCTGCAGCAAGGAGCTGGCCTGCTTGAACGCCTGGGTCCGTTGTTCCACCAGCTCTTCGAGCTTGTTCATCTTCAACTGTGCGCGGGAGGTCATTTCCCACTTGGTGGTCAGGGTGTTGGCCATCTGCTGGACTTCGATGTTGTCGAAGGGCTTCTTCAGGATCAGCAGCCGGTCATGGCCGTTCAAGCGGTCCAGCAGTTCATCCCAGGAGTAATCCGAATAAGCGGTGCAGACCACCACCTGCAATTGCGGGTCGCGTTTCCAGAGTTCCTCGATGGTCCTGGCGCCGTCCCAGCCCTCGGGCATGCGCATGTCGACGAAGGCCAGGGCGTACGGACGATCCTGTTCCAGCGCCTGCAGCAGCTTGTTCAAGCCTTCCTGCCCGCCATAGGCCGAGTCGAGTTCGAAGACCGGGCCGACAGGTTTCGGTGCCTCGCCGAACAGGGCGTTCTCCATGTCTTGCAGGTCCGTGTTGCTGTCGTCCTGGGGCGTGAGGATCTTGCGGAAATCGTCATGAATGGCAGGCGTATCGTCGATCAGCAGGATGCGCCGGTTGCTCAGGCTGTTCATGGCTCACCTTCCGCGAGTTTCAGGGGCACTTGCAACACGAACGTCGCCCCCGTGCCTGGCCCGTCACTGTGGGCGGTGAGATGGCCGTTCATTTCAATGGCTGCCAGTGCGCAGCTGTGCAGGCCGAAACCGTGGCCTTCCTTGCGGGTGGTGAAACCGTGGGCGAAGATGCGGGTCATGTTTTGCGCCGGGATGCCTTCGCCTTCGTCCTTGACGCTGATCTGCAGGGTCTCGCCATCCACCACTTGGGCGCTCAGGGTCATGTTCCGCGCATGATTGGACACCCCGGCCATGGCGTACTTGGCGTTGCTGATCAGGTTGATCAGGATCAGCAGCAGGCGGTGCTTGTCGCCCATGATCCGGGGTACGTCGCCGTACTCCTTGATCACGGTTACATGGTGGCGGGTCAGGGCACCGGAATTCATGCGCAGGGCGTCTTCGAGCAGTTCGCTGACCACCAGCGGCTCCATCAGGCTGTTGGCACCGGCGTAGGATTGCTGGGTGGAGACGATGTCCTTGATGTGGTCCACGCTCTTGCTCAACTGCGCCAGTTCATCGAGCAGGCCCTGCTGTTCGACCGCCATGGCCTCCACCAGCTGGTTGAGGTAGCCGGGCAGCAGCTTGCCCTTTTCGTCTTCGGTGAGGAAATGCCCCAGGTCGTGGGGGTGCTCGTTGATCAATTGCATCGCCTTGCCCAGCCCCTGGGCCTTGCTGCCGCGCAGTTTGCGGCTGACCAGATCGGCGGAGATATTCACGCTGTTGAGCACGTTGCCCACGTTGTGCAGGACGTTGGTGGCGATCTCCGCCATGCCGGCCTGGCGGGCGGTATCCATCAGTTCGCTCTGGGTGTCCTTGAGCTGGCGGGTGCGCTCCTCGACCCGTTGCTCCAGCTCGTCGTTGGCGCTTTGCAGGGCGCTGTTGACCCGCTTGATCTCGGCGAAGCTGCGCACCAGCCGGATCGCCAGCCAGATCAGGATCAGCACCAGGAACGTGGCGAACACCAGCAGGTACACATGGTTGCGCTGGTGCTTGCTGGCCGCTGTCTCCTGGTCTTTCTCCAGCAGGTGGGTGATGGCGTCCAGGTGATCGGAAACGGGGACGGCTTCGATACCCTGCAACAATTCGTTGACCCGAGGTTGTTCGCGCAGGATCAGGGCGATGTGCCGGCTCAGGATATCGACCGAACCCCCCAGTCCCACCGGCAGGCGCTCTTTGTTGATGTCGAGCCGGTTCAGGCCCAGCAGCACTTCGGCGGCGACTTCAGGGGTGGTGAGATGGGAAAACTCCATGCTGCTGAGCAGCAGGTCGTAGGTATCGATGGTGACGCTCTGCAGTTGCAGTTTTTCCGTATCGGGCAGTTGGGCGAACTGGGCCTGGATGTCATCTTCGGCGGTCGGCAGGAAGGCCAGGGAGTTGCGCAGCACCGCATTGTGGGACTTGAACTGTTCCACCAGGCGGGTCTTTTCCTTGACGGCCTTGAGGTATTCGTCCCGCAGGCCCTCCCACCGCGAGGGTGTGTGGCGGCCCGGCTCCGACTCGATGGCGTCCAGGCGCTGCCACAGGCGCGTCATCTCGTGCAGCGGCGAGACCAGCGGGTCGTAGTTGTGGCTCAGGGCGATCCGTGACTTGAGCACTTCGTTGTCCCAGATGGCGTCCTGCTGCTTGAGCAGGCGGATCAGGTCCCGGGACTCGATGTACGAGGCGGCCTGCTGTGCACTGGAATTGACATACATGAACAGCAGGATCGAAGCGAGCAGGAGGCCGACAAGCAACAGGCTGATACGACGAAGAGGGCTCATAGGGGCTTGCCCTCCCATTCACCGGTCAGGGTCTTGAGGAATTCGACGATCAGCTCCGTGTCGTTCTTCAAGGGCTCACGCCCTAGCTGGTACTTGAACATCACCTGAACCGCCTGTTCCAGGGTCGACGCGGAACTGTCATGGAAATACGGGGCGGTGACGGCGACGTTGCGCAGGCTGGGGACCTTGAAGACCTGGCGGTCGGCTTCGTCGCCAGTGACGTTGAACCGACCTTCGTCGGCCCGGGCAGGGTGGCCCCGGTCCTGGATGTAATCACCCATGACGCCGAATTTCTGGAACATGTTGCCGCCGATGTTCACCCCCTGGTGGCAGGCGATGCAGCCGTATTCCTTGAAACGCTGGTAGCCGAACTTTTCCCTGGGCGTGAGGATATCGGTGTCGCCCAGCAGATATTTGTCGAAGCGCGAGTTGGGGGTCAGCAGGGTGCGTTCGAAGTCGGCCAGGGCATGCTTGATGTTCGGTTGGGTGACCCCGTCGGGGTAGGCGTCGGCAAAGTCCTTGGCGTAGCCCGGGTCGTCGGCGATGCGCTTGACCACGGTTTCCCAGGTACTGCCCATTTCCGCGGGGCTGGTCACGACCACATGCACCTGTTCTTCCAGGGTGTCGACGCGACCGTCCCAGAACTGGTGGAAGTTCAGGCTGGCGTTGAACACGGTGGGGGTATTGACCTCCACCGGCTTGCCGTCGAAGCCCAGGGAAAACGGTTTGTCGTCGGCGCCGCCCTTGTCCAGGCGATGGCAACTGGCGCAGGACAGGGTGTTGTTGACCGATAGCCGTGGATCATGGAACAGGCGCTGGCCGAGCTGGACACGCTTGGGGTCCAGGGCAGGAATGGGAGGCAACGGTTTGAGCGGTTCGTCGAGGGGGGCGGCATGGGCGGTCAGGCCCAAGCCCATGAGCAGGCCGAGAGCCAATAACGATACAGATGACGCCATCGGATGCTTCCTTGAATCTCTGGGTGGATGAATCCTGGGGATTCATGAAAACGGGTTCGGACGTTGTTCCCACTCGGCTACCCACTGGACAAAGGCTTGCGGCTCCACTGCCCTGCTGAAGTAGTACCCCTGGGCTTCCTCGCACTGGTGGGCCTTGAGGAATTCCAGTTGCTCAAGGGTTTCCACGCCTTCGGCGATGATGTGCAGGTTCAGGCTCCTGCCCAGGCTGATGATGGTGCTCACCAGCTTGGCGTCGTTGCTGTCGATGCTCAGGTCGCCCACGAACGACTGGTCGATCTTCAGCACATCCACCGGAAATTTCTGCAGGTAGCTCAGGCTCGAATAGCCAGTACCGAAGTCGTCGATGGCCAGGCGTATCCCCAGTTGCTTGATGGCCTTGAGGACGGCGACGGTGGTGTCGATGTTCTGCATCAACACGCTTTCGGTGATCTCCAGTTCTAACTGTGTCGGGTCCAGCCCGGTTTCCTTGAGGGTGTGGGCGATGCCTTCTACGAAGCCTCGTTGCCGGAAATCGATGGCCGAGACGTTCACCGACAGGTACAGCGGCTTCATGCCCTGGGCCTGCCAGCGGCAGGCCTGCTGGCAGGCTTCCTGGAGCACCCACTGGCTCAGGGGCACGATCAGGCCGCTGTCCTCGGCTACCGGGATGAAATCCGACGGGTAAATCAGCCCGTGGCCGGGCCGGTCCCAGCGCACCAGCGCCTCGACGCCGACCACCTTGCCAGTGTGCAGGTCCAGCTTGGGCTGGTAATGCAGCACGAACTCCTTGCGTTGCAGGGCCAGGCGCAAGCCGGACTCGATGGTCTGTTGCTGGCGGGCCCGGCGGTTCATGTCTTCGGTGAAGAAACGGTAGTCGTTGGGCCCGGTCTCCTTGACGTTGCGCATCGCCGTCTCGGCTTTCTTGATCAACGCCACCGCATCGAAACCGTCGGCCGGGTACAGGCTGACCCCCAGGCTCGCGGTGACGGTCAGGTCATGTCCATCGATGGGGTGGGGCGTGCTGATGGCCGTCAGCAGTTTTTCCGCCACACCCTTGATCTGCTGCGGATCCGTGACGTCACCCAGCACCACCACGAACTCGTCGGAGCCGTAGCGAAACACCGAATCGGATTCGCGCACCACGGTAGCCAGGGTCCTGGCCACACGCTTGAGCATTTCATCGCCCACCGGATGCCCCAGGGCGTTGTTGATGCGCTTGAAGCGGTCCAGTCCGATGAACATGACCGCCAGTTGCCGGTCATGCCGGCGGCACTGGGCCATGGCCTGGGTCAGGCGATCGCCCAGCAGCATGCTGTTGGGCAGCTCGGTGAGCACGTCGTATTGCAGCAGGTGCGACACCTTGAGCAGTTCCTGGACCCGCTCCTCGATGGTGCGCTCCAGGCTGCGCATCTTGCGCGCCGCATCCTGGGCCAGTTGCCATTTCCAGGTCATGGCACTGGCCATCTGGCGGATTTCCAGGGTGTCGAACGGTTTCTTGAGGATCAGCAGCTGGTCGTCGAATTCGATGCGCTCCGACATGGTTTCCCAGGTGTAATCCGAAAACGCCGTACACAGGGCGATCTGCAGCCGCGGGTCGGCTTCCCAGAGACGCTCGATGGTCTGCAGGCCGTCCCAGCCCGGCGGCATGCGCATGTCGGCGAACACCAGTGCATAAGGCTGGCCTTCGGCCTGGGCGCGCTTGACCAGTTCCAGGGCTTCTTCGCCCTGATAGGCCGAGTCGATCTGGAACTGCAGCCGGCTCACCTGGGGCGTGCCGAACAGCAGGCTCTCGGTGTCGTCCAGCGAGTCGTCGCTGCCGGCGCTGGGGCTGAGGATCTTGCGAAAATCCTGGTGGATCGCCGGCGTATCGTCCACCACCAGGATTCGCCGGTTGGCAGGTACCGACATAGGGTTCATGGATTGCTCTCCGACAGCTGGCTCGCGGGCCGTGTCCAATGATCCGTCACGGGAACGATGGTACCGGCCTTGAGCAGTTCTCCGGCCTGGCCGCTGTCCACCACCGTGCTGAAGTAGTGACCCTGGGCCAGGATCGGCCCGCCGCTGCCGCTGGACATCAGCGTGGTGCGTTGCTCCTGGGTCTCGACGCCTTCGGCAATGATCCCGATGCCCACGTCCCGGGCGAAATTGATGATCGCCCGCAGGGTCGTGGCGTTCTCGGGGTCGGCGTTGGCGCTGTCGAGAAACCTCTGGGCGAGCTTGAGGTGGTTGACCCGATAGGTCTTGAGGTAATCGAAGGAGGAATACTCGGTGCCGAAGTCGTCGATGGCGATCTGCACGCCCAACTCGCACAGCCGCGGCAGCACGTCGTTGTGGGTCCACTTGGTCTGGGCCAGGGTGGCTTCGGTCACGTCGAAGCGCAGGTCCCAGGGCGCCAGTTCCCAACGTGCGGTGGTGCGCAGGACATCGTAGATCAGCTCCGGGCCGGTCTTGAGCTGGGTCAGGGACAGGTCGATGGCGATGACCGGGGGCGCCATGCCCTGGTCGCGCCACTGGCGCATCTGCTGGCAGGCCTGGTCGAGCACCCAATGGCCGAGGGCGACGATGATCCCGCTCTTCTCGGCCGCCGGCATGAACGCCGAAGGTTCCAGCCAGCCCCGTTCGGGATGCTTCCAGCGCACCTGGACACCCATGCCCAGGATCTTGCCGGTGCCGAGGTCGACCTCCGGCAGGTAGTGCAACTGCAACTCGTTGTTCTCGATGGCCTGGCGCAGGTCGTTGGTCAGGGTGACCCGGTCGGTAACCTCCTGGTTGATCTCTTCATTGTGGAAGTGGTACTGGTTCCGGCCTTTTTCCTTGGAGCGGTACAGGGCCATGTCGGACTGCGCCATCAGGCTGTCGGCGCTCGGGCTCTGGGGGGTGTACAGGGCGATGCCGATGCTCACGGAAATCCGCACATCGTTGCCGTCCAGGGAGTAGGGCGCCACCAGGGTATCGCGGATCTTGGCCGCCAGGGCCGCACAATGGGTCGGCTCGTGGACGTCCAGTTGCAGGATGGCGAACTCGTCGCCGCCCAGGCGCGCCACCACATCGTTCTCCCTGGTACAGTCTTTCAGGCGCTTGGCGACCTCCTGCAACAGCAGGTCGCCGATGGGGTGGCCCAGGGTGTCGTTGATCCGCTTGAAGTGGTCCAGGTCCAGGTAGAACATCGCAAACGGCGCGGCGCCCCGACGCGCGGCGGCGAAGGCCTGGTGCAGGCGCTCGATCACCGTGGCGCGGTTGGCCAGGCCGGTCAGGCTGTCGGTGCGGGCCAGCAGGGCGATCTTTTCCTCGGCCAGCTTGCGTTCGGTGATGTCCAGGATGATCCCTTCCACCTCCAGGAGCAGGCCCTGTTCGTTACGCACCGGAATGTAGCGGTTTTCCACCCAGCGGAACGAGCCGTCGCCGGTGCGCATGCGAAACTCGATGGAGGCCCCCGTCGTGTCACGATCCAGCACGCGCACCATGGCCTGGTCGATCTTGGCCTGGTCGTCCGGATGGATCAGCATCTGTGCCCATTCAGGCGAGTTGACCAGTTGCGCCGCCACATGACCGAACTTGGTGATGTTGTGGGAGATGTACATCAAGGGAAACGGCGGTTCGCCGCGCAGGCGATAGAGGATGGTGGGGCTGTTCTGCACGATGATGTTGGCGTCCGCCAGCTCCCGGGTGCGTTCTTGCACCGCCTGTTCGAGCATGTCCATTTTCAGCGCGGCGTCTTCGGTCATCTGCCATTTGACGGTCAGGGTGCTGGCCATCTGGCGGATCTCGATGGCGTCGAAGGGTTTTTTCAGGATCAGCAGGCGGTCGCCCAGTTCGAGACGATCGGCGATGTCCTCCCAGGAATAGTCCGAATAGGCGGTGCACAGTGCCACTTGCAGCTTGGGATCGACGCGCCACAGCCGCTCGATGGTTTCCAGGCCATCCCAGCCAGGGGGCATGCGCATGTCGATGAAGGCCATGGCGTAGGGCTGGCCCTGTTCCAGCGCCGTTTCCACCTTGTTCAGGGCTTCCATGCCCTGGAAGGCCGAATCGAGGATGAAACTGTGGCTGGCCGCCGCCACCGGAGCGCCGAACAAAGCCTCCTCGGCACTGCTCAGGCTGTCTTCGGGGGCCTCCTGGGGGCTGAGGATCTTGCGGAAATCCTCATGGATCGTCTGGGTGTCGTCGACGATCAGAATCCGCCGGTTGGCCTTGTCCAGGGGCAGGCTCATGGCCGTGCACCGGGGAGATGCTGACGATTGAACCGTGGGCACATCGGATATCCCTTTCACTGGCATGAGTAATCTGGCCTGTACTTGGCCCTTCATGGGGTACAGCATAGTCGTCCGATCGGGATGCGCTCGGCCAGTGATGGCAAATCGTGCCTAAATCTTCGCGATCTACTAGCCTGTTCTTATGCGGGGGTGGGTAGAACTGTTGTCGTTTACAGGAGGGGGTAGCTATGGAAGATCAATCGCCGGACGTTCCGGTCACGAAGCCGACGGTGCTGCTGGTGGATGACGAGGAGTCGATTCTCAATAGCCTGCGGCGTTTATTGCGTAGCCAGCCTTATGAGATCCTGCTGGCCGACAGCGGTGCCAAGGCCCTGGAAATCCTCAAGGAGCGGCCGGTCGATCTGGTGATGACCGATGCACGCATGCCCAACATGGATGGCGCCACGCTGCTGGCGCACATTCGCAAGCTGTATCCGTCGACGTTGCGCATCCTGCTCACCGGCTACGCCGACGTCGACATGATGACCAAGGCCATCAACGAGGGGCAGCTCTATCGCTACCTCAGCAAGCCCTGGAACGACGAGGAACTGGTGCAGGCGCTACGCCAGGCCCTGGCCCACCAGCATTCGGAAAACGAGCGCCAGCGCCTCGAAGCGTTGAACCGCGAGCAGAACCAGCAGCTCAAGACCCTCAACGCGACCCTGGAAAAGCGCGTGGCGTCACGCACCGCCGAGCTGCAGCAGACCGCCGACATGCTCGACCTGGCCTATGAAGAGCTCAAGCGCAGTTACGTGACCGGTACCGAGGTGTTCTCGCTGATCGCCAACCTGCGCCTGCCCAAGGCCAAGCAGACCAACCGGCAGATCATCGAGCTGATCCGGGTGTATAGCCGGCTGCATTTCCTCGACGAGTCAACCGACCGCGACCTGACCATGGCCGCGGCGCTGTACAACATCGGCAAGCTGAGCTGGACCGACAACATGATGACCACGCCGGCCGACCTGCTGCACCACAACGAGCTGGAGCTGTATCGCGCCTATCCCAAGCAGAGCGAATCGCTGCTGATGACCCTGGACCCGATGAAGGACGCGGCGCGCATCATCCTGCATCACCAGGAGCGCTGGGACGGCAGCGGCTTTCCCGACCATCTCAAGGGCGAGGCCATTCCCTTCGGTTCGCGGCTGTTGAAGCTGGCGGTGGACTTCATCGAGCTGCAGCGCGGGCTGATTCTCGAGCGACAGATGAACAGCGACGAAGCGCTGGTCTACATCCGCAAATATGCCGGCAAGCTGTACGACCCGGACATGGTGGAAGACTTCATCAAGGCCTGTGGCGAATACCTGGAAGACGTGACCCTGTCCGACCCGACGGTGAAGGTGATGAACACCCGCGAACTGACGGCGGGCATGGTCCTGGCCCGTAACCTGAACGCGGATAACGGCATGTTGTTGCTCAACGCCGGCAAGGTCCTGAGTGCCCCGCTGGTGGATAAGCTCATCGCCTTCGAAGCGATGGAAGGGGCCCGGTACAGCGTATTCGTCAAGATTCCCGAGGAAGCGGACCCTGCCGCGCCGAAGCCGATGCTGGGGTAAACGGAGTCTGATAGCTGCCTGGGCTGCTGTTCATTCGAGCGTTGTGCAGAGGCATCGTGGCGAGGGAGCTTGCTCCCTCGCCACGATGCCTCTGCTTTAATCGATTGCATTGCCTTGCATCAGGCGGGATCTGCGGATCCTGAAACGGGCATCCGGCTTTGCTCCCCGCCACTTCGGTCTGTAACCTTGGCGGCATTTTTTGCGTCGAGGCCGAGCATTCATGAGCACTTCCGTTATTCGCATCGCCGCCGCCCTGTTGATCGGGCCGGACGGTCGTACCCTGCTGGTGCGCAAGCGTGGCACCCGGGCCTTCATGCAGCCGGGCGGCAAGATCGAGGCCCATGAACAACCGGTGCAGGCCCTGACCCGTGAGCTGGACGAAGAGCTAGGCCTGGCCATCGATCCGACGCAGGCCCGCTACCTGGGGGCGTTCAGCGCGCCGGCGGCCAACGAGCCGGGGTTTGTCGTAGAGGCGCAAGTGTTCCTCTTGAGCATCGATGCCCCGGTGTCGCCCGCCGCCGAAATCGAGGAAGTGCGCTGGATCGATCCGGCCGGTGACGGAGGGCTTTTGCTGGCGCCGTTGACAGGCGAGGCGATCCTGCCGTTTTATCGAACCACCTGTCTTGCGACCTGCTGACTCAAGGATCGATGCCCATGATTCCTCTGCCGGACCTGCTGATCTTCGCCGCCGCCGCGTTGCTGATGGTGCTCACGCCCGGGCCGAACATGATCTACCTGATTTCCCGCTCGATCTGCCAGGGCCGCAAGGCCGGGGTCACGTCCCTGCTGGGGGTGGTCGCGGGTTTCTTCGTGCACATGTTCGCCGCGGCCGCGGGGCTGACGGCGGTGTTCATGGCGGTGCCCATGGCCTATGAAGTCTTGAAATGGGCCGGTGCGCTGTACCTGTTGTGGCTGGCCTGGCAGGCACTCAGGCCCGGGGCGCGCTCGCCGTTCGAAGCCCGGCAGCTGCCGGCGGATTCGACGCGCAAGCTGATCACCATGGGGTTTCTCACCAGCGCCCTGAATCCGAAGATCGCGATGTTCTACCTGTCGGTGTTCCCGCAGTTCATCAGCCCGGAACACGGTTCGCTGTTTACCCAGAGCATCATCCTCGGGCTGACCCAGATCAGCGTCAGTTTCAGCGTCAACCTGCTGATTGCGCTGTTTGCCGCGGGCATCGCCTCGTGGTTCGTCCATAACCCCACCTGGCTGGCGGCACAGCGCTATTTCATGGGGTTTGTCCTGGGCGGGCTGGCGCTGCGGCTGATGTTCGAGCAACGGCGGACCGCATGAGCATTCGACGGCTGCGCGCTGGCGATGCCCAGGCGTATCGCGAGTTGATGCTGCAGGCCTACGAGCGTCATCCGCAGGCCTTTACCTCCAGCGTCAGCGAGCGGGCGGCCATGCCCATGAACTGGTGGGAGTCACGCCTGACCGGCCGGTTCGATGTGGTCCTGGGGGCGTTCGTGGCCGACGAGCTGGCCGCAATCGTCGGCCTGGCCCTGGACCATCGGCAAAAGGCCCGGCACAAGGCAACGCTGTTCGGCATGTATGTCGTCGATGCCCATCGTCATCGGGGCCTCGGTCAGCGCCTGCTGGAGGCTGCCCTGGCCGAGGCCCGTCGGCATGACTTCCTGCGCCTGGTGCAACTGACCGTCACCGCCGGCAACGACCCGGCCATCAAGCTCTACCAGCGTTGCGGCTTCGTGCTGTACGGCCTCGAGCCGATGGCGATCCGCGTGGGCGACGAGTACTTCGACAAGATTCACATGTGGCTCGAGCTGTAGACCAACCGGCCATGATGGTCGAGCTTTTTTCTGGCAAGGGGATTCGTCCCCTTGCCACAACGCGCTTCACCGAACGGCGCTGACCCCGTCCAGCGTGGAAAACGAGGTGTCCTTGGCCGTCAGCAGGAAGTCGCGCATATAGGGAGCATCGAGCATGTCGGTCCGTACCGCGGCGTACAACGTGGCGAACAGGCCCTTTTCTCCCAGCCGCTTGGCTTTCACATAACCCCGTGAACTGTATTCATGCAGCGCCCAGTGGGGCATGCCGCACACGCCGCGACCGCTGGCCACCAGTTGCATCATCATCACCGTCAATTCGGACGTGCGGACCTGGGCCGGTTCGATGTCGGCCGGTTCCAGGAAGCGGGTGAAGATGTCCAGTCGATCCCGCTCCACCGGATATGTAATCAGGGTTTCGCTGACCAGGTCCTCGGGCACGATGTAGGGTTTGCCCGCCAGCCGATGCTGGTTGGCGACGGCCAGCATGGCTTCGTAGGTGAACAGCGGCACGTAGGTAATGCCCGCCAGTTCCAGGGGATCGGAGGTCACCACCAGGTCCAGGTCGCCCCGGGCCAGGGCCGGCAGCGGGGCGAAGGCGAAGCCGGAGGCCAGGTCCAGTTCGACTTCCGGCCAGGCATCGCGAAACTGGTCGATGGTGGGCATCAGCCACTGGAAGCAACTGTGGCACTCGATCGCCATGTGCAAGCGTCCGGCGGTCCCCCCGGCCAGCCGGGCAATGTCCCGCTCGGCGCTGCGCAGCAAGGGCAGGGTCGCATCGGCCAGTTGCAACAGGCGCAGGCCGGCGCTGGTGAACCGTACCGGTTTGGTCTTGCGTACGAACAACTGCATGCCCAGGCGCTCCTCCAGTTCCTTGAACTGGTGGGACAGCGCGGACTGGGTCAGGTGCAGGCGTTCGGCGGCCTCCACCAGGCTGTCGGCTTCGCGCAATGCGTGCAGGGTCTTGAGGTGACGGAGTTCAAGCACCGGAGGCTCCATGAAGAAAACTTGTGATCAACACGAAAAGGTTGAGTTTGTCTCATGTGGGGCTGGCTGTCGACAATGGCGGCATCTTTTACAGGAGGACGCACACCATGGCCCTGGCCCACACCTTGGGATTTCCCCGCATCGGCGCCGACCGAGAACTGAAAAAAGCGCTTGAAGCCTACTGGAAGGGCGACCTGGACACGGCCGGGTTGCAGGCGGTGGGCCGTGAATTGCGGGCCCGGCACTGGCAATTGCAGAAAGACGCCGGGATAGACCTGCTGCCGGTGGGGGATTTCGCCTGGTACGACCAGGTGCTCAGCCACACCTTGACCCTGGGAGCCGTGCCGGAGCGATTTCACGCGACCCTCGACGCCCATGGCCAACCGAGCCTGGACACCTTGTTCGCCATGGCCCGTGGCGCCACGGTGTCTTGCTGCAGTGCAGAGCATGGCCAGACGCAGCACGCCCAGGAACTGACCAAATGGTTCGACACCAATTACCACTATCTGGTCCCGGAGTTTTGCGCCGGACAGACCTTCAGCCTGAGCTGGTCGCAGCTGTTCGATGAGGTGGACGAAGCCCACGCCCTGGGACATCGGGTCAAACCGGTGATCATCGGCCCCCTCACGTACCTGTGGCTGGGCAAGGCCAAGGGGCAGGATTTCGACAGGCTCGAGTTGCTGGAGCGGTTGTTGCCGGTCTACGGCGAGATCCTCAATCGCCTGAAAGCCCAGGGTGTGGAATGGGTGCAGATCGACGAGCCGATCCTCACCCTAGACCTGCCCCAGGCCTGGAAAAACGCCTTCGAGCGGGCTTATCACATTCTTCAGTATTCACCCCTGAAGAAACTGGTGGCGACCTATTTCAGCGGCTTGCAGGACAACCTGGGCCTGGCCGTGGGCCTGCCGGTGGACGGCTTGCACATCGATGCAGTCCGGGCGCCGGAGCAACTGGGCCAGGTCCTGGATCGCCTGCCCAGCTACAAGATCCTGTCGGTGGGCCTGGTCAATGGCCGCAATGTCTGGCGTTGCGAACTGGAACAGGCGCTGGCGCAACTGCAGCCGGCCCAGGAGCGTTTCGGCGACAACCTCTGGGTGAGCACGTCGTGCTCGTTGCTGCACAGCCCGGTGGATCTGGAACGCGAAGACCGGCTCGATCCCGAACTCAAGGGCTGGCTGGCCTTCGCCGTGCAGAAGTGTGGCGAAGTGGCCGTGCTGCGCGATGCGCTGAACGATCCACTTGCCCCCGGCGCTCGCCAGGCCCTGGCCGAAAGCCGCGACGCGCAGGCCCGCCGCGCCGCCTCGACGCGCATTCACAAACCCGAGGTCCAGGCCCGCCTCGCTGCGATCGGCCCGCAGGACAGCCAGCGCCGTTCGCCTTTCGCGCAACGGATCGAGCAGCAGCGCGCGCGGCTGAAGTTGCCGGCCTTCCCCACGACCACCATCGGCTCGTTCCCGCAGACCCCGGCCATTCGCCTGGCACGCCAGGCATACCGGCAGGGCAAGCTGTCGGCCAACGATTATCAGGACGCCATGCACACCGAGATCCGCCACGCCGTGCAGATCCAGGAACGCCTGGGCCTGGACGTGCTGGTCCATGGCGAAGCCGAGCGCAACGACATGGTGGAATACTTCGCCGAACAACTGGACGGCTACGCCTTCACCCGTTTCGGTTGGGTGCAGAGTTACGGCTCGCGCTGCGTCAAGCCGGCCATCATTTATGGTGACATCAGCCGCCCCAAGGCCATGACTGTCGACTGGATCCGCTACGCCCAAAGCCTGACCGACAAGGTCATGAAAGGCATGCTCACCGGCCCGGTGACCATGCTGATGTGGTCCTTTCCGCGCGAAGACGTGTCGCGCCAAACCCAGGCGCAACAACTGGCACTGGCCCTGCGTGACGAAGTGCTGGACCTGGAGGCTGCCGGGATCCGCATCGTGCAGATCGACGAGGCGGCGTTCCGCGAGGGGTTGCCGCTGCGTCGCGGGCAATGGCAGGAGTACCTGGACTGGGCCGTGGAGGCGTTTCGCTTGAGCGCGTCGGGAGTACGGGATGAAACCCAGATCCACACCCACATGTGCTACAGCGAGTTCAATGACGTGATCCAGGCCATCGCCGACATGGATGCCGATGTCATCACCATCGAAACCTCCCGCTCGGACATGGAACTGCTCGATGCCTTCGAAGCGTTCGACTACCCGAACGACATTGGCCCGGGTGTCTACGACATCCATTCGCCACGGGTACCGGACACCGCCGAGATGGTTGCGTTGGTGAGCAAGGCGGTCGAGCGGATCCCCGCCGAACAGCTGTGGATCAACCCCGACTGTGGCCTGAAGACCCGCGCATGGCCCGAGACCGAGGCGGCGCTGGTGAACATGGTGGCGGCGGCACGGCAGTTGCGCAGCCAGCTGGCTTGAATTCCCTCGCCACAGGGGGAGGTCTGTTCACACCCCAATAAGGAATGTTGATCGTTCCCATGCTCCGTGTGGGAATGCCCTCTTGACGCTGCGCGTCACCATGCAGAAGCGGAACGCGGCGCGTCCCTGGCGGCATGCCCGCCCGGGAGCGGGGCGGGCATTCGACCGCTCGGCAATCTTCATCAAACTGTCACGCAACTGTGGCAGCGCGCTTGAACGAATTTCATCAGACTCGCGCTCTACTGGGGTTCTGCGTTTTGGTGTTTCTTCATGCGTGTGTTCATTTTCCTGGCCGTCCTGATGTTCGGCTTGCCGTCGTTGGCGGCGTCTCGTTGTGATGTCAATGTCGCGACCCAACGGGTCGATCTGGACCAGGTCAGCCTGGCGTACCAGAGTATTGGCCGTGCGTCCGATCCGGCGTTGCTGCTGGTGATGGGGTTGGGCGGGCAATTGATCCATTGGCCGGATGAAGTGGTGACAGCCCTGTGCGAGCAAGGCTTCCGGGTGATTCGCTACGACAACCGGGACGTGGGCCTGTCCACCTGGCGCCAGGCTCCCGGCAGCGCCAACCTCACGTTCGAAGCCTTGCGCTACAAGCTGGGCTTGCCGGTGGCGGCGCCCTATACCTTGACCGATATGGCCAGCGACGGGCTGGGCTTGATGGACGCGTTGCAAGTGCAGCGTTTTCACATACTGGGCGCGAGCATGGGCGGCATGATCGCCCAGCACATGGCGGCCATGGCGCCACAGCGGGTCGAAAGCCTGACCCTGATCATGACCAGCTCCAGCGCCCAGGGTCTGCCGGCGCCCAGCGAAGCGCTGGTGCAACTGCTGTCGCGACGCGGTGCGCCGAACCGAGAGATGGCCCTGGAGCAGCAGGCCGACCTGCTGGCCGCCTTGGGCAGTCCCATGGTGGTGGATGATCGCCAGGCGTTGCTGCACCAGGCCGCGCAGGCCTACGACCGGGCCTTCAATCCCGAGGGCGTCAAGCGCCAGATCATGGCAATCATGGCGGAGCCCAGCCGGGTAGCGCTGCTCAACCAGCTGCAGGTGCCGACCCTGGTGGTCCACGGCACGGCCGATCCCCTGTTGCCGGTCATGCACGGGGTGCACCTGGCGGCCCATATCCGGGGCAGCCAGTTGAAACTGATACCGGGTCTGGCCCATCGCTTCCAGGAGGCGTTCAGGGAGCCGTTGCTGGGGGCGGTGTTGCCCTATCTGCGGCAGCACCGCGAAGACACCTCCCACTGGGCCCAGCTGGAACCGGCCCAGGCGCCTAATCTGCTCTAGTGCGGGCCTGTTCCACAAGCCAGGCCATCAGCGCCTGCAACGCTGGCGAAGCCTGGGCGCTGCGTGGACAGACCAGGTAGTAGCCCAGGCCGGTCCTGACTTTCAGGTCGAACGGTGTCGTCAGTCTTCCAGCCTTGAGATCGTCGCCGATCAGCGCCCAGTCGCCGATGGCCACCCCGGTGCCCTGGGAGGCCATGGACATGGCCAGGTCCAGTGTCTCGAAATGCTGGCCGTGGGCGATCCGGGCCAGTTTCACACCGGCGGCTTCCAGCCAGGCATTCCAGTCGCGCTCATCATCGGTGGGGTGCAGCAGCAGGTGGTGCTGCAGGTCGGCGGGGGTGCGCAGCGGCACGGGGCTTTCGAGCTGCGACCGGGAACACACCGGCGTCAGTTGCTCGTCGAACAGGTGCAGGCAGGCCAGCGAGGTGTCCGGCGGCTGACCGTAGATCACCGCGGCGTCGAAGGGTTCGCGCTGGAAATCGACACCGTGCCGAGCGGTGCTGGTCAGTTTCACCGGCAGGTCCGGACGTTCCTTCTGCCATTGCAGCAGGCGCGGCAGCAGCCAGCGCATCACACAGGTCGGTGCCTTGAGCTGCAGGGTCTGGCGTTTCTCGCCGATCTGCTCCACGGCATCGCTGATCAGGCCGAACACTTCCTGGACCCTGGGCAGCCATGCCTGGCCCTCGGCGGTCAGGCTCAGGCCGCGCGCGTGGCGCTGGAACAACGCATACCCCAAGTGATCCTCCAGGCCTGCGATCTGTCGACTCACTGCGCCCTGGGTGATGTGCAGCTGTTCGGCCGCCCGGGTGAAATTGCAGCACTGGGCCGTGACCAGGAAGGTATGCAATGCCGGCAACGGAGGAAGTCGTTTCATAGAGAGCCGAGTCATGACGTGAGGACATGGCTAGTATGACTTTTTATCCATTGTTGCCGCTATGGCCTGCCCGTTCCAATAACCCCATCCCCAAGGCAGACAGGCTCTATGCCAGCGGCTGCCGGGGGCTCGTCAAGACTGGAAAAGGGCAGGGGCAATGGCAACGTGCGGCGAAGTGTTGGTCAAGTTACTGGAAGGCTATGGCGTCGAGCAGGTATTCGGCATTCCCGGAGTGCACACGGTGGAGTTGTACCGTGGGCTGGCCGGCTCCAGCATTCGCCACGTGACACCGCGCCATGAGCAGGGCGCCGGTTTCATGGCCGACGGATATGCTCGGGTCAGCGGCAAGCCCGGCGTGTGTTTCATCATCACCGGCCCGGGCATGACCAACATCGCCACGGCCATGGGTCAGGCCTATGCCGATTCGATTCCGATGCTGGTGATTTCCAGCGTCCAGTCCCGCAGTCAGCTGGGGGGCGGCCGTGGCAAGCTGCACGAGCTGCCGAACCAGAGTGCGCTGGTGGGTGGTGTCGCGGCGTTTTCCCACACCTTGATGTCCGCCGCCGAGTTGCCAGGGGTGCTGGCCAGGGCTTTCGCGCTGTTCCAGGCTGGACGGCCGCGGCCGGTGCATATCGAGATTCCGCTGGACGTCCTGGTTGAAGAAGCGGATGCCTTGCTGACCAGTACGCCGGTCAATATCAGCCGTGCCGGTGCCGCGCCGGCCGCCGTGGCTTCCATGACGGCCCTGCTGGCGAACGCCAGGCGACCGTTGATCCTGGCCGGAGGCGGAGCCATCGATGCCGCGGCCCAGCTGACCGAACTGGCCGAGCGCCTCGGTGCGCCAGTGGCCTTGACCATCAACGCCAAGGGCCTGTTGCCGTCCCGTCACCCCTTGCTGATAGGCTCCACCCAAAGCCTGGTGGCCACTCGTGCGCTGGTGGCCGAGGCGGACGTGGTGCTGGCCGTCGGCACTGAACTGGCCGAGACCGACTATGACGTTACCTTCGCTGGCGGCTTCCAGATTCCCGGTGCGCTGCTGCGCATCGACATCGACCCGGACCAGACCGTGCGCAATTATCCGCCGCACCTGGCGCTGGTAGCGGATTCCCGTACCGCCGCCCAGGCCTTGCTGGACGAACTGGGCCGCCTACCGCTGCCTGAGCGCGACACCGATTGGGGCGCGGCTCGCGTGGCGCGCTTGCGCGTCGCCCTGGAGCAGGATTGGGATGCCCCGACCCGTGCCCAGACGCTGTTGCTCGATACCCTTCTCCAGACGCTGCCCGATGCGGTTTTTGTCGGCGACTCCACGCAACCGGTGTATACCGGCAACCTGACCTTCAACCTCGAACAGCCACGCCGCTGGTTCAACGCGTCCACCGGCTATGGCACCCTCGGCTACGCGTTGCCGGCAGCCATCGGTGCCTGGCTCGGCGGCACGGACCAGGGCCAGGGGCGTCCGGCGGTGGTGTGCCTGATCGGCGATGGCGGCTTGCAGTTCACCCTGGCGGAACTGGCCAGCGCCGTGGAGGCGTGCACACCGGTGATCGTGCTGCTGTGGAACAACCAGGGCTACGAAGAAATCAAGAAATACATGGTCAGGCGCGCCATCGAGCCGGTCGGCGTAGACATCTACACCCCGGACTTTGTCGGCGTCGCCAGGGCCCTGGGCTGCTTTGCGCAAGCCATCGATGGCGTGGAGCATTTGCGCGCGGCATTGCTGGCGGCCCGCGACCGCCAAGGCCCGACGCTGATCGAGATCGACCAGGCGCTCTGGATGGCTCAGGTGTCGCGATGAGGCCGAGCCAGGCAGCGGCAAGTCACGTCAGACCGTCAGGCGCAACCGCGCCAGGTCCCGCAACGGCGGGGCTCCGAACAACCGGCTGTATTCGCGGCTGAACTGCGAAGGGCTTTCGTAGCCCACCCGATAACCGGCCGCCGAGGCTTCCAGCCCCTCGGCCAGCATCAGCCGGCGGGCTTCCTGCAAGCGCAGTTGTTTCTGATACTGCAACGGGCTCATGGCCGTCATGGCCTTGAAGCGATGGTGCAGGGTCGAGACGCTGAGGTTCACTTCCCGGGCCAGGTCATCGATGCGCAGCGGTTGTTCGAAATGACCGTTGAGCCATTTGATCGCCTGGCTGATGCGATGGCTCTGGCTGTTGGCGATGGCGATCTCGTACAGCCGGTAGCCCTGTGGGCTGCGCAGCAGGCGGTAGAGAATTTCCCTGCGCACCAGTGGCGCGAGCATGGCGATGTCTTTCGGCGTATCCAGCAGCCGCGCCAGCCGCAGCACGGCGTCGAGCATCGGCGTGTCCAGGCGCTCCACATACAGCCCGCGTCCGGCAGGCCGGGTCGGCACTCCCAACGGTCCGGCGTCGGCGATCAGGGCGGTGATTTCCGCTGGATCGATGTCCAGGCGCAGGGCCAGGATCGGGTGTTCGGGGGACACTTCGGCAATGCGCCCGCTCAACGGCACCGACACGGAAACCACCAGGTAGTGGAGCGGATCGTAGCTGAACAGTTCATCCGCCAGGTACACCTGTTTCCTGCCTTGGGCCATGATGCACAGCGCCGGTTGTGCCAGCGCCGTCGCAAACTCATGGGGCCGACTGTGGCGTCCCAGGTGCAGCGAGCCGATGGCGGTCGCGTAGCTGCCGTCTTCGCTGGTATTGCGATCGATGATCGACGCCAGTTCGGCGCGCTGTTGTTCCTGATGCGAGTCCAGGGGGGCGTGGGCGTGGTCGAGCGGCGACATGCCGGGATCCTCGAATGTCAGGGGCGATGGGCAAAGCTTATGTTTGTGCAAGGCGCAGCGGTAGCCACATCCTGTTGAAAGCTTGCCTGATCCTGCACGGCTCGCCGTGTCGTCGCCCGGGAATATCCACTGAAACTTGCTTGAAACCTTTTGTCTCAATTTCCCGGGTCCCTGTGGTGCCATCGCCGTATCTGGCGCCAGCAATACGCAGGATTGTGCAAGGGGTCGGCAGAAATCGACTAACGAACCTGGTGGCGTGGCGCTTAACCTTTGATCCTGTCGCAGCCTGTCCCCGGCTGCACAACGGATTACCTGGGAGGGTTGAACATGTCTAAGCAGATCCCCGTCAGTCACATGGCTTTCGTGCGGGCCCGGTCCGGTTGCTCCCGGGCACTGGGTGCACGCCTGAGCACGCTGATCGCGCCCTCGCGCCAGGCCCCCGGTTGCATCCACTTTGCCCTGCAACAATCGCAATGCGACGCCGACTTGTGGCTGGTGTCGGGGCTCTGGACCGATCAGCAATCGATGGACGCCTACTTCAATTCCCCGGCCATGGGCATTTTCGCCGAGCTGGTGCAGGACCTGGTGGTCAGCAGCCTGGACTTCCATACGTTCCGGGAAGTGTCTGCCACCCAGGCGACCGAAGGGTGCCTGGCGGCGGTACACAAACTGGCCGGTTGAAGGTTTAATGGCGGTCATTTCCACCGCCAGGATGCGTACACATGGCACGTAAAGCCTTTGAAACCTTCGAAGCTGTCTCCGCCGTCATCCCCAAAGAAGGGGGCGGCTACCATGCCGCCATCGCCACCAAGGCCATCGGTGGGGCCGGTGCGCCGCGTTTCAACAAGGTGCTCGAAGAGCAGACCTTCGATACCGCCGCCAAGGCCGATGAAGCCGCAGCCGTGCAACTGACTCACCTCAAGGGCGTCAGCGAGGATGGCGGATTGCTCTGGTAAACCCGCGTCGCCTGTTGGGCTCGGGAACGGGTCTTCACCTGTGGCGACCCTCTACTTCGGGCGATGCATCTTGAACAACGCCTCGGGGCCCAGCTGGAAGTAATCCGCCGGGCCGCCGCCGCGCAGGATCGGTTCGGCGGCAGCGGTGTCGTAGATCCCGTCCTTCAACAGCCACTTGGCGATGTGCACGGCGACGACTTCGCCGAGGATCAGCCAACTCGGCACCAGGCCTTTGTCCGCCCGCTGCAACTGAATGATCTGCGTGACCTTGCATTCGAAGGACACCGGGCTTTCGGCGACGCGCGGCACCTGTATCACCCGCGACGCGGCCGTCGTCAAACCCGCCAGTTCGAACTCGTCGACCTCGGGTGCAACCATCGCGCAGCTCTGGTTCATCTGCTCGGCCAGCGGCCGCGTGGCCAGGTTCCAGGCGAACTCACCGGTCTGTTCGATGTTGTTGAGGCTGTCTTTGCGCCCGACGCTGGAAAAGCCAATGATCGGCGGGATGTAGTTGAACGCATTGAAAAAACTGTAGGGCGCCAGGTTCAAGCGGCCTTCGGCATCCTGGGAAGAAATCCAACCGATGGGGCGCGGGCCGACGATGGCATTGAACGGGTCATGGGGCAGGCCGTGGCCGTTGGCGGGTTCATAGAAATGGATGTCATCGGGCATGGCGGGCGATCCCTGGAAGCGCTTTCGAAAGGGGCCAATAGTGCAAGGCCAGGGCATTTATTTCCAGTTCCGGTGGTTGCAAGAAAGATCGCAGCCTTTGGCAACGCCGACGGGATCTTAACCGTCCTGCCGTCGCTGCCAGAGGCGGCGATCTCTTGATACCCACTCATCAACCAATCGCTTCAGCAGTGCCGGTCTTGTCGAAACCGTCGGCGGCAATGGCGTCAGCAGTGCCGGTCTTGTCGAAACCGTCGGCGGCAATGGCGTCAGCAGTGCCGGTCTTGTCGAAACCGTCGGCGGCAATGGCGTCTGCGGTGCCGGTCTTGTCGAAACCGTCGGCGGCGATGGCGTCTGCGGTGCCGGTCTTGTCAAAGCCATCGGCGGCATAGCTACCGACGTGGCTACGTTCGATGGCGGCGCTGGCCTCTGAGCCGAAGGCGGCGGAACCGGTCTTGTCATAACCATCGGCGGCGAAGGTGTTGGCAGCCAGCATCGACAGGGTCAGGGCGATCATCAGTTTGGTTTTCATGTCAGTACTCCGAAGTGGTTGGCGTTGGACGCCTTGGGGTTGAAACTTATGTTACGCTTGTTAAATCGATTAAAAAGCGCAAAAAAATGCTTAAAAAAATCGGTTAAATAGATATGTAGGCGGCAGAGGCCCAGCGGTCGATAAAACTCATCACCGGCAAGGTCAACGGCGTTCTGTTGAGGATGAGAATGAGAGGCAGGCATTAACCAGAGATTAATGTCGGATAAATCTTTCGATACCGAACGAAAAAGGGGCGAACCCAGTAGGTTCGCCCCTTCGTTTTGTGCACCTCGGTGATCAGTCGGTCACGATCCGCGAGTGTTTGCGGGTGTCCTTCATGGTGATGTACACCAGCAGCGACACGGCGATGCACGCCGTGACGTACCAGTAGTAGCCGGTCTCCATGCCGATGCTCTTGAACCACAGGGCAATGTATTCGGCGGTACCGCCGAAGATCGACACGGTCAGGGCGTAAGGCAGGCCGACACCCAGGGCGCGGATTTCAGTGGGGAACAGTTCGGCTTTCACCACGGCGTTGATCGAGGTGTAGCCACTGACAATGATCAGCGCGGCCATGATCAGGAAGAACGCGCCCCACCAGGTCTGGATGGTGTGCAGGGTGGTCAGGATCGGCACGGTGAACAGTGTGCCGAGGATGCCGAAGGCGATCAGGATCGGCCGGCGCCCGATCTTGTCCGACAGGCCGCCGATCACCGGCTGCAGGCACATGAACAGGAACAGCGTGGCAGCGGAAATCGTGGTGGAGTCGGAGATGCTCATGCCGACGGTGTTCACCAGGTATTTCTGCATATAGGTGGTGTAGGTGTAGAACGCCAGGGTGCCGCCCATGGTCAGGCCGACCACGGTGAGCAGTTCCTTGGGATGGCGCAGCAAGGTGCGCATGGCGCTTTCCTTGGACTTTTCCTTCTTGGTGAACGACTCGGTTTCTTCCATGCCGCGACGCAGGTACAGCGCCACGATCGCGCACAACGCGCCGATGGCGAAAGGAATACGCCACCCCCAGGCGTACAACTGTTCGCTGGTGAGGAACTGCTGCAGCACGATCAGCACGCCGAGGGCGATGAGCTGGCCGGAAATCAGGGTCACGTACTGGAAACTGGAAAAGAAGCCGCGACGTTCCTTGGTCGCCATTTCGCTCAGGTAGGTGGCCGAGGTGCCGTATTCGCCTCCCACCGACAGGCCCTGGAGCAAGCGGGCGAACACCAGCAGGATCGGCGCGCCGACGCCGATGGTTTCGTAGCCGGGGCTCAGGGCGATGATCAGCGAGCCGAAGCACATCAGGTACACCGACGCCATTAATGCCCGTTTGCGGCCGGCACGGTCAGCGTACAGGCCCATCAGCCATCCACCGATAGGACGCATCAGGAAACCTACGGCGAAGATGGCGGCGGTGTTGAGCAACTGGGCGGTGGTGTCGCCCTTGGGGAAGAAGACTTTGGCGAAGTACAACGAGAAAGCGGCATAGACGTACCAGTCATACCACTCGACCATGTTGCCGACCGAGCCGCTGAAGATCGATTTGATCCGGCTGGCGGTGGTTCTTTCACGGGCGGGCACGGCAGCCGACCCAAGGGGCAGGGCGTTGGAGTTATCCATTGAAGGATCCTTCGTTTAATTGTTTTTGTGGAGCGCGCGGAAACGCAGCCTGACAGGGCTATAGCAGGAGCTGTGCCAGGAGACGAAGGGCCGGTCTAGAGGGGCTGGCGTTGGATAATGAGCGGAAAACCGCCTATCGGTGTCGTGAGGGTGAGCGGGAATCCGCTTACTAGGAGGGGCTGTGTTGTTGTGGCCGGCCTCATCGCGAGCAAGCTCGCTCGCGATGAGGCCAGGCCAGTCACTGCAAGAAGAACGACCTGACAGAAGCGCCTTGGCGCAGCTTCTGTCCAGTGCCAGCCTCAGGGTGAAGTCGTCGACGGTGTGAACTCCAGTTTCAACTCGCCCCGGTATTGCCCGGTGTTCTTGTCGATCTGGTTGAAGGGCGGTGTATCCAGGGTGATGGGCCATGGGGTGCACACGACCGGGAAGGGCACGTTGGGCAAGCGCACGGCGCGGATATCGGCATTGTCGATACCGGTATGGGCCACCGTTTGTCCCGACACGTGCTGTGTCTCCCCCAGGTTGGCGGTGCGGGTGCGAACCCGGTATTCGATCCGGTTTCGCTCACCCGTGCCGCCGGAGGCATGGTGCACGAAGAAGCGGCCCTCCATGCCGGGCACGGGGTTGGCGCCGGTGATGCGCACCTCGTAACGGTGGCTGTTGGCGTTATAGCCGTCGTAGAGGCACGCATCGACCACCGCCTGGCCGGATACCACGCCGCCCGGCCCGCTGCTCAATGGCCGGGTGCGCAGGTTCAGGTCCACCTGCGGGGTGCTGATGCCGTAGGCGGGCAGGTAGATCTGCACGTTATTGTGGTCGGTGACGTCCAGTTTGAAGTCGACGGTGTAGGTATGGGCGCTTCCGATAGGCTGCGAGTAGAACCTCCTGAGCTTCATGACCAACTGCGCCGTCCAGATGCCACCGGAGGGCAATTTGGCGAGTTCCGAGCGAGGAATCCACAGGGTGGAGGCCGTGCCCGTCACATCTACGCCCTCGCAGTTCCCGGATGAGGTTGATGTCAGCATCCAGATGCTTTCTCCCCACGTACCACAGGGACTGTTGAGCGGGTGTCTGCGTATGATGTTGCCCTTGACAGTCAAAACCGTGGAGAGTCGACTGCGTTTTTCCGTGAAACGCAGCAGTATATCAGTGGTACCCCACCTTCCTCCGGCGGTGGTCAGGCACTGGCCTGTCGCGGGATCGGTGTTGGACAGGCAGACAAAGTGCATCGTTCTGTAGCTCGAATGTTCCACAGGCTGTTCGTGCCAGCCATGGATCATTCGCGTCCAGATGTAATGATCGGCGGGCGGAGTCGAGCGGTCGAACTGCAGCATCTCGGATTGATAGTGGTTGCCGGGATGGATGTCCCCCAGCACCGGCAGCGCAGCGAACGCGCCGATCAGTGCGCCCAGGCGACGCGCCCAACGTTGAAAGGTCGAAGTCATGGCAGGTTTCTCTTGTCTGGCGATAACGCGGCGCTGCGGCGTGCCGTCCAGCGTCCCAGTCGATCGGGGTCGTTCAGGTCCTTCGGCAATGCGTCCAGGGTGGTGCTATGGCAGGTGAGCGTGCCGACCTGCCGCAAGCTGCTGCGCGCGGTCGCCGACTGCACGGCACAGGCGTGCACCCCGTTCAGGTCCAGGGCGAACAACGGTTGCGGGTGTTTGGCCAGGTCGACGACGAAGCTGCCGTCCTCGGCGGTTTCCATCATCGCCGCGTTGAGGATGGCGGCCTGTGCCAGCGGTTGGCCCTGGGCATCCACCAGGCGTCCGACGTAGGTGTAGCTGAGGCTGGATTCGATGTACTGCACCGCCAGCTTGCCGGGTGGCAGGAACCAGTCGCGGCTGCCGTTGCCGACGTTCACCGTGCTCAGGTTCTGGCGCGAGGCATCGGCATCGCTGATGCGAGTCTGGGAAACCTGGAAGCCATTGATCGGAATCAGCCGTTTTTCACCGAAGCCGATGCTGGTCTGTGAGCCGTAGCCGCCACTGACCTTGGCCGCGGCACCGTTTGCATTGTCCGCCGGCGCCGCGACGATGCCGACGGCGGCTCCGGGGCCCGTACCGCCTTGGCCGTGGCCCCAGAAGAAACCCTCGCGCCCCAGTGCCAGGGAAGAGGAGTGGTTGCCGCTGAGGCCGGGGCGTGAATCGTTCCGGTCGCCGCCACGCTGCGACACCGCCAGGCTCGTTTCGCCCCAGCTGCGCTCGAGGCGCCCGGCCAGTTCGGCGTCCCAGCGGCCGAGGTCGTCGTAACCCAGCCCGGTGTTCAGTTCGTTGCGACCTTGTTCGCCGTCCCAGACACGGGTGTGGGCCAGGCTGGTCCGCACACTGTCGCTGGCGGCCCGTTCGCGGCGCGCGTCCATGCCGACACTGCTATGCCGGAAGCCGCCGGAGGTGGAGCGCTCGTTATGGGACAGGCTGAGGCTCAGGTACACGCCGTGGTCGGTGGGCCGGTTGCCGCTCTGGTTGCGAAACGCGCCCACCCGGTGGGTGAGGTGGAACTGCCCCAGGGGATGACCGCGGGAGAAACCCACCTGCAGGGTGCGGGCCCAGGTCGCGGTGGTCAGTTCGTCGGTCAGGTCCGGTTCGCCGGGCAACGTGTTCCAGTAATAGGAAGGGTTCACCTGGGCATAACGGTTGTAGCTGTAGCCGGCACTGAGGGCGCCGCCGGCCAGGGGCAGCGAGGCGCTGGCCGTCAGCGATTCGTTGCAGCCACTCTGCTGGTAGGTACGCCGGTTGTGCTCGCAGGACGGGCTGCGCAGCGAGTAGCGATAGAGATTCCAGGACAGGCCATGGTTGAACGTCAATTGCTGGCTGTTGCCGCTCGCCCCGTCATTGCCCTCCAGGATAGCGGCCGACAATGACCAACTGCTGGCGCCCAGCGTACCGGCCCAGTCCAGGCGGCTTTCGTTGTAGAAGGCCGTGTCCAGCCAGGTGATGCCGCTGGTGAGCGCCAGGTTGTCCAGCAACGGCACCCGCAGGCCGGTCTGGACCACGGCGGCGGGGTCCTGTTCGTACAGGGAGTGCTCGGCCGTGCGCCCGCCCTGCAAGAACCATTGCACGGTGTCATCCCCCAGGCCGTTGCCGTCGGTGCGGCTGAAGGGCACGGTTTCGGTACGGGTCACCTGGCCGTTTTCGATCACCCGCAGGGTCACCGGATAACTGCCGTTGGGGAAGGTGCGGGTGTCGACGTTCTGCACGCCGGCATCCAGGTAAGACGTCGAAAGCAATTCCTCGCCGCGAAAGGCGTCGACGCGGGCGCGCTGGGTCAGGATCAGGGAGATAGGCGTGCCCTGCCCGACGACATCGCGATTGAGGTAGGCCAGGGTGGTGCCGACCCGGGCACCGTCGATCCGGCCCAGGGGCAGCAGGCTGAAATTGAAGTTGCCGCCTTCGGCGCTGGACAGGTTGCTCATGTCCATGCGACCTGCCTGTGCATAGTGTTCGCGGTCGAAATCGCGCCGGTAATAGGCGTTGTTGAATTCCAGGTTGCTGTCGCTGCCACGCTTGTTCTGGTTGGCCTGGTAGATCCAGGTGAATCCCAGGTGGCTGTTTTCACCCAGGCCCAGTGCACCGAGGCCGCTGGCGCCAAGGGCACGGTAACTGTCGGACTGGGCGATATTGATGTTCTGCCGGTGGACGAGGGCGTTCTGCGCCTCGCTCGGTGTATGCAACCGCAGGGTCGAGGCCTCGTTGGTGGGCAGCCAGTCCTTGCGCAGGAGCACCTGGAGCCGGGCGCCGGCCTCGTCGAGGATCACGGCCACTGCCTCGGTTTCCAGATAGCCGCAACTCGCCTCGCTGGCCAGACCGTAGGAGCAGGCCAGTTGGCTGTTGCTGGGCAAGGGCTGTGACAGCAGTGGCAACAGTTCCTGGGGCGTGGCCAGCGCGCCGGCCTCCACCAGCAGGGCCGCGATGCGTTCCGGTTGCTGGAATTCGATCCGGCCGGGCCGGACCAGCACTGGATGCAGGCCGAGGTTGCGATTGAACAGTTGCAGCTCGAGTTGTTCCACCTGACCCTCGACCAGGGCTTCGAAGCCAGCCGGTACCCGAGTCAGGTCGTCGGACGTGGCCGCTACGGCATCGGCCAGCGCCCATGAAAGGGAAATGGAGAGTGCGGTGAAATGGAGTTTCATACGGGGCCTTGGCGAAGAAAAAGGGGAGGTACGACGGTGCCGTACCCCCCCTCTGGGGAGGACCGACGGTCGTTACGGCTGCTGGGTCAGGACCAGGCTGACGATGCCTTCATAGCGGCCGGCGTTGGCGATGGCGCCGACGGTGGTCTGGCGGATGTCCAGCATCTGCTCGATCGAGCCGCTGGTCGGGTCGCCGCCGGGGAACAGGTCGGCAGCCGACAGGGAGACACCGGTGGTGTTCAGTGCGCGTCCACCGAAGCTGACGGACAGGGGAACGCCCGTGGCGGCGGGATTGGTCATGTTCGCCAGCACCGGGTTGGTGATCAGCCGCAGGGTCATGTCTTTGTCGGTGTCATTGCTGAAGATCCGCGTTCCCAGGCGGGTAGGCTGCAGACCCGCGCCTGGCAGGTAGGCCATCTCCATGGAAGCCGGCAGCGGGCTGCCATCGGACTGGAGCAGTTCGATCGTCGGATCGACATCGGCGTAGACCAGGATGCTTTTTTCCACCGCCAGGGCGGGCAGTGAAACCAGGGCAGCCAGTGCCAACGGAGCGATTTGGAACAGTTTCATGGGGTGTTGCCTCTTTGCTATGGATGAACAGGGCCAGACCACGTGCAAGGCACGTAGCTCAGGTGAAAAAGGGGGTAGAGGGGTGGGGCTTTAAGGCAGCACGGCCAGGATGCGGGGCTGCTTGTCGTCGCTGGTCACGAAGCGCATCAGCACGTTGCCGTTCACGCCGGGCGGCGAGACGGGGAGTGTGCTTCCCGGGTACAGGCTGCGATTGACGTCGTTCCAGATGCAGTCTCTCTCGCCCTTGGTGTCGGCGCAGCGGCCGACTTGCAATACGCCGACGCGCAGGGTGCCGTCGTTGCGCAGGGCGCCGCCGTTCTGCTGCAGGCTGATGCTGGTGCGGCGTTCGTCGGGCAGCAGGCGTACCAGGGCGCCCCAGATCAGGTTGACCCCGATCCTGGGCTGGACGCCTTGCTCGGAGGTGACTTCATCCGCCAGGTCCGGCGCGGCCACCGGCTCGAAATAAACGCGGTAGACGGTTTCCTCGCTGGGGATCGCTTGCGCGATAATACGTACCGTACGACTGGCGCCCGGGGCGAGCACCGTGCGTTGTGGCGACACGACGATACCCTGGGTATCGGCGGGAGACAGCGGGCTTTCATGTTCGTCCGGTGTGCCGGGGCGCTGGATCCGGGTCACGCTGACCTTGATGTATTGCACCTTGTCCGATTTGGAGTGCAGTTGGATCTGGCCGATACCGTCCTGCTCGGCGCCGATGGTGCTGTTCATCGGGTAGACCACCATGTTGGCGGCCGCCGGCATCGACAAACCGAGTACCAGCGTCAGGAGTGCCAGCTTGCTCGAGACAGCCCATCGAACGGTAAATGTTTGATACAAATGCATGTCTGACCTCAAGTGGGTGAGAAAACATCAAGGTTTTCAATACGCTTGGTGGAGGATCCTGCCCTTGACCCCGGGTCCGTAGCGGTGAAGAGAAATCTCTCGTCTCGGGGGCGAGCTATATTTGTGTTACTTCCTTTTGTGCTACAGATGCATCCCTATTTCATGTAGGAAATTTCCAAAGTAGATTCAGACCCAACGCACCTGAACACGCTGGCTGCCGTCAATGAGGTGACTTCTCGGACGCGCGGCATTGGCACGGGCATGGTGGATTCCTGTGAGGCAAAGATGAGTGTTGTTTGTCCGAATTATTTTGGTGGGATAGTTACACCATGTCAATAGATTTGGTGGGATATATCCACGTTCGCTTGCGCGAAGAGATTGACCGTTGCGGTTTTTCGTTGGCGGCCGCCTCCCGGGCCGCCGGGGAGTCCAGCCCGCAACGCTTGAAGGAAGTGGTGTCCGGGCGGCAGAAATGCCCGGCCGACCTGGTGGCGAAACTGGCGGTGATCGGCTTGGATGCGCAGTACGTCCTGATCGGCGAACGCGGGCAAGCCGTGAAGCCATCATTGGCGCCTGATGAGGAAATTCTATTGGAGAGTTACCGCGCCCTGGATGTGGCCGGCAAGAAAAGGATCCTCGCCAGCCTGGTCTCAAGCTAGGCGCTGCGTCCACCGCGAGCAGGCTCGCGTCCATATGGAATGGCGGGTGTCTGCGGTATGGATGTCCGACACCGCAGCGGTGCGAGCGATGGCCGATCCAAGCCTTGCGGCATCAGCTGTCCTGCAGGAACATTTCTCGACTCAGCCCATGGCGCTGCATCTTTTCGTTGAAGGTGCGGCGTGGCAGCTGCAGTTCTTCGAGCACCGCTTTCACGTCACCCTTGTGTCGGGCCAGGGCGGCGCGCAGGCATTGGGCTTCGAACGCTTCCTGCCGGGCCGCCAGGGATTGGCCGGGCTCGCTTTCCAGCAGGTGCGGCTGGTCCAGCCCCAGTAACTGGCGTTCGGCGACATTCGCCAGTTCGCGCACGTTGCCCGGCCAGTCGTGGCTCAGCAGATGGCTCAGTTGCGGGCCGCTCAGGGGCGCGGCGCGGCGGTCGAGGCGTTCGGCGGCGCTGTGGGTGAAGTGTTCGAACAGCAGGGGAATGTCTTCGCGCCGCTCACGCAACGGCGGCAGGCGCAGCTCGGCGATGTTCAGGCGATAAGCCAGGTCTTCGCGAAAGCGTCCGGCCCGGGCTTCTTCCAGCAGGTCCGGCTTGGTGGCGGCGACGATGCGCAGGTCCACGGCAATGCTCTGGTTCGAGCCCAGGCGTTCGAGCTTCTGTTCCTGCAATACCCTCAGCAGCTTGACCTGCTGGGCCAGGGGCATGCTTTCGATCTCATCGAGAAACAGCGTGCCTCCGTCGGCGTATTCGAGCTTGCCGATGCGCTTGCCCTGGGCGCCGGTGAACGCGCCGCTTTCATGGCCGAACAGTTCCGCCTCGAACAGCGGCTCGGGAATGGCTGCGCAGTTCAAGGCCACGAAGGGCTTGCTCGCCCGCGGGCCGAAGTCATGCAGGCAACGGGCGACCAATTCCTTGCCGCTGCCGGTTTCGCCGCGGATCAGCACGTTGACCGGCAACGTCGCCAGGTCCAGTACCTGGCGCCGCAGGTTCTGCAGCGCCCGGGAAACACCCAGCAATGTCCCATCGAGTCGGGCCCTGGCGTCGGCCTGTTCGTGCAGCCGCCGGTTCTCCAGGACCAGGGCGCGCTTGTCCAGGGCACGGCGCAGGCTGCCGAGCAGGGCTTCGGGGCTGAAGGGTTTTTCCAGGAAGTCGTAGGCGCCGTCACGCATGGCTTCGACGGCCATGGGCACGTCGCCGTGGCCGGTCAGCAGAATCACCGGCAGATCCGGGTCGCGCCGCCGTACTTCGGCCAGCAGTTCCAGGCCGCTGAGCCCAGGCATGCGTACATCGCTGAGGATCACCCCGGCAAAATGCTCAGGCAAGCTCGCCAGGCAATCCTCGGCGCGGCCGAACAATTGCACCTGGAACCCCGAGAGGCTCAGCCATTGCTCGACGGCGCTGCGAATGCTGGCTTCGTCGTCCACCACCATCACGTTTTGCAACAGGGACTCGCTAGGCATGCAACTGCGCCTCCTGGTCAATGGGCAAGGTCACGCAGAATACCGCGCCGTTTTCATGGTTGTCCGCCGTCAGTCGTCCGCCGGACTCATGGATGATGGCGAACGAAACCGCCAGCCCCAGGCCCAGGCCGTCGCCCACGGCCTTGGTGGTGAAGAACGGATCGAAGACCTGCGCCAGGTGTTCCTCGGCGATGCCGCTACCACTGTCGCTGACCGTCAGGCGCCACAACTGATCATCGGCCTCCAGGCGTATTTCCAGGCGTTTGAGCGGTTGTCCGGCCATGGCGTCGAGGGCATTGCGCAACAGATTGATCAACACCTGTTCGAGGCGGATCGCGTCGCCACGTACCCACGCCGGGCGGGCCAGGTGCAGCACGGTGTCGATCTGCTCATCGCGCAGGCGTGTCTCCAGCAGTTGCAGGGCCTGGTCCACCACCGCCGCCAGGTCCAGGCGTTCGCGCAGGCCGCTGGGGCTTTTGCGGGCGAAGGTCTTCAGGTGGCCGGTGAGGGCGGCCATGCGGGTGAGCATGTCGTCCACCGGCTTGAGGGCCTTGTAGGCATCATCGACCCGGCCATGATCCAACAGCAGGCGCAGGGTCGCCAGTTGCGTGCGCTGGGCGGTCAGCGGCTGGTTGATTTCATGGGCCAGGGCCGCCGACATCTGCCCCAGGGCCGCCAGCTTGGCCGATTGCACCAGCCCTTCCTGGGCCGTGCGCAGCTCCCGGGTGCGCTCTTGCACCAGGCGTTCGAGTTCGGCGCGGCTGCGCTGACGCAGTTTCGCCAGGCGCCAGCGCTGGTTGAGAAACAGCAACAGGAACACCAGCGCCAGCCATGAGCCGGCAGCGGCGAGCCCGGCGTTGCGCAGGTCCTCGAAGGCGATCTGAGGAGGGCGCAGCAGGTGCAGCGTCCAGCCTTCGGCAGGCAGCGGCAGGGACTCCCACAAATAATCCGCAGCGCCCTCAGGAGCCTCGACCCGGCTCAGATGGCTGTTGTCGTCAAAGCGCCGCAACGGCTCGAAGGACAGCGCTTGCAGCGGCTGCTTGTCGTATTGGCGGGTGGCCTTGAGCTCGGCGCGGTCGCTGTCGGTCAGGGGGCGCAGGTGGCGATAGCGCCAACCCGGTCGGTTGGCAATGAAGATGATGCCTCGGGCATCGCTGACCAGCAGGGTGTCGCTGCCCTGGCGCCATTCTCGTTCGAGCTCGGGAAATTCCAGCTTCACCACCATCGCCCCGAGGAAGCCGCCGTCGTCGCCGGTCACCGCGCTGGACAGGAAGTATCCCGGGATGCCGCTGGTCACGCCCACCGCATAAAACCGCCCGGTGCCCTGGGTACGGGTCTGGAGAAAATAAGGCCGGAACCCATAGTTGTGCCCGACGTAGCTGCTGGGCAACCGCCAGTTGCTGGCCGCCACCGCCAGACCGGTACGGTCGAGCAATTCCAGGGTGGACGATTGCGCGGCACCGTTGATCTTTTCCAGTTTGCGATTCAGCGCATCCTGCTGCGCTGCGCTGACGGGACCGTGGAGGGCCGCGCGCAACTCCGGGTCCAGGGCCAGCACGGCGGGCAGGGCACGGTAACGGTCGATCAGGGTGTGCAGGGAATTGGCGTACAACGCCAGTTGCTGGTTCGCACGGCTGGCGTCTTCCTCCAAGGCCGCGCGTTCGGCGTGGCGCACGGCCAGGGCCGCGGCGCCGACGGCGCCCGCCAGGATCAGCAGGGTATACAACGACAGACGCAAGGTACGGGAAGTCGGCAGCATGCTGGCGCGAACCGGTAGAAAGTCGGGCGCGCACCATAGCATGCTGACCGTAGCCAGGGCCAAGATCACGCGCGTGCCGGCCAGGCGCTCAAATGTACGGCTGCAGTGCGCGGTTCCATTGTTGATGAGTCATGTTCACCCTGTCGGTCAGGACATTGAACGGGGCAGAGCCATCCTGGGACTCCATCAGGATGTTGGCGCAGTTGAAACAGGCGGGGAAGGCCGAGGCGGTCTTGGCACCCTTGAGTTTCTGCGTCACGACCAGAATCTGCGACGGATCGGCTTCACCCGTCATGGCCTTCTGAAAAGCCAGCGCAACGTGTCCGCCGACGCTCTCGGCATGCATGCCTGGAAGCCCGGCGGATTTGGGCAGGTAACTTCCCCCCGCGACGATATGGGCCTTCATCCGCCTCTGGAGCAGGGGTTGAAACGTGGGGGTTTCGTACTCCAGGCCCGCCAGGTTGATCGGGTCGGGGTTCGTGCCTTTGTAGACCTTGATGGGACGTTGGGTGTCCTGGTACGTCTCGATGAGCTTCTTCTCCAGGAATGTCTCGTAACGGTCGATATCGCCGAACTTGAAGATGCCCCCCGAGACCGGATCGTCTCTCTCCAGGCCTTGTTCGGCGGGACGATATTCCACGACGCCGTGGCGTTCCACCGTTAACTGGGGAGGCAACGGGATATTGAAGAAATCCGTCAGTCGAATCGTTTCGTCAGGTGTCGCGCCGGGTATTTCAAAGCCCGCATGGGCGACCAGGTTGTCGTCCCTGTTCTTCTTGAGAAACAGCTCGGCTTCCGGGTTGTCGCTGAAATGGATCTCGCGCATTTTTTTCACTTTGGCCGGTGAGCCGGTAATAGCGGGCAGCGGGTTGGCCCCGCCTTGCAGAATGAGCTGGGTACGCTCGCTCATGAGCGTGAGCAGCTCGTTGCCCCCCTGGAGCGTCTTGCTGTCCTTGTTCAGGCCCAGGTTGTCCGAATAGCGCATAGGGTTGTTCCCCACCATCGCATACAGGTTCAACCCATCCACCGGCCCCGCCGGGTCCGGGTTGACCCAGCGCATCGTCCACGGCGCGTAGTAACGCAATCCATAGCAGTAAAGCCCGCTGGCGTCCCTTTCCTTGCCGCTGTAGCGGATGGTTTTCTGGCTGGCCTGTACCTCGCAGTCCGCTGCCCACCATGCGGTGCCGCCGAAAGGGTAATACCCTTCATGGCTGATGAGCCGGGCGTCCTGGTCCAGTTCCTTGACCAGTGAGCCCAGGTGGTCTTCCAGGCTGTAGCGCAGCTGGCCCTGGTCGATTTCTTCCGGCCGGCCTTTTTCCCAGTAGAGTCCCCGCACGTTGAAGCCCAGGCCTTGCAAGGTGCAGACATGCAGCGCCTGGCTGTCGTCCAGGGTGCGGATCTCGAGGCCGGGCAAGTAGCGCACCTCGCGCACATGGCGCGTAGCGGCCGCCTGGCTGCTTTGCCGCTTGCGCACACGCAAGCCCTGGGCGTCGTAGACGTAGCGCTCCTCATCGTCGTCGCTGGCCAGGCGATGCACCTGTGTCACGCCGTGCAACTGGTTGCGCAGGTTCCAGGTCAGTTGCCTGCCGGTTCCGGGCAGTGTCAACGGGTTGCCGTCGGCATCGAAGCTCAGGTCATCGCCGGGAACATCGCCCTTGCGCCACTGCACGCAACGATTGCTCGACGGGTCCATGGTCAGGTGCAGCGTATGCGCCTGGCCCGGGGCCGCGCTGTTGTGGATCAGTGTCTGCAGATTGCCGCCTGGGTCGTAGCGATAATGCTGGGTGTAGGGCGTGCGCAGTGACAGGTCCATCGGCGGGATCAGCGCCGGCAGTTGCGGTTGAGTGCCGGCGCCGCCAGCCTCCAGGCCCGTGGCGCTTTCCAGGCGATACAGGCTGTCGTAGGTGAACCGGCGGACGCCCTCGATGCGCTGGTTGGCGTGATAACGGGTGACATGGGTGTGGTCGGTCAGGGACGTCATATTCCCCACGGGGTCGTACCGGTAGCTGAAGTGTTGAAGGACGTCGCTGTCTTTGACAGCCTTTTGTTCAAGCAGGCGTCCATTGGCAGGGTCATGGTTGTAGGTGGTCATGACCCCGTTACCGGCGACATATGCGTTCAGTCTACCGTCGGCGTTGTATTGCATGCGTTGGACAATCACCTGCGCGATGGGGCTGTCGGCCCATTGCAAGTGAGTGGCCGCGAGCTGTCCGGCGATGTCGAAGTCCCGGCGTTGGGCATGGCCCTTGGCATCCCTGTGGCCCAGGATTTCAGTCAGGGCGCTGTAGAACCAGTGTGTGTCGTAGGCAGTGGGTTCGAGCAGCGCATCGCGCTCGGTTTCGTTCCGGGGCCAGTCTGGCGAGTCCAGCGTGACGAGAAAGCGCCGGGACTGATGGAGCGAGGCACCGGCCATTGAATAATCGATCATCGATAGACGCCCGGCAGTGTCGTAATGCTCCACCAGCCGACCGCATCGATTGCGCCGGGCACTGTCGCTCGAGCTGTCGCCATAGTGCAGGTATTCGACGGCGACCCAGGCCTGGTCCCGGCCTCGTTCCCGGATCGCCACGGGGCGTAGTCGCGAGTCGTAATCGATGTGTTGCTCGCTGCCGCGCCCGTCCCAGCCCCGCAGTTTCTGTCCTGCCACGCCGAAGAGCTCCCGACGCATTCCGCCGTCGACACTGTGGGTGAGCAACGGGGTTCCCGACAGGCTATAGACGCTATGCAGGTTGGCCGTTTCCGTACCGTGCAGGCGAGGGTCCCACTGGAAAATGATGCGGCCGGCCACGTCATGCGCCTGGGCAGTGATCAGCCGCTGTGTCTGATCGCCGCTGGAGTCGCGCAGGTAGTCCACGCGCCGCACCGGGCCGGCGCGTCCGTCGAACACCGCCAGCACTGGCGTGTTTGCGTGGGGCTGGCTGTTCACCTGTCAGGCCCCGGGATCCGTATCGTTGTAGTCATGGTCGCATTGATACCAGGGATGATAGACATGCCAGGCCTCGTGTCCCTTGGCATTGATGACCTTGACCAGGCGTCCCGGCGGGTCGTAGAACTGCTGGTCGTGGTAGCCGTGGGCACGCAGCGAGGCGTCGTTGATGTAGCGCCAGGCATCGGCGAAATAAGGGCGATAGACTCGGGTGACCAGCCCTTTGTTGTCGTACTCGACACGCTGGCTCACGCGCCAGCGTTGTTCGGCCAGGTGTTGCAGCGGCTGCCCGTTTTCCAGCACCAGCGAACCGTCCTCGGCCACGGCGTAGGCCTGGCCGGCCTCGACCCGTTGCTTGGTTTGCAGGGCGCGACCGAAACCGTCGACGGCGCTGACGGCGATGCGGACCTGCCGTAACGGATCGTCCGGGTAGCGATCGGCGCTCAGCACCACGCTGTGGGCCGGTTCCCGGGGTGCGGCATTGACCAGCACCCAAAGCAGTTCCTCGGCGGCGCTGCGTTGTTTCAGTTGCGCCAGGCGGGTTCGGCCTGAGGCACGGACATGGCCATCGGGCAGCATGTAACGCTCGCGGATCCACTCGTCGCGCTGCGTCGAGAGCACCAGCGTGACGTCGAGCGAGCCCATCCAGCTGAGCGCGTCGGTGCGCACCGCGCTGGCGATATTGCCCAGGGTTTCTTCCGGATAGGCGATGGCATGACCCGGCGTCAGGTCCTCGGGCGGACGGTAACGGGCGATGTCATCGAAGCCGGCCGGAACGCCGTTTTCGGTGCCATGGAAGGTGATCCCCAATGGCACCCCGCCGGGGCCATACAAGGCTTGCTGGATGTTGTCGTTGGCATCGACGATCTGCTGCGGCAACAGCGAGTGGTAATCGTATCGGACACGGGTCTTGCAGCCGTCCGGCAGGGTTATGGCGATGCTCATCAGGTGGTAAGGGTCATATTCGACCGTCGTGATGCCATGGCTTTGGGTCTCTTGCAGGGCACTGACCTGGAAAAACCCCTCCAGAGGCTGGTAGATGGCAAAGCCGAGCTTTTTCGACCAGAGGTTTTCAGCCATGTCCTCGTCGGGATCTTCCGGCAGGAACAGTTTCATGGGCTCGTAGCCTATGGTTTCCAGTTCCTCGCGAATATCGAAAGGGGGCGGCACGGTGTCGTAGGCGTCCAGAGCCTGTTTGTCGAATTCAGCCACTTCCAGAGGGCCACGCAGGGCTTGGAAGGCGATGTCATCGTGCTCGTCCAGCAGGTAATTCTGTTCCTGCAGTGCGATCAGTTGCCGGGCGGCGACCCAGGGCGCGGAATCCTGGTGTTCGAGGAACGTTTCGTAGCTGATCTGCCTGGGGTTGAGTCCCTGGGGCAGTTCGCCTTTTGGACGTTGCAACCCGTTGGCCCTGGAGCGCCATGGCAGGCCCAGACGCTGGCGCAGCCCGGTGTCATCGATCAGGTGCAGGTGCTCGGCCCGTTTCTCGATGATATGGAACAGCTGCTGCTGCTCGTCATGGGCATCGCGCCACCAGGTGTTTTCCAGTTCGTCTTCGAAGGGCGGTGAGTCCAGGGCGGTGAGACGACGGGCATAGTGAACGGCGAACCCGTGGATGAGCTGGCCGAAGAGGTTCCATTTCAAGTTGATGTCGTGCCGCACTTGCGGATCGTGGGGGAAACCGTCGTATTGATGGGTGAGGGTCTCCAGCTCCAGCACCAGCAGGCTTTTCTGATGGGCGTGGGGATGGCGCAGCAGGTAGCGCTGTTGCGTCACGGTATAGGGCCTGGGGAGGCCGTCCGGATCGACGGGATGGGTTTCACTGCGCAGGACGTAGCCGCCCAAGGCATAGGCCATTTCCCGAGCGGTGTCCGGGTCGGGAACGATGATCTCGTTGGCCTCGTCGCTTTCATGGAAGCGGGCCAGCAGCGTCGGCCCCAATGGCACCGCGTCGGCGTCGCCTGCGAAACAGTCCCTCAGGGGCTGGTCGACGGTGCGACCGGTGTGGAACCAGGTCTTGACCAGTACCGGTGCGGTGAAGCCCTCTTGCGCCTCGTCTTCGCAGACTTCGCTGTCGAGCTGGTACAACCGGCCGAAACCACGCAACTCACGGTGACGGCTGTCGTAGTCGCCTTCGAAATAAGTGAAGCGTTGGGTCAGGCAATTGCCGGTGATCTCGTCCCGCTGCTGTTGACGCGCCACCAGCAGCAGGGCCAGCGGCAGATAGCACACGGGGAGTTTGTCCTGGGCCACGTGCTGCTGCTTTTCATCCAGCCAGTATTGGGCGCTGCTGCGGTAGGCGAGGCGGGTGCTGCAGCCCATGTTGTTGTTCGTGCCCTCCAGCAGATAGGGGCGGGCCGTGACGAAATCATAGCGCCAGTGTCGGGGCTTGCCGATATCGGTCATGTGGGGCGTGCTGAGGATCAGGCTGGCGCAACCCAGGCCCTGCAGGTCGGCCAGGGTGACCTGGCACAGATTGTCGTACCGCACACCGGTGGGCCAGGGCACCCGGACCGGTGTCTGCTCGAGGCCATTGCCGCCGCGGTTGAGGTAGATGTCGAAGCCGTCGCTGTCGAGGTAGATCAGCGCGGGGGCGCCGGAGCCGTCCAGGTCGGCGATCCGTACCCGGTCGGCGTCGAACTCACCATAATGAAAGGGCAGGGCGCTCATGACGAATCCTTCGCCGAAACGCCCGTGCCCCAGGTTCGGCCAGCACTTGATCTCATCGAAGCGGATGCGACACAGCTCAGTGCTGTCGCTGCCCAGCAGGTTGCCGAACAACACCAGCTCGCTGCGTACGTTGCTGAACAGGGGCAATTCGCTGTCCGGTTCGTGGGGCACATTCACGCCAGGGGCGAATCCTTGTTCGCGCAGGTTGGCATACAGCCGCACGCTTTTGGGCCCGATCATGGCCAGGGAACGCAAGCCGTCGCCGACAAGGTCACCCAGTTGCGCGGCCGGGTGCAGGAATTCGGTCGGCAAGCGCTGCAAGCTCTGGAAACCTGACCAGCTGCGGTCCGGGTTGAGGGTGTAGAAGCCGTTCATGCCGGGCTGGGCGATGACCCAGTTGAGTCGGCCACTGCCGGTCAGGTCGGTCAACACTTGCAGTACCGCCGGGTTGTCGCTGGCGACCGGCAGGCTCTCCAGGCGTGACCACGGGCCGTAGGCGATCGTGTCGCCACCGGCCTCGGCGCGCTCGGGTTCGCGGTAATACCAGCCGTCGGTGTACCGGCAGAGGAAACCCGGGACACCCTCGCCGTAGAGGTCGACGCATTGATAATGCCGACCGTCCTCGATGGCCGGCATCGTCTCGAACTCGAGGAAGGTTTCGGGGGTGAGGTTGAGCTCGAAACCGCTGTATTGCAGTTCCACGGGCGGCCGGTATTCGACCCGACCCTGGGCGTCCCAGGCCTGGTAATGGGCGGCGGTCAGCAGACTGTAGCCCAGTGCCGTCGAGGTGTATTCCAGCAGCAGTCGTTGTACCAGGGCGGGCTCGGTGCCGGTCTCGATGGGAAAGTGATGGAACATCAGGACTTGATGGCACAGGCGCCGCGTGCCGACTTCGAACCCGTACCGGTATGCGTGGATCGGGTCGCTGCGCAGGTGCCACGGTGCCTCTTCCTCGGTCAGCCAGGAAGGTTTCTGCGCAAGGTCGAGGGTGCGCTGGCCGTAGTCCAGGAGCAGGTGGAAATGCCAGTCCCGGTCTGCCGGGTCTTGGTCTTCGAAACAGTAAAAGGTTTCACTGGCCGTGGCGTTGCCGTAGCACACCCGGCGCAGGTAACGCTGGGTGCGATAGTCGTGGGGGCCGTCGAACGGGCCGGGATCGGCCGCGTATTCATAATAGATGTGCTCGCCCGAGGGGCTGACCTCCTCCAGCAGCAGCCATTCGGCGATGCGTATCGGCGCGGGAGGATCTGCCTCGGGGTCGATGGGTTCGGCGATGTGCGAGGCTTCAGTGCTGCCGTAGCAATACAGGTGGCCGTTGCTGCCCTGGACACGCCAGAACGGCGCGCCGCCATCCGTGGGCGTCCAGAGTTCGTAGACGTCGAAGGCGCTTTCGACCCTGGGGTAATACCGCACCACCGCGCAGGTAGTGCCGCCGGGGCCTGCCTGGGGTCGAATGATCGGCGGCTCCAGTAATTCGGGCCAACGCTCGACGCCGTCGGCATCGATCATCACATCGTCGTCGGCATAGTGCGGAACGCCCTCGCTGCTCCGGCGGGCGATGCTGGGAATGGGTAGCCGCATGCCGATACCAAAAGTGCCATTGCCGCCCTGGCTGCCATAGAGCAGTGCCAGCGCGGGGGTCAGGTGACGGGCTCCGGACAAGGGTAATGGTAACTCGAACGAGGCGGCTCCCCGGGTGCCGACAGGGCCGATCCGGTTGCCGATCGTGGCAATGGATGCACTGCTGGAGAGGGTGGGGGGCACAATCTGGAGGGGCGTCTGTTCTGCCATCGTGATCATCTCGTTCGGCAACGCCAGGGCCATACCCGGCAAAACATGAGGATGCCAAGAGATGGGCGATGGGTAACCTGTCAGATCCGACAGGTGCGCAAGCAGGTCGATAAGTGGTAGGTACCCGGACAGGGACACCGTTGCCCCGGGTGAAAAGCGCTGTGCGGCAGTTTCGGCGGACATGAAAAAAGGCCGGCAGGTGAGCCACCTGCCGGCCTTTTCGGGTTCGACGTACGGTTATTGCACTTCGATCGCCAGGTTTTCGCTGATCTTCTTCTGCCAGATCGCCGGGCCGGTGATGTGCACCGACTCGCCTTTGCTGTCGACCGCCACGGTCACCGGCATGTCCTTGACCTCGAACTCGTAGATCGCTTCCATGCCCAGTTCGGCGAATGCCAGGACCTTGGATTTGCGAATCGCCTGAGCCACCAGGTAAGCGGCGCCACCGACGGCCATCAGGTAGACGGCCTTGTTGTCCTTGATCGCTTCGATTGCGGTCGGGCCGCGCTCGGATTTGCCGATCATGCCCAGCAGGCCGGTCTGTTCCAGGATCTGGCGGGTGAACTTGTCCATCCGCGTGGCGGTGGTCGGACCGGCCGGGCCCACGACTTCGTCACCGACCGGATCGACCGGGCCGACGTAGTAGATGAAGCGGCCCTTGAGGTCCACCGGCAAGGTTTCACCCTTGTTCAGCATCTCGACCATGCGCTTGTGCGCCGCGTCACGGCCGGTAAGCATCTTGCCGTTGAGCAACACGGTTTCGCCCGGCTTCCAGCTCTGGACTTCTTCCGGGGTCAGGGTATCGAGGTTCACGCGACGGGCCGACGGGCCGGCTTCCCAGACGATTTCCGGATAGGCGTCCAGGGGTGGCGCTTCCAGGGAGGCCGGGCCGGTGCCGTCCAGCACGAAATGGGCGTGACGGGTGGCGGCGCAGTTGGGGATCATGCACACCGGCAGGGAGGCGGCGTGGGTCGGGTAGTCCATGATCTTCACGTCGAGCACGGTGGTCAGGCCACCCAGGCCCTGGGCACCGATGCCCAGCTGGTTGACCTTCTCGAACAGCTCCAGGCGCATCTCTTCGATACGGTTCCGGGGGCCGCGTGCCTTCAGTTCATGGATGTCGATGGACTCCATCAACACTTCCTTGGCCATGACGGCGGCCTTCTCGGCGGTGCCGCCGATACCGATGCCGAGCATGCCCGGTGGACACCAGCCGGCACCCATGGTCGGCACGGTCTTGAGTACCCAGTCGACGATGGAGTCGGACGGGTTGAGCATCGCCATCTTCGACTTGTTCTCGGAACCGCCGCCCTTGGCCGCCACGTCCACTTCCACGGTGTTGCCCGGGACGATGGAGTAGTGGATGACCGCCGGGGTGTTGTCCTTGGTGTTCTTGCGCGCGCCCGCCGGGTCGGCGAGGATCGATGCACGCAGCACGTTCTCCGGCAGGTTGTAGGCGCGACGCACGCCCTCGTTGATCATGTCGTCCAGGCTCATGGTCGCGCCATCCCAACGCACGTCCATGCCCACGCGCACGAACACGGTCACGATGCCGGTGTCCTGGCAGATCGGCCGATGACCGGTGGCGCACATGCGCGAGTTGATCAGGATCTGCGCCATGGAATCACGGGCCGCCGGCGATTCTTCGCGCAGGTAGGCCTCGTGCATCGCCTGGATGAAATCCACGGGGTGGTAATAGGAAATGAACTGCAGGGCGTCGGCAACGCTCTGAATCAGGTCGTCTTGCTTGATCACGGTCATGAGTCGCGCTCCTCTCAAAGACGGGAACATTCAATAAGGTGTCGCTCGTTTGGGTGCATCGGTCGACGAACGGCACCTCTTAAGACACGCCGGGCATGCTGGCGCGACGCTAAAAAGGCGCGGCAGTATATCGCAGGCGGGCATCCTGTGGGAGCGAGCTGCTTTTGGGCGAGGGGATTTATCCCCTCTGGGCTGCGCAGCATCCCCATAACCAGACAATTCGGTGTATCAGGCTGATCTCGTTCGAGCTTTTTGGGGCTGCTGCGCAGCCCTGCGGGGATAAAATCCCTCCGCACAGGGAACCATATCCATGGCCCAAACCGGGGTCCGCCCGCATCGAATAATGCGTCAATCTGGGCCATTGCTTTGACGCCATTTTTCTGCTCCAGAATTGAATGGTCATTTGCCCTGCACGCCACTAAAGTGGCGTCTGGCCTGTAGTGTAGGACTGATTTTTCAGTCTCATTTCCAACGGTGAGTCAACGATTGACCCATAACGCCATTCAACGTCTCCTGCTCAAACGCTTCGCCCTGGCGGCCGCAACCTACGCGCTGGCACTGGTGTTGTTGTGGCTGGCATATTTCAGTGGTCATTACCAAGACTCGTTGCGCGATGTGATCATCGGCAGTGGGTTGGTGGTGTTGTGCCAGGGGGCTCTGTTCGTCCTGTTTGTCACGGATCGCAACCTGCGTTTCGCCGACCCAAGCCTCACCGAGGCGCAGGTCCTGATCGGCCTGGGCTGGCAGACCTGGATGATGATGCACCTGGACCAGGCCCGGGGCGTGTTCCTGGTGTTCTACGTGCTGATCCTGCTGTTCGGGCTGTTTCACTTGTCCCGACGGGCTTTCGTGCGTTGCGCGACGCTGGTCTTCATCAGTTTCACCGGCATTACCCTGTGGGATGCCTACTTCTTCCGGTTGCCCGACCCGACCCTGGCCGGGTTGCAGGTGTGCGTGCTGTTTATTGTGCTGGTGTGGCTGGTGTTGTACGCCCGATATGTCCAGACCTCGCGCCAACGCATGCGCCAGCGACGCTTTGCCTTGCAGGCGCACCAGGACACCCTGCGCGGGATGATGCGCCAGCTCGAAGACCTGGTGGCCACCGACGAGTTGACCGGGCTGTTCAACCGCCGGCACTTCCTGCGCCTGGCCACTCGTGAACTCAACTCCCTCAGGCCAGGTGTCGCCCATGGCCTGGCCTTGATCGACCTGGACCATTTCAAACGCATCAACGACCTGCATGGCCATGCCGCGGGCGATCAGGTGCTCCAGGCATTCGCCGGCGTCGCCACGGCCTGCCTGCGCGAAGGTGACGTGCTGGCCCGCTATGGCGGTGAAGAGTTCGTGATGCTGCTGCCTGCCTGTGATCCCGCGCGCCTGACTGCCTGCTGCGAACGACTGCGGCGAGCGTTCAGCGAAGTCGAGTTGAGCGGTTTGCGACTGGGGACCCTCAGCCTGTCGGTGGGCATGACCCTGCTGGAAATCGACGACGACCTGGACGGCGCCTTGCAGCGCGCCGACCAGGCCTTGTACCGTGCCAAGCGCGACGGGCGAAACCGATGCGCGGCGGCCTGGGAGAATGTCGATGCCTGAATTGACGGTTGCCGGCCGACACTGGACGGTGGCGGCGGGAAGCAACCTGCTGGACGCGTTGAATCAGTCCGGCGTGGCCGTGCCCTACAGTTGCCGCGCCGGCAGTTGCCATGCGTGCCTGGTGCAATGTGTGGACGGCGACGTGCGCGACAGCCGGCCCGATGCCTTGAGCCCGACGCAGCGCGACCAGGGCTGGCGCCTGGCATGTCAATGCCAGGTGGTGCAGGACGTGCAGATCCACGCCTTCGATCCGCATCGCGACGGTCAGGCTGCCCGGGTGGCGGCGGTGGATTGGCTGGGGGCCGACGTGCTGCGCATCCGTATCACGCCTGAGCGGGCGCTGCGTTATCAGGCCGGCCAGCACATGGTGCTGTGGCTCGGTGACATAGCCCGGCCTTATTCCCTGGCGAGCCTGCCCGGCGAAGACCGCTTCCTGGAGTTTCACCTCGACTGTCGCCAGCCCGGTCAGTTCGTCGATGCGGCCCGATCCATGACGGCTGGCGACCCCATCCGCCTCGGTGAACTGCGCGGTGGTGCCCTGCATTACGACCCCGAGTGGCGCGACAAACCGCTGTGGCTGCTGGCCGCTGGCACCGGGCTGGCACCGCTGTTCGGCATCCTGCGCGAGGCCCTGCGCCAGCAACATCGAGGCAGCATCCACCTCATCCATGTGGCCCATGACGCTGGCGGTCATTATCTGGACAAACCCCTGGCCGCGCTGGCGGCCAAGCACCCGAACCTCACGGTGGAGCTGCTGGCCTCGTCCGACGCCCCCGCGGCGCTGGCGCGGCTGCGGCTGCCCTCGCGGCAGACCCAGGCCCTGGCCTGTGGTCATCCCGAGCGGGTCGAGGCCTTCGCCAAGCGCTTGTACCTGGCGGGGTTGCCGCGTAATCAACTGCTGGTGGATGTGTTCCTTCCCCGGGCTTGAGTCTGTGCTCACCCACCTCCAGGCAGAAAGCAAAAAGCCCCGCCATTCACATGGCAGGGCTTTTTTCAGCGGCCGGTCACTCAGACCATCGGGTCGCCCACATGCAGGATCTTCATGCCGTTGGTGCCACCGATGGTGTGGTAGCTGTCACCTTTGGTCAGGATGACCCAGTCACCGGTCTGCACCACGCCGCGCTTGACCAGCTCATCCACCGCCGCCTGGCTGACTTCGCCCGGTTGCAGGGCGGCCGGGTCGAACGGCACGGTGTAGACGCCGCGGAACAGCGCCGCGCGGGCCTGGGTTTCGCGGTGCGGGGAGAACGCGTAGATCGGCACCGAGGAACGAATGCGCGACATGATCAGAGGCGTGTAGCCACTCTCGGTCAGGGCGATGATCGCCTTCACACCGGGGAAATGGTTGGCGGTGTACATCGTTGCCAGGGCGATGCTCTCGTCGCAACGCTCGAAGGTCTTGCCGATGCGGTGGCTGGAGGTCTTGCTGGTCGGGTGCTTTTCAGCGCCGATGCAAATGCGCGCCATGGCCTGCACCGCTTCGAGCGGGTAGAGGCCGGCGGCGCTTTCGGCCGAGAGCATCACGGCGTCGGTGTAGTCGAGCACGGCGTTGGCTACGTCGGACACCTCGGCGCGGGTCGGCATCGGGTTCTGGATCATCGACTCCATCATCTGGGTCGCGACGATCACCGCTTTGTTATGGCGGCGTGCGTGCAGGATGATCTTCTTCTGGATACCCACCAGCTCGGCATCGCCGATTTCCACGCCCAGGTCGCCACGGGCCACCATCACGGCGTCGGAGGCCTTGATCAGGCCGTCGAGGGTCTCGTCGTCCGCCACGGCTTCGGCGCGCTCGATCTTGGCCACCAGCCAGGCGGTGCCGCCAGCCTCGTCGCGCAGTTGGCGGGCGTATTCCATGTCGGCGGCGTCACGGGGGAAAGACACGGCCAGGTAATCGACTTCCATTTCCGCGGCCAGCTTGATGTCGGCCTTGTCCTTGTCGGTCAGGGCCGGTGCCGTGAGGCCGCCGCCGCGGCGGTTGATGCCTTTGTGGTCCGACAGCGGGCCGCCGATGGTCACGGTGCACACCAGTTCGGTGGCGGTGGCGGTATCGACGCGCATCACCACGCGGCCGTCGTCCAGCAGCAGCTCGTCACCCACGCCGCAGTCCTTGACCAGGTCCGGGTAATCGATGCCCACCACCTGCTGGTTGCCTTCGGTCAGCGGATGGCTGGTGGAGAAGGTGAAGGTGTCACCGATCTTCAGTTCGATGCGCTTGTTGGCGAATTTGGCGATACGGATCTTCGGGCCTTGCAGGTCGCCCAGCAAGGCGACGAAGCGACCATGCTTGGCCGCGAGGTCGCGCACCAGCTTGGCGCGGGCCTTGTGTTCTTCTGGCGTGCCATGGGAAAAGTTCAGGCGGGCGACGTCCAGGCCAGCCAGAATCAGCTGTTCAAGAACTTCCGGCGAGTGACTGGCCGGGCCTAGGGTAGCGACGATTTTGGTGCGACGGACGGACATGCAAGACTCCTCAAGTTCAAGCGCCAGCGAAGGCTACTATGGTCTTTGGGTGTAGTCATTGTTCATGTGCACTACTTATTCGTTTCTTTTTCGAAATGAACATTCCCGAATATTTTCACACCTGTTAAGCCCGAAAGCCGAACATCGCTTTTGTGACGAGGGGATAAATCCCCTCGCCACAAGCGCAAGCCCGGCTCCATTTTCAGGCTGAAGATTTTGCCGGCCAGGTCGATACAGGACTCAAGACAGGAGAACCTCCCATGCGATTCGTGCTTTTTGTTGCCCTGGCCCTGAGCATCACGGGCTGCACCCGTTGGTCGATGAACCATCATATGAACCTGGCCTACAAGGCCTATGACCGTGGCAACTGCGAGCAGGTGATGCTCGAACTGTCCCAGGTCGACCGCGCCAGCCGGGCCCGCCGCTACATGCAGCCGGAGGTCTCGATGCTGCGTGGCCAGTGCCTGGAGCGGCAGAAACTGTTCATCGATGCGGCACAGACCTACCAGTTCATCATCACTCAATACCCCACCAGCGAATACGCTTTCCGCGCCCGCGCCCGCCTGGAAACCCTGCAGAGCCTGGGGCATTACCCGACCCGCAGCGCCTCCGCAATCCGCCCGACGGCATTCTGACCGTTCGTCAACAGAAATGGCCATGTGAAATACATGGCCATTCTTCGTCTATACCATTGCGCCAGATGAAACTTACGACACCTGGCTGGTCGTCGCTGAATCGTCAGCTATATTTGTACAAGTCGTGATTAGAGCCGGGTCTCTAATTTCGAGGCGTCACCTGTGACCGGCAGAATTATGGCCAAGAGGCTTGGAAGCGTCTGGCACCGGGATCGGGGAGAGCGGGCAGGCTTTGGCCCGTTCCGAAGTATTCGGTAGGCACCCTGTTGGGTGGCTGGGAAAAGCGATACAGGACATGTACAAAAAGCGTCGGATAGAGCGGCAGGACTTGCCGTGCTTCCTGAAAGTGTTCAATGGTGTCAATGACAAGCTCATCGGCTACCTGGGCAATGTTTCCGCAGACGGGCTGATGCTGATCAGCCAGTTGCCGTTGATGGTCGGTGCGGATTTCGACCTGCACCTCAAGATTCCCGCCGATGAAGGGCCGCAGATGAACATCAAGCTGAAGGCCACTTGCCTGTGGTGCCACGAGGACGTGACGCCGCAGCACTTCGACGCCGGCTTCAGCCTGCAGGTGATTCCACCGGAGTACGGACAACTGGTCAGTGCGCTGCAGCAGTACTTCAGTTTTCGCTCGATGCCGGAATCGGCTTGAGAGTCCTCCCATAGGGCCAAGCCTTCTGTGGGAGTGGGCTTGCTCGCGAAGGCGTCGGCACATTCAGCATTGATGCCAGCTGATCCACCGTCATCGCGAGCAAGCTCGCTCCCACAGGGTCTTCATACATTCTTTACTTCTAGAGGTCGTTCGACCTTCAGCGCTGTACCTTCGCTTCGTTATCCAGCAACCGCTCCAGCAACAACACCCCCATCTCGCCCATCTGATGAATCGCCAGCGCCAGGTTGCGCGGGGCACCTTCCAGATCTTCGGACAAATCCAGAATCAACGTGCTCACCGAGCAGAAGGTTTCATAACTGTGCACCAGCAGCCCTTCGGGATCGGCATCGGGCGCGACGATGAAGTAGTCCAGGTGCCTTTCGGGTTTGGCCGGCGTGTCGGGCTTGAGGTAACGGTCCAAGGCCTTTTTGGCGGCTTTGTCGAGTTTTCTGGCGTCGAGGGGGTTGGACAGCGGATTGGTTTTCGGGGGATTGGGTGTGGGTTTGATCATCATCGTTTTTCCATGATTGGGCTGCCACCCGGTTCGCGACTAAACGAGGGGTGGCGGCTGGACGCAGGTTAGTCGACCGGTGGAAAAACGAAACCCGGCGCGCCCGAGGGCGCCCTGCGAACAGCCACCATCAAGTGCGGGGATAGGGTTACCCGGCTTGATGACACTTGTGCACATCGTTCTTCACACCGGGCGACTAAACCCGGACGCTGATTATCAGCGACGCGAATCAAGTTACGGGGCAAGGCCAAGGCGCACAAGCCGGCGGATTCTGGCGGATATGTAGTCCGTTGCGCAAGGCGGTGTAGCCAGTTGGGCATTAGGCCTACACCGCCGATCCCTGCCGCTCGTCAGCACTGTCAGAACTAACAGGTGATCAAGCAAGCTGTTTTGTCATTCACTGAGCCCAAGCGGACTTCCGGTGATACGTCGGCCGCAATGAGCCTCTATGCACGAGTGACGATTAAGGGGTAAGTCATGGAAACTGGCGATGATCCTGAGAAAAATAAGTTCGCCTCCTCACCGGGGGCGGCGAGCGAGATTGCTCATGTCACTGAGGGTGATAGTGATACGCTTGGCCAAGAGCCGGAATCTAATCCAAACTCTTTAACCGGGGAAGTTTTTTTACAAGCTGTCAACGGTTCTCTTTGGGCAAATTTCACGGCTTTATATGCATGGTCTTCGGATGGAAAGTCATTTGAGTTGAGAAGGCCGAAATACAGTGCAAAGAGTAATGGGCGAAGAAGCGGAAATGTTTACATAAGTCTTAAATCGGCCGTAGAAACTGGATATCAGGAGCTTACAGATGATGATGGGATTCAGGATGGGAACTGGCACGAAATAAATCAAACGATTGCGGTGCGAGGGAATTCTGATTTTGTCGAGGTGTACTATAAATATACGTACGATATTTACCTTGAAGATGACCCTTTTCTATATGCAAGTCAAAAATATTATTATCGACCTCTCCCGCCCACCCCAACCATTGACCCCATTCGAAACGTTAATAGCAGGACATTTACTGTCTCGGGGGCAGGAGGGGTGCCTGGCAGTGGTACGGTTATTCTGTACAACGAAGACAACGACGCTACGTTGGGGCCAGCAACAATGCAGTCGAATGGAAAGTGGGCTGCCAGTGTAGAACTGAGCCCGACATCTGGTTCGATTTCCATTTACGCCAAGCAGAAAGTTGGCGATATATATTCCTTAAAGTCTGCTAGCACATCGAGAATATACTTGGTGACCTTGGCAGCGCCTGCTTCTAATTCTTTTCTGGAAACTGGTGTGGGTTTTAGTGGAGCCGCTGCTCCTGGAACGTTGATTAGGGTGGTGAAGGCTAACGACAGTCTCTTTGCTCTGGCGCCTGAGGTAACCGCAACGGGCGGCATTTGGTCAACGACTTTCAATGCCACCCTACCGAGCGGTTCCGTACCTGTGGTGGCACAGTTCAGTCTGGCTGGTTATCCATCAGGTAAAACCGCTGCTGTCACCTACCGAGTCCTGGGAATTCTGGCTATTACTTCCCCCTCCGCTAATAGCCATCAGATGCAAACATTCACCCTTTCAGGTAACCAGGGTCTGGAAGGGGCCTCCGTGCAGGTTTATATCGAATGGTCGTCAACTATGGTCGGAACAGGTACCGTAGGCGCCAATGGTGTCTGGAGTGCGAGCGTTACAACAGCCGCTGGGCCTGTTTCACTGGTGGCGATGCAAACATTGAGTGGGAAGGGGTCTGGGCGAAGCGTCTCCCGGGCTTTCAAAATAAAACCGCCGAAATTGATAGATTCCCAGGTGTCCTACCCCAGTCCCAATACCGTGAGGTTTTCAGGTGTTGGCTACAGCAGCGGTGCAAGGGTAGAGATTTTCAATATAGAGGGTGATCTTCAGATATATACCAATGTGAATACAGACCGCAGTTGGAGAGTGGATTGGAACGATCGGCCTCCTTCCTCACCTCATCAGATGAATGCCCGGCAAGGTGTGTCCGATGGGGCTGGCGGCTGGATTTACTCCGACTTCGAATATGGGCTCAGTATCACTGTGCCGGTCCCGGTCCCGACCCTCACGGTTAGCGTAGGCGCCGACCGCAAACCGGTGTTCTCCGGCACCGGCCATAGCTGGACGGGCCAGCCCGCCGCGCGGGTCGAGGTGCGGCGGGTCGGGGAGTCGACGCCTGCCGCGCCGATTGCCAACGTGGCGATTAACGCCTGGTCCAGCATCGCCGCCGAAGCCTGGAACCCAGGGACCTACTTCGTCGAAGCCAGGCAATTATTCAAGCCGGCCGGGGAGAGCAGTGACCTGCGGTCTGAGCCGACCCCCTCGCGGGAATTCACCATCAGGGCCCCGGTGCCCACCGTGGAGTTTCGCCACGACGGCCTGACGCCGCGTTTTTCCGGCACCTGCCTGGCCGGTGGGCAGGTGCAGCTGTGGTTCGACGGCGACCCGGATTCGCCCTATGACGCAGTGGTGAGCGGTACCACCTGGAGCTTCACCCGAGACGAACCTTTCATGCCCGGCGCGTATACCGCCAGGGTGAAACAGTCCTTCGGCGGCCAGACTTCCGACGAGGTGCCCCAGCCGTTCGATATCGTCGTGTTGAAACCGGTCATCACTTCACCCATCGATGAAGAGGTGGATCACAACCCGGTCATCCGGGGCACCGGTGGCATTCCGGGGGCGACGATGCGGGTGCATGAGTTCGTCTCGGAAGGGCTTCTCGACGAAACCCCAGTCACGGGAAACGAATGGTCGGTTCCCATTCTGGAAGACCTTTCGTTCGGCGATCACCAGGTCTACGCCGTCCAGCAGTACGATCGCTGGCCATCGGAGAAGAGCGAGCCGGTGTCCTTCACGGTGATCCTGTTCCCGCCCACCATCGAGTATCCCCAGCCGGGGGATGCCATGGCCCGCGTCTCGATCATCGACGGCTATGCCCGCAAGGCGTCCGGGGTGGACACGGCGACGGTCGAGTTGTGGCTCGACGGCGCGGATGAACCGCTGGCCACGGTGCGGGCCAGAGGTGTCGATGGCTACTGGTCCTATGAAACCCATTTGCCGGTGGGCACTTACACGCTGCGGGCCAAACAGTTTTTTCAGGGCAAACCCTCCGGTTTCGGTCCTGAACATGAATTCACCGCCGTGCCGGCCATCCCGCTCATCGAGTCGCCGGCGCTGCAACAGCACCTCGGCGCGACAGCGACGATTTCCGGCCATGGCTATGTCGGCGATTGGGTGGAAGTGGCCTGGAGCGACGCGCCCGACACGCTGTTGGGCAGGGCGCAGGTGCAGGCGAACCGCACCTGGTCGATTCCCCTCGCTATCACGCGTGCGGCCGGCACTCATTCATTGATGGTGCAGCAGGAGTGCGAAGGCTATCGCTCCGGCTGGAGCGCGGCGCATGAGGTATTGCTGTTATCCCCGGCACCGACGTTCACCTCGCCCGAGGCCGGTCACTGGTTTGCCGGACAGGTGTTTTTCGAAGGCACCGGCGCGGCCGGCAAGGACGTCGATGTGTCGTACTGGTTCGATGCTCGGCAGTTGATCGCCCAGGATCGCCCGGTGGCCGACGGTGCCTGGACGGGCTCGCCCGAAGCACCGTTGGCCCCCGGCTCGCACTGGGCGAAGGCGCGGCAGAGTGGAACGCACTGGGGCGATAGCCCGCGTTTTGAAGTGGCTCAGGTAGAGGAAAACCCTGCGGCTCGCGCCGTCCTCAATCATTAAAGCGGAGCTCTGCGATGAAAGATTCTCCGGCTCGAATCGCCAGCCGTTTTTGCGAACAACTCTTGGCTGAGCGACAGTCCGAACAACTGTCCGATCTCGAGCAGTATTTTGCAGCGGGCGGCTCGGTGTGTGCGCTGGCGCGCAAAGGGGCGGTCGGGCTGGTGAACGAGTACGGGCTTGAACGCGAAGATGCCCAGGCTCTTGCGTTTCGCCTCAATGGCCTGGCGACATGGATACTGCGCGGTTTCATCGAAGCTCAACTGACCCGTCACGAACCGCTTCCCCCGTTCGTGCGCCAGGGCTTGCTGGCATTGGTGGAAGGGCCCACTTACGAAAAGCTGTTCGCCCCCAATTTCGGTAACAAATGCCCGCCGGATGCGATCGAAGCGATTCACTCGCCCGTGGCCTATGCGGTATGGCTCAAGCACTGGTCGCAACGGCGTCTCATCCCCTCCGAACCCAGTGAAGCCTATGCGCTCACCACGCGACGCAAGGACCTGGACTTGTTACGCATCGATCCGGTGGCGACGCATCGGGTGCTATCGTCGGTGGAGGTGGTCAGCGCCGTGCTGGAAAAGTCCATCGAGGATTCCCTCGGCGGCGTCGGCAACCTGGACGAGATGCTGAGCCGACGTCGTTACCCCAACGGGCTGCCTTATCACCATCCATGGACCACGCTGGACGAACTGACCCGGGACCTGGGGCTTTCCGTAGGCACTGTGGTGCGCTGGTGCGATCCGGCGTTTCCTTATTTCCTGCGTGCGCTGCCCTGGGGAGACACCAGCAGTCATGCGCTCATCCAAGCGGCCCGGCTGAGTCCGGCCTTACGACAGCTCATGCTGGAGGCGTCGCCTTTCCCGGGGGGCGATCAGGAACGCTATTTCAAGGAAAATTTCGCGGCGCGCACGGATATTGAATCGCAAAACCTGAACCAGACGTTCTTTTTCAACCAGCGGACCCAGCTGACTCAATCCGGACTGGAAGCGTTGCTCTCCGTCGAATCGTTTGCCCCCACCCTGTCCGAGCATGCGCTGATGCTCGATGCCCGGATCACGCCCGGGCATTCGGGCTCGGTGTTCATCAATAATGGCCTGACGGAACCTTCGATGGGTATCAGGTACGGCGGACGGCCTATTACCAACAACATTACCGAGCTTATCGATGGCGGTATTTTCAGAACCGACCGAATCGACCGTCTCAATCGCAAGATCCGTCTGGACAACGCCCTTGAGTTGCCCAGCCATGAAACCGATGCGCTGCTGAGCGCGATCATCGGCGCCGAATCGAATTCCGCTGCAGTGGCGAACGCCTCGTCGCAGGCGCAACCGCCCGATTACTGGATGACGAGCAGTACCGTCCGGGCATTGGGGTTGTTCCGGATGCTCCAGGAGGACTATCGGTGTTCGGCGCAGGAATTTGCGGTATTCGTGGGGGATATCTCGGTTTTCGGTCGTGGCAGCGAGCTGTCGCAATTCGACCGTGTCTTCAACCGGGACACGCTGTCGACACCCGCGTTGTTGATGGACGACGGTACGTTCGAGTTGATACCGGAAACGGAAGCCGATGCGTTGACGGTCGCGCAGATCTGCGGCGGGCTGAACATCGACCTGGCAACCTATTTCAACCTGGCCCCATTGATCGCCGATGCACTGGGCCTTACCGCGCTGCAACGCAGCCTGCCGGTACTGTCCAGTTTCTACCGCGTGGCCAGGTTAGCGCAGCTACTGGGAATCGCGCCGAATGTGGCGGTGGAGATTCTCAGGCGGTTGAGTGGAGAGTCCGGGCTCGTTGCGTTGCTCGGTCGGCCGGTCATCGGCGCGGACGGCCAGGCAGCGGATGTCTTGGCGTCGATCCAGCGCCTGGAGGGGTGGGTTCGCTGGTGCGCCGACAATAACCTGGACGTGGCCTGGACCGTGGAGCGCGTCCAACCCGTGGCTGCTCCCACCGAGCCTTCGCCGGCACAGAACCGGCTTTTCGATCTGCTTCGCTCGCAGCTCGCGCCTGCGTTGTTCACCGAGGCCGCGTTGCGCATGGCCGGTGTCCCGCCTTTGTCCAACGACCGGCAATGGACTCAGCAGTTGCTCGAACTGGCCGACACGCACGGGCTGGTGATCCATCGCAGCGAGTCCGCCGACCTGCCTTACGAGGACTATGCCCGGGCGATGGTCGAGCGCATCGTGCGCCAAGTGCTCGGCCGGGACGATCCACAGACCGTCGAGCAGATCGTCGGCGTGTTGCTGAGCAGCCGTGCCGGCCAGCGCAGCGTGGTCCAGGAGAGCCTCGGGGTGTATGGCGAACTGTCCGCGTCCCTGGCATTGCCGGTGCTGGCCTGGGCGGGAAGTACGGTATATGAGGTGCTTTCCTACGTATCGGGACGTCCGGCCGCGGGCGTGTCGTCGCGCAACCATCGGCGCGATGACGAACCTGGCGACCCTTTCCTGGGCATGCTGGTGGGGTTTACGCACCGCAGCGACGTCGTGAAAACCCTCAAGCTGAGCGAGGCGTTCCTGGCGCTTTACCTCCGCGTCGGTGACGGTGTCGAGCCCGCACCCGCCACGGCCCCCTTCACCCCACGCGCGCTGTATTACCTGACGGTCTACAACCGTGCCGTAACGCTCAGCCAGAAACCCGAATCACCACTGCTCGATTACCTGGAACTGGTCAACGGGCTGCCCAACGACCTGTCCGGAGACGGGCTGAGACTGGTGCAGGCCCATGCCGCTGAGCTGCTGGCCGAACTCTTCGACTGGAGCGCCGAGGAAGTGCGCGCCTGCGCCGACCGGGTCAATCCCGGCCAGGGCTACATCCGTAGCCTGGGGCACCTGGATCTGTTCACGCGCCTGCGTGGGTTTTCGCTCCAGAGCACGCTGGATGCATCGACCACGCTGAAACTGGGCATGTTGCCGCCCGATGCGTCCTTCAGTGCCTACCAGGCCGTGGCCGATCAGGTCACGGCCCAATTGGCGGACCCCCACAGGACTTCACCCTTGTACGGTCTTCATGCCGGCGGTGATCGGGTGGAGGTCCAAAGCACGGTAGATCGCAGCGAAATGATCGCCAACAGCAATCAAACGGCGGAACTGACCCTCACGGTTACCCTCGCAGGGGAGCCGCAGAAAAACGTCAACGTGTACTGGACGTCCAAGTCGTGCCGTATCGATCCGCCAAAGTCCGTCACCAACCAATATGGCAAGGTCACGGCCACCGTGCATGCCGGTACGACGATGGGGCGTGACCTGATCAGCTATCGGCTCGATGCCCGCGAGCCACAGCCGGCGGTGACGATCACCCTGGGGAACGATCCTTCTACGTTCGAGTTTGCCCGCGTGGAGGGCGATTTCGTTGTCACCAAGGAAAAAGCCGGCACCGACGTTACCTTGCGGGCGCACTTGCACGACCGCTACGGCAACCCGGTTGCCCATGAGCCGGTGAGTTGGGAGCTCAAACCGCTTTACAACATCCCTGTCCTGGGTACCACCAACGCCGAGGGCATGGCCGACGTGACGTTCACCAGCACGGCACCGCTTAAAGTTGACGAACCGATAATCAGGAGGGATGACCTGAGCCTGCTGTTTATGCCCATCGAATTCATCTCATGAAGCACGCTTCTCCAGCACCACGGTACTCGTCGCCTTGACGAGTGCCCCCCACTCACAGGAGAGGGCAATGGCCACGCAAGACATCACCCGGGCGACCGCCCTGCGCCGAGACGCGTTGATCGAATGTGCCTTGGGCATCAAGCAGATCGAAGACAAGGATGACAACAAGGGATACCCGACGATCCAAACGGCGGACGACCTGCTGGAGTGGCTGCGCACCGATCCCCTGGATAACCATCAGGTCAAGACGACCTGGGTCGCCGAGGCGGTCAGTTGTTTGCAGCAGTACATCCATGCCGTCTATCAGAAGCTCGAACCGGGCTATACCCAACGGGAATTCGACAGCAAGGACCTGAAGGATTGGGACATCGCCAGCCAATACCCACTGTGGGCCGCCAGCCAATTGCTCAAATGCATGCCCGAGGACTACATCACTCCATATGCGCGCATTCGTAAGACCAGCCTGTTCAGGGCGCTGGAAAGCAATCTCAACCAGACCCGGCTGACGACCGATTCGGTGCAGTCGGGCGTCCAGCAATATCTGCGCGCCTTTGAAGAGGTGTGCAACCTGGATGTGCTCAACGGCTATGTCGACGGCGCCGATGCCCGCCGTGCCGACTATTACCTGGTGGGCCGGGAGCGAATCGCGCCCTATCGCTATTTCTGGCGCAAGGCCGACGTCCAGCTGGATGTCGACAGCCGGGCGATCAACCCGGCGGCCTGGAGCGAATGGCAACCGGTCGACATTCCCAGCGATGTGCAGGTGCTCGACAGCCGGCTGGTCTTTTGGGGAGGGCGCTTGTGCCTGGTCTGGGCCGAATGGCGCCAGGCGTTGTTCGATGGCGACGGCGGCTTGCAAAAGCCCTATGAGCTTGAGCTGAAGGTGGCGTTCATCACGCTGGACGGCAAGTGGTCGCCGCCGATACGGCTGAACCTGTCGGAGTTCGATAAGGACGTCAGCCCGAACTGCCGGCTGGTGGCGGTGATGCTGCGCGACGATGTGGACCCGTTGTATCCCAAAGGGCGACTGGCGGTGCATTTGACCAATGCGGTGACCCCACCGGTGTTCTTGGGGTCACGATCCGGTCCGGTGGACATCTATGAAACGCGCGACGCGCTGTTTCGCAAAGTGGGCGACGAAAAGCCGATCATGGATCACTTGGCCATGGTTCGCTTCTCCAATCCATCGACGCTTCAGCAGCGAGTCGGGACTGCGCAATTTTCCAGAATGACAGAAACGGTATCGGTGGGCGCGAATCCGCTGGTAGAAAAATTCACGCTCAAAACAGTGGTGACAACGAGCGCAGGCAAACAACAACTGCGTTTCCAACCGCACTGTGCCCTTCTGGTGCCCGGGAGGGAAGGCGAATCGAAGGCTTTCACGATATCGGTGCAATTTCCCTCGGGCGGTGACCCGCCGTCCGCTACCGAATCGCATTCCGACAATGGCGGCTGGTCATTCGCTTGGAATAAATATGAGCGCGATAGCTTTGCCGGTTTGACCGCCACATTCATCCTGGAGGGGCCGGGTAACTTTGGCAGCAAGACCTTCGTGCTGGAGCTCAAGGGCCTGCCTGTCGAACCTCGCCTGCCCTCCCTGCACAAGAGCAATGCGCGCGGAGCCCAATTCCTGCACCTCAACGACCCGGCCCTGACGCTCAAGTACGCGCGCCTGAATACCCTGATCGGTGCGGAACTGGTGACGCGCGCCAACGTGTCGACCGATGCCGTGCTCGATTGGGATACCCAGTTTCCCGACGAGCCCGCGCTGCCCGACGGGGCAGCCGAGCCCAACGGGCCGTTCGACGGGGCCAACGGGCTGTTTTTCTGGGAACTGTTTTTTCATCTGCCCCACTTGGTGGCAACGCGGCTCAAGGACGAAGAGCGTTTTGTCGAAGCCCAGCAATGGCTGCATTTCATTTTCGATCCCCAGGCGCCCGCAGATGCCGCTCGAGCGAATCCGAAACCGCGCTATTGGCGTTGCCGACCGTTGAATGTGCCCAGCGCCGAGGGTGACGTGGGCTGCGAAGCCGACAACCCCACCGATCCCGACGCGATTGCTTACTCGACGCCGCGGCATTACCAGATGCTGATTTTCCTCGACTACGTCGCCAACCTGGTGGCGTGGGGGGACTGGCTGTATCGGCAATTGACCCGTGACAGCCTGGCGGCGGCCAAGCTGCAATACCTGCGGGCCAAGAACCTGATGGGCGCTGCCCCGGACGTTCAGACTCTCAGCCAGTGGACGCCCGCCACATTGGCGGAGCTGGTCGAGGAGCTGGAGGACAGTGCCGAGCTCAAGGCATTCGAGCAGGCGTTGCTGCTGGATTCGGGTTCGTTGCCGGTCAGGACCCGTTTTTTCGAAGACCCCGGCGTCATCGGGGCCGGTCGTTTCCGGCTGCCGGTGAGCCAGCGAGTGATGCAGCTTTATGAATTACCGGCCCAGCGCATGTACAACCTGCGCAACAACCTGACCATCGACGGCAAACCCCTCTCCATCGAACTGTTCAGCACGATCAACCCTTCGGATCTGCTCAACAATCTGGCGGCCGGCGGTGGCGGGCCCGTACGTCCCATGGGCGGTCCCTTGCGGGTCGCGGCGTTTCGCTGGCGCCCGCTGTTCGATACCGCCATCCGGGCCACCCAGTACTTGCAGGATTGCGGCAATCAGGTGATGCGCCTGCTGGAACAGCAGGATCGGGGCGAACAGGATCTTCTGCAGCAGCGCCATCTGACCGAGCTGAGTACTTTCGTCAGGACGGTGCAGGAAGAAAATCTCGCTCAACTGCGGGACACTCTGGCGGCCTTGCACAGCAGCCGCACGTTGACCGAGGAACGGCAAACACATTACGCGAGGCTGTATGTCGAGCACATTTCCAATAGCGAATACAAGGTCATGGGGGCGCTCGACACCGCTAAATGGCTGACGTCGCTGAGCACATCGATGCAAGTGGCCGGCGCTGTCATCGACGCCTTCCCCACAATATTCGGTCTGGCCAACGGCGGGCACCAGCCGGGTAGCCTGCCCAGGGCCGTCAGCTATGGGTTCCAGGTCGCGGCCGAGGTGGTGCGCACCGATGCCGAGAAGGATGCCACCTCCGAAAGCTATCGGCGGCGGCGTCAGGACTGGGGGCTGGCACGGGATCAGGCCACGGCGGAGCTGGCGATGATCAATGAGCAGATCAAGGCCCAGGAGCACGCGGTCTACGCCGCCGAGGCCAGCCTGGAGCAGATTCTCAAGATGAATGCACAGACCCAGGCGCTCTATGATTTCCTGCTCACCCGCGCCACCCGCGTCGAGCTGTACCGCTGGTACCTGGGGCAGTGCAAGACCCTGCATTACCAGGCCTACGACCAGGTCGTCAGCCTGTGCCTGAGCGCCCAGAGCGCATTGCAGCTGGAAACCGCCGAGTTCGGTCTTTCTCACATACGCACCGATGCGTGGCTCGACAATTATTACGGCCTGACCGCCGGAGACGCGTTGCGGCTCGATCTGCTGCGCATGGAAGCCGATTACCTGCTGCGGTACGAGCGACGACTGGAGATCGTCAAGACCGTATCCCTGCGTCAGTTGTTCGATGACGGCATCGATCCAGAGCCGGACTACGCAAGCTGGGATGAAGCGCGAAACTATTTGACAAAAAACGGCGTCCTGAATTTTCGACTTTCCCAATTGCTGTTCGACCGTGACTACCACGACCACTACTGCCGGCAGATCAGCGCCGTGGATGTCACCTTGCCGACGTTGCTTGGCCCTTTTGAAAACGTCTGCGCAACATTGACGCAGATCGGCAGTGCCACCGCGATCAAGCCCTCCCTCGAGTCGCTGGACTACCTGTACGGGGCCAGTTCCCTGCCACCGGCCGATGTGCTGCTCAATATCAGCAGCGGTGAACAGATGGCCATTTCCATCGGCCTGGACGATTTTGGCGTGGCGGCGCTGAAACCCGATGAGGGCTTGCGAAATACCTTCGAGAACACTGGCGCGGTGTCCCGTTGGACCCTGTCCTTCCCCTGGTTCGATAGCGAGCAGCACCGCCAGAAGAAGCAACTGGAGGCCCTGAACGACGTCATCGTGAAGGTGCGCTACACGGCCAAGGTGGGAGGCCCGGCGTTTTCCCGGTATGTCCAGGACAAAGTGAGAGCAGCCAACCTCACAGCGCTCCAGGGGTCGCAACGATGAACAGAGAACCTGTCAACACCCGGACCAATATCCTCCTCAACGGGCATTTCGACCTGGGCTTTGCCCACTGGGAAAGCGCCGGTGCGCCAGGATACAACTACGCCCGCAAGGAAGGCACATGGGAAGGGCTGCCCATCTTCTACATGTCTCTTTACAAAGGTACGGGGATTACCCAGACAGTGCCTGCGCCGGCACCGCAATCAGCCGGGGCGCGCTACCGTTTGAGTTTCCTCTACGACAACCGCCATGCAGATCCGGGGGTTTTCATCCTGCGCCGGCGTGGCACCGAAGACCAGCTGGAAATACCGCTGCCTGCAACGGGGAACAGGGGGGACGCCCCTGAAACCCTGGCATTGAGCCTGACACCCATCACGGCGTCGATCGAGTTCGATGTCGAGGGCGAGGATCTTTTCGAGTTCGTCATCCTCAGCCCGGCTCAAGCCTCGACGACCGTGGACCTCATCGTCGCCCGGATCGATTTGCACCTTGAGCTTGAGCCGCTGGTGCTGGCGCGCATCGTCAATGATGGCCAGGTGTTCACCCCGACCGGGCAGCCCTTGCTCTATCTGTGTCACGGTGCCACCGGCAGCAAGCGCCACCAGGTCACCTTCCAGCCGGCGCCGGACAGCCCCTGGGCCGGCACCGAAGCCTTGCTGTGGAGCCAGGACAACCCCCTGGAGGCGGTGGTGATCTCGCCCGAATGGGGGGAGAACCAAACGATCGAAACGGCCTGGCAGGTGGATTGCCCTGAACCGGTCTCGGATGACACTCAACGGTTCAACCTGTCCATCTACAGCAAGTACCACGCCGATATCTACCTGATTGCCGTTTCGCTCGGGCATCATCGGCTGGTGGTCGAGACTATCCTGGACCCGGCCTATCAACCGGTGATCGAATACGCTCAATCGGTCAAGCTGGGCGTTCGGGTGAAGTCCTATTACCTGGACCTGCCGATGCGCGGTTATGAAGTCACCTGGCTGCTGGGCAATGACATGATTTCAGTCGGCCCGACCGATGACGGTGGCGAGGCGTGGCTTGATTTCACCCCTGCCCGCGACGGCGCGCTCGCCGTGAAAGCCCGGGTCGAGAGCCCCTTTTATGCACAGGGCAACACGGCACACACCTTCAACGTCCAGGCCCATGCCACGGACCCGCTGAAGACTGTGCAAGTCAAGTTCCCGAATATGGACGCCGCGCCCTGGGGGGAGAAAACCGGCTACCCCGACCGCGGTGCGTCGTATCGCTTGGAAGTCTCCTTTGCCGCCGCCAGCCCGCTGCTCAACCGTCATGTCTGGTTGGCCTGGGAGGGCAAGCCCCCCGAGGACTTGGGCGTGACGGTTCAGCCGGCCTTGATGCAGCCGGTTCCGGTCACCAGCACCCCTCTGGCCTGGCGCCTTGATTGTCAGGACCTGACCGATGGCCAGTTCAACTTGCGGTTGGGCAGCGCCGACCTGTTGAGGCCGACCGTGGTCAATCCCATGTCACTGGCCCGTCACAGCCTGAAGATTGGCGAGGTGCGCGGGCCCAACCGGGCTCCGGTGGTGGACGAGGGGGATTATGCCTGGTGCATGTTGCGGGTGGTGACCCAGGCAGGTGACCAGCCGGTTGCCGGGGTTGCGGTGGAGTGGGACGCCTCCGGGGGACTCCAGCGCACCTTCACCGGCGTCGACGGCTGGGCCAGCGTGATCGATCGGCCCGCGGTGCATAGGGCCTACACCCTGGCAGCGCGAGTCAACCCCCGGGAAGGCGCGCCGGCGCTCAAGCACGACTTCGAGATCCAGACCTTGGCCACCAGCGCCTGGAAGACGGCCAGTTTCACTCTGGATGAGACTGCGGTCGACCGGGTGGGGGCAGGGGCGGTGTGCCGCATGGGGCAGACGTATGCGTTTCGCCTCGCGGTGGAGTCCGGCAGCCCGCTGATCGGCAAGGAGATTTCCCTGCGCTGGCGCGATCCGGCCGCCGTCCGTTCAATCGTCATCGCCAATATGGAAGCTCCGGTCACCGTCACCGCCAGCGGCGTGCAATGGAGCGTCGATGCGTTGGTGGTCGACACCAGCGGCGTGTTCGACCTGCAAGTGATCTCGAACGGGATGGAGGCACGCGACCTGGCGTTTCGCTCGCTTCCCCGGGACCTGTCCACCGAGGTCGGGCTGGTCTTCGATCAAGTGCCGAAGACCTGGACGGACGACGTCGACTTGTACCCGTGCATCGGCGCCACGCACGAACTGACCGTCCAGCCGACGAATAACCTGGGCGGCCTGCATGGCCTGCTGCTAGAGACCGCCATGGCACCGGACCTGCCGCCGGAGTGGGTCATCGTCCCGTCCTTGGCGCAACCGGCTCCCATGACCGCCGGTGGCATTCGTTATCGTTGTGACCTGACAGCCACGACTGAAACAGCGGAGCGTCGATGCAGTGCCACTGTTCTGGGTATCGACGGTTTTACCCAACCAGCCGCTTTCGGATTCAAGCTGGCCCACAATAAGGTAGTGGTCGGTACCCCGTACGACGTGGCGACCGACCCGGTGCTGAGCAAGGGCGAAAGCGCACGGTTGGCCGTACGGTACCTGTCGGCATTCACGGGCAGGCCGGCAAACGATGTCAGCGTCGAGTGGGGCGACGGGCAAGTGTCGTTGAGCGCCGCAGACGGTATCGCCCAGCGCAGTTACCAGCCGACCAGCGCGGGAAGCCAGGAGGTCCTGGCTTGCGTCAGCAACCCCTATGATGCGACCCAGGTCGAGCATGCGTTTTACGTTTACGCGTATCAGGAAGACCCCTGGCTCGACCTGCGCGTCAGTGTCGGGTCCGGCGCAGAACAGCGGTGGGGCGAAGGTACTTTTTTCCCCCGACGCGAAGGGCGGTTGGACTTGACGCTCACCGCCCGGTCGGACAGTCCTTTACTCAACCAGGCGCTGACGCTGGGACTCGAAGGCGCCTATGAATTGGACACGGGCTTGTCTTTCGGACCGGTAGGGCTGGGCGTGTCGCGTCCCCTGGGCACTGCCGGCCTGCCGCTCAGTATGTTGGCCGCTGACCGGACCGATGCGGCGTTTTACCTGCAACTGTCCGCCTCGAGACTGTTGGCCCGCTCACCACTGAATGCGTTTTCCCTGGGCAGCCACCTGCCTGTGGATGTCATGGCCGCAACGAACCAGGAGCCGACGGTGGTCGACTGGGGCGAGACGTTGTTTTTTGAGATCACCTTGACCAATTCATTGTCCGGACAACCTGCCCGAAATGTTCAGGTGTCCTGGAGCGGTACTGACCAGGCCATGGAGGACGTCGTGACATTCACCGATTTCTATGGTGTCGCGCGTTTCAGTTTCACGGCGACGGCGTCCGGGCCGGGCACCGTGACTGCCCGTGCCGTCGGTGGCATCGAGGTCGTTGAGTTTACCTATTTCGTACATGAAGCCTGTGTGATACAGGAGCTGACCGGTTCGGGCCTGGAGAACGCGCCGGGCGAAGAAATCAGCGCCGAGGCCACGGTGGTCAGTGCCGCCAGCGGCGAGCCGGTAGAGGGGGTACGGGTGCACTGGTTCTACAAGGGCGTTGTGCTCGAGCCGGTCGTCACCGATGCGGCTGGCAAGGCGCGGATCACATTCGAATTACCGCCGAGGATAGGGCGTTATGTCCTGAGTGCATCCGTCAGGGGCGTGCTGGGGTGGGAGGCAGCCCGGTTGGAGTCCAGGGTCACGGGGACACAGGATTCCTGGGTGCGGGAATTCACGCTTCGGCTGAACGAGCGGCCGATCGACATGGACGATCTGGTCAACTGGAAAATGATCCTCAAGGATACGCTGCCCAGTACGCTGGAATTGAAGGTCAGGAAAGACAGTAACCTGATTCACGAAACCAGTGTTTCGTTGTATGGCTTCCCTCCGGAAGCCCTCGGGCTGCGGTTTGACCCGCAGTTGCGTGTCCTGCGGCCCGTCACCACGGTGCCCTTGTCCTGGTCGATCATTCCACGGGAAGGCGCTTTCGGCGAATTCGAGCTGGAGTTTCGAAGCCCTGACCTGCCGCCTCGCTGGCTACCGTTCAAGGTGGAGCATTGATCCTATAGATTCCCGGCTTTTTTCCACCCCAGGTACAACGTCACCAGCTCGGCCCCCAGCTCCCCGGGCCGGGCTTGCAACACCACCACGCCATGGGCGTTCAGGCGCTCGTGCAGTTCGTTGCGTGCATTCAAATACTCGACGGCCCCGCAATAGGCCAGGGCCTCGGGCAAGAACTGCACCGGAGTTTCCCGCAGGCGGTCCAGCGCTTCTTCCCGCAGGCTGGCCACCAGTACCCGATGCTGTTGGCCGAGCCGCTTGACGGCGGCCAGCAGGTCCTCGTCGTCTTCATCTCGCAGGTTGGTCACCAGCACCACCAGGGCCCGGCGTTTCTGCCGGACCAGCAGTTCGTTGGCGGCGGCCTGGTAGTCGGCGGGGCGCGAGGTGCTGTCGAGGTCGTACACGGTATTGAGCAGTACATTGAGCTGGCCGGCGCCCTTGACCGGGGCGAGGTAGCGCGGCTGTTCGCTGGCGAATGCGCTCAGGCCCACGGCGTCGCCCTGGCGCAGCGCGGTGTAGCTGAGCAGCAGGCAGGCGTTGAGGGCGTGATCGAAATGCGACAGCTCGCCGTCCTGGCTGCGCATGCGCCGGCCGCAATCGAGCATGAAGATGATCTGCTGGTCGCGCTCGTCTTCGTATTCCCGGGCTATCGGCGTGCGGTGGCGGGCGGTGGCCTTCCAGTCGATCTGACGCAGGCTGTCGCCTTCGCGAAACTCACGCAACTGATGGAATTCCTGCCCCTGGCCCCGTCGCTGGCGCTGACGCACGCCAAGCTGGCTGAGCCAGTTGTCCACCGCCAGCAACTGGCCGTCGTAGAGCCTGGCGAAGTCGGGATAGACCCGGATCTCGTCGGCCGCGGCCAGCAGGCGCTTGTCGGACCACAGGCCCAAGGGGCTTGGCAGGTTGACCTCGCAGTATTGGAAGATGAAGTGGCCGCGCTTGAGCGGGCGCAGGCGATAGCCGGCCTGGCTGGGTTGGCCCGGTTGAAGCGCCACTGTCAGCGGAAGGTGTTCGAAGGCCAGGCCGTCGGGGACATGATCGAAGACCAGGATGTCCAGCGGCTGGGGGAAATCGTGGGTGATGCCCAGGTGGACTTCGCTCCAGCGACCCAGCGCCAGACTCCCGGGCATCTGCCGTTGCACCCGGGGCGAGGGCAAGCCCTTGAGGCGCACCGCATCGAGAGTCGCCAGGGCCAGCAAGGCCAGCAGCAAGCCCCAGTTGATCGACTGCGCCGACGGCGGCAACGCAATCCCCAGGGCTCGCAGCGCACCCAGCACGATACCAAGGGCCAGCAGTACCGCGAGCCAGATCAAGAGCAGGCGCGAGGGTTTCATCGATGCATTCCCCTTGGAAGAGATGCAGAGCGAGCTTTTCTGGCGAGGGGATTTATCCCCGCCGGGCCGCGCAGCGGCCCCCCGGATATGACTGAAACACCGCAAGGGGTCGCTGCGCGGCCCACGGGGATAAATCCCCTCGCCACGCAAGGTATCCTCGGCATATTGGTACTGCTCACAACCGTGGTGCCGGCACTTGGTCGAGCAGTTGTCCCAGTACCTGGTCCACCGACAGCCCCTCGATATCCAGCTCCGGCGCCAGTCGTACCCGGTGGCGCAGCACGGCCAGGGCGCAGCCCTTGATGTCGTCCGGCACCACGAACTCACCGCCGCGCAACAAGGCCCGCGCCCGGGCGCAGCGCACCAGGGCGATGGAGGCACGGGGGCCGGCCCCCAGGGTCAGGCCCGGCCAGCTGCGGGTGGTACGGGCCAGGCGTACGGCGTAGTCGAGCACCTGGTCGTCCATCGGCAGGTCGCTGGCGATGCGTTGCAGCGCTTGCACGTCCTTGGCCTGCAGCACGGTGCGCAAGGGCTGGACATCGAGCATGTCGGCCCGCGTGGAGCGGCTGACCTGACGCACCATGTTCAATTCCTGGTCGGCGTCCGGGTAGTCCATGCGCACCTTGAGCATGAAGCGGTCGAGCTCGGCTTCCGGCAGCGGGTAGGTGCCTTCCTGTTCGATGGGGTTCTGGGTGGCGAGCACCATGAACGGCTGGGCGATGGGCAAGGCGCGGCCTTCGAGGGTGACCTGGCGTTCCTGCATGGCTTCGAGCAGCGCGGCCTGGGTCTTGGCCGGAGCGCGGTTGATCTCGTCGGCCAGCAGCAGGTTGGTGAATACCGGCCCCTTGCGCAGCTTGAACTGCTCGGTCTGCAGGTCGTACACCGCATGCCCGGTGACATCGCTGGGCATCAGGTCGGGCGTGAACTGGATGCGGGCGAACTCGCCGTTGAAGCAACGGGCCATGGCGCGCACCAGCAACGTCTTGCCCAGCCCGGGAACGCCCTCGAGCAGCACGTGGCCGCCGGCGATCAATGCCGTCAGCACGTCATCGATCACCGCGGCCTGGCCGACCACCGCCTTGTGCAGCTCGGTACGGATGGCCTGGGCCAGCTGACTGGCGCGCTGGCGCTGTTGGGCGGCGTGGGCCTGGCCGTCGGCAGGTTCGTTCTGTTCAGTCATAAGGCATTCCTGAGGGTTTGCAGATGGGCGACCTGGCGGCAGAACTCAGCGCTGGACAGGCGCTGTTTCGGCCGGGGGCTGAGGGCCTGGCTGATGGCCTTGGTGGGTTGGCGGGTCAAGCGGGAAAGCACTTGCCATTGCTCGGCCACGGCCAGTTGTTCGAAGCCTGGGTGACGATGGCGGGCCCGGCGCAGTACGTCCTGCTGCAAGCCGCGCAGCAAGTGCTGCCGGCCATTATGGCGCAGATGGAACACGGCGCTGGCCTGCACATGCTCCTCCAGCTGGCGCCGTGCCTTGGGGGCCGGCGGCTGCAGCGGGCCATGACGCACGGCCGAGTGCCACAGCCAGAGGGCGATCAAGGCCGCCAGTGCGACGAGTGCCTGGGGAAAGTAGCGCAGCAGCAGGGTCAGCAGGCTGTCGTGGTCGATGTTGTACAGCAGCGTGACGTCCGAGTCGGCGCTCAGGTACCAGAGCAGCCAGGCGTTGTCGTACTGATCGATCTGGTCGTTCTTCCACAGCTCGGCGTCGGTGATAACGGTGATGGAACCCTGGCCGTGGTTCAGCTGCATCATGTGGGTGGCCTGGGCGCTGTTGGCCCAGGACTGGGCCAGGTTGTGCGGGTCTTCGAGGTGGAAGTCGGTGTCGAAGCCGACATAGGCCGGTGCTTCCTCGTCTTCCAGGTACAACTTGGTCAATTCGGGGTAGCGGTCCTTGATGAGCTCCGGCGCCGGCTCCTTGAGGTCCTCGCTCAAGAACTGGCGCAGGCGCACGCGGTCCAGCAGCAGGTCGCCGCTGCTGCCGGTGCTGTCGTCCCACAGCGCCTCGGCGACGAAGAGCAGGCGCCCGCCGGCCCGGGTCCAGTTCATCAACTGGTCGACTTCCCGCGGTGTCATGTCGCTTCGCTCTCCCAGCAACAGCAGGCTGCGTTGGCGTGGCTCCAGAGTCGGCAGCATGTTCAGGTCATTGGCGTGTTCGACCTTGATGCCTTGCTGGCGCAGGAAATGCTCGGCGGCCAGGTAAGGGTTGGCCTGGGCCTCGGGCGAAGGGCCGTGGTCGAGGGTTTCCTGGTAAGGCACCGCCTTGGAGCCCAGGTAGGCGACCATTGCCCCCAGCAGGACGATCGCCAGGACGGCGAGCAGCAACCCCGCGCGCCGGCTCATCGCGCCCTTCCCGGACCGAACAGCCCGCGCCAGCCGTCGCACAGTTCCTGTTGCAGGTCGGGCGATGGCGGGCGGTGCCCATAGGCGACGTTCTGCCAGTGCAGGGTCAGGAGCCTGCTGAACGCCAGCAGGTGTTCCTGCTGCAGCTGTTCGACGCGATGCAGCACCTGGCCCTCGGTATCGGCCGCTTTCAGGGCAACGCCGAACTCGTGATGCAAGCGACTGAGCAAGGCCCGGTACAGCAGGCCCAGGGCCTCACGGGGGGCTGTGCTCCAGAGCTGCTCGGCGCTGGCCGCCACATCTTCGGGCAGGCTTTCTTCACGGATATCCAGGCCGAACATTTGAACCGGTGCCGGTCGTTCTGGTGGCGGGCGTTTCGTCGCCCGGCGACTGGGCAGGGCCTGGAAGCGATCACGGTAGTGCCAGACCAGCCAGACGATCGCCCCGGCCAGGCAAGCCCAGAGCAGGACCTGGATCAGCGCGGCGGCGGTCTCGAAGCGCTGGCCGCCGAGCCACTGGAACAACGCCTTGAGCCAACCCGAGGGTTCGCCGTCCTCGTCGGGTTCTTCGGTTTCCTCGCCAAAGCGATAACGGGTCACGGTCTCGGTGTTCTTGAATGGCGGGGCCTGGAGGATCGCTTCGATGCTGTCCCTGGATGCCTCGCTGGTGAGGGGCTGATTGAGCAGCCGGGGGCTGTCAGGCGCGGTGTTGTCTTCGGCGGCCCAGGTCTTGGGCCCCAGGGGCAACAGCACCAGGGCCAGCAGCATGAGGACGGGCGCTACGCCGCTCAGGCGTTGGCGCAGGCGCCGGAACACCAGCTCGATGTCCCAGGCCTCCAGGATCGTGCGTCGATTCAGGTAGAGGCTGAAACCGCAGGCGACATATACCGGCTCCCAGAGGATCAGCAACAGGGGATACAGGAAGTTGATCAGGTGTTCGAACCACAACCAGTCGTTCTCGGCGACGGCGATCAAGGCCTGCCAGTCCCATTCCAGCTCAACCTGCTGCGGCACGAACAGGTAGAACAGGGCCATCAGGCCGAACCACAGGACCGTCTCCAGGTGCACGCCGATCACGGTCAGCCACTGCGCTGCGCCGCCGTTGCGTTGCAGCAGAACCCGCAAGCGCTGTTCCCGTGCTTGCCCGCAAAGGCCTTCGAGCTGCACCACCGGCATCAGGAAGCTGCGGCTCAGGCTCAGCCGGCGCCAGGTCAGGCTGGCGAGCAGTTGGGGCTTGAGCAGGGCGGGCCACTGGCGCAAGGCCTGCTTCAAGGTGGGTGTTTCGCCAAACAATGCCTTGGACAGGATATACAGCGGCAAGCGGTCGAAGGCCGGCTTCAACCACCAGAACACCACTATCACCAGGGACGGCGAATCCCACAGCAACAGCGACAACAGCGCATAGACCGGAAGCGTGACGATGGCCCAGCTGGTCATCAGCAGGCGGCGATGCCGCTGGCTCATCAGGATGCCCAGGTCCATGGCTTCCCAGGTGGTGCGCGGGCGGATGGCTACGCTGGCGTCACTCAGCCGCATGGCGTACCCGTCCGGCCAACAGCAGGTAGCTCAACACTAGCAGCCACAACAGGGCGCCGACCGTGTACTTGGTGGCGGGCGTCACGGCGCTGGAGGACCAGTAGGCTTCGATGAAGGCGGCGATGAGCAGCAACAGTATCACCCCGGCGATCATCGACACGCTTTTGCGAGCGGCGAGCCGCAAGGCTTCGCCCCGGGTGAGGCGTCCCGGCGCAATCAACGCCCAGCCCAGCTGCAAGCCGGCGGCACCGGCCAGGGTGATGGCGGTGAGTTCGAAGGCGCCGTGACCGATCACGAACGACCAGAATGTCCCGCCTGAGCCGATCTGGGTCAGGTGCCCGGCCACCGCCCCGATGGTCAGGCCGTTGAAGAACAGGAAGAACGCGCTGCCCAGGCCGAACATCATGCCGCTGGCGAAGGTCTGAAAGGCGATGCCGATGTTGTGCATGATGTAGTAGCCGAACATGACCCAGTCCTCGCTGGCCGCCCGTTCCACCGAGCGCCCCAGGTGACCGGCGGCGGGGTCGTACATGCTGCGTATCTGGCTGACTTCCTCGGCGCCCAGCACGCTGTAGACCAGCTCCGGGAACAGATAGACCAGCAGCCCGATGCCGGCCAGGCTGCCGAGGAACATCACGCAGGCAGCCAGCACGAACCGCCATTGCTCACGAACCAGTCGAGGGAAACCCACCAGGATGAATGCCGTAAGGCCCGAAGGCCTGCCGCGGTCCCGGTAGAGTTGCTGGTGACCACGCAGTGCCAGTTGTTGCAGCGTGTCGACCAGCAGGCTGCTGTAGCCTCGCGCCTGGGCCAGTGCCAGGTGTTGGCAGAGCCGGCGGTAGGCGTGGGGAAACTCGTTGCTCTGGGGCACGTTGCGGCTGCGCTCCAGTTGATCGAGCAGCCGGGACAGCTGCTCCCATTCCTGCTGGTGACGGTTTTCGAACAGGCTTTGCTTCATGTCGGCCCCAACAGGCCGCGGGCGATGCCATTGAGTTCGGCCACGGCGCGGGGAGGTTGCACGTTCAGCGGTGCGGCAAGGATGGTTGCCAGTTCGTTGACCCTGGCCTGGGAAAGTTCGGCCTGGCGTTCGGCGAAACCGAGCACGGCGCGCTGTTCGTTGAGGCTCAGGGCAAACGGAGGTCGCAAGGGGGGCGCCTGGGGCAGGGCGGGGCGCTTGACCGGCTGTTCGCGATACACCACCAGGGTGCCGGCCGCCAGGTCCCCCAGGCGCTTGAAGGCCGGATGCTGCAGGCAACAGACTGCGCCGAAGGCATAGCCAAAGGGCAGCATGTCGACGAAGCGCAACAGATTGCGGATCAGCGAGGCCGACCAGCCGACGGGCCGGCCGTCGTCCTGCACCACGCGCAACCCCATCATCTGCTTGCCGGGGGAGCGCCCCTGCCTCAGCACCTCGAACAGCACCATGTACCACCAGCTGACCACGAACAGCAGGATAGAACCCAGGCCGATCCCCAGTTCGCCGAAGAACGCCAGGATGAAGAAGAGGACACCCAGGACCAGGCCCCGTATGCCCAGGTCGATGGCGAAGGCCAGTGCGCGGGGCATCAACCCCGCCGGCCGCAGTGGCAGGTCGATGCCTTCTGGCGTTTCGACCTGATACCGCGTGTCCAGTGGCGGGGGCAGCGGCGCGTTCCTTTGCAGTGCTGGTCTCTCGAGCATGGGCAACCTGAATGATAGGCCGGTTCGAACATTCGATCTGGCCACAGATGCTAACAGTGTTCGTGCGCGCAAACGATACGAGGCGATACCAGACTTTGTGTCATTCAATAGCTCGCAACAGGATTGAATCCAGACAACACTGGCCGCAGCCGGGGTCCAGCGCCTAGACTTCGCCAGTCTTCAACTCAGGAACAGGCCGTGACTTCCATCTTCTGGTACGACTACGAAACCACCGGCATCGACCCCAGGAGCGATCGCCCCTTGCAGATGGCGGGTATCCGTACCGATTTCGAACTCAATGAAATCGACGAACCGGTGAACCTGTATTGCCGGCCCAGTGATGACATCCTGCCGCATCCCGCTGCGTGTGCGATCACCGGCATCACGCCGGCGCGCCTGGTCGAGCAAGGGCTGAGCGAAGCCGATTTCATGACCCGTGTCCACGCGCAACTGGCCGCGCCGGGTACCTGTGGCGCCGGCTATAACACGCTGCGTTTCGATGACGAGATGACTCGCTACAGCCTGTATCGGAATTTCTTCGACCCCTACGCCCGCGAGTGGCAGGGCGGTAACAGTCGCTGGGATCTCATCGACCTGGTACGCGCCGCCTATGCGTTGCGCCCGCAAGGCATCGTCTGGCCGCAGGAGGATGGTCGCGTCAGCCTCAAGCTCGAGCGCCTCACCGCCGCCAATGGCATCGACCATGGCCAGGCCCATGACGCGTTGTCGGATGTGCGTGCGACCATTGCCCTGGCTCGCCTGATCCGGCAGAAGCAGCCGCGGCTCTACGATTGGCTGTTCCAGCTGCGAGGCAAACAGAAGGTCCTGGATCAGGTCCGTCTGTTACAACCATTGGTACATGTTTCCGGGCGTTTTTCCGCTGCGCGAAACTATATCGGCGTCGTCCTGCCGCTGGCCTGGCATCCGAAAAACCGCAATGCCTTGATCGTCTGCGACCTGCACCTGGACCCCCAGGGGTTGCTGGAGCATGACGCGCAAATCCTGCGCCAGCGCTTGTATACCCGTCGCGAAGAGTTGCTTGAAGGTGAGTTACCGGTGCCTCTCAAACTTATCCATATCAACAAGTGCCCGGTGGTCGCGCCACTTTCGGTGCTGCGTGCCGAAGACCTGGAGCGACTGCAACTGGATATGGATGGCCTGCAGCAACGGGCGCTGCGGCTAAGTGACGCACAGCAGGTCTGGCAGGAGAAACTTCAGGCTATTTACGGTGGTGAGGACTTCGCCGCCAGTGAAGATCCCGAACAACAGTTGTACGCAGGTTTTCTCGGTGATCGTGATCGTCGCTTATGCGAACAAGTCCGTTTGGCGGACCCGGTGCAACTGGCACGGGAACGCTGGCTGTTCGATGATGAGCGTCTGCCGGAATTACTGTTTCGATATCGTGCACGCAACTTCCCGGATACGTTGAGTGCTGAAGAACAGGAGCGCTGGAGACTGTTCTGTCAGCAGCGCCTGTCATCCCCACAATGGGGCGCACCGAATACCCTGGAAACTTTTGATGAGGCGATGCAAGAGTGGATGGCCCTGGCTACACCCATGCAGCGAGAGGTCCTTGTGCAATGGCAGGGTTACAGCCAGCAATTGCGCCAGCGTTTAAGCCTGTGAACGTCGATAAGTGAAAAGTTGACCGCATAAAAAAACGCCAGCGATCGCTGGCGTTGTTTTTGCTCGTGAAGAGCGGCTCGAAGCGGCAGGATTCAGCCCAGCAGCTTGGCCCAGCTTTCAACCACGTCACCGCCCCACTTGGCTTTCCACTCTTTCAGGGTCTTGTGGTTGCCACCTTTGGTTTCGATGACTTCACCGTTGTGCGGGTTTTTGTATTGCTTAACTTTGCGAGCGCGTTTGGTGCCGGTAGTTTTGACGGCGCCACGGGGGGCTTTGCCCGACTTGGCTTCTGGATCCAACAGGGCAATGATGTCGCGCAGGGACTTGGAATATTCGCCCATCAGAGTGCGCAATTTGCCTTCGAATTCCAGTTCTTTTTGCAGTTTGTCGTCCTGGGACAGATTTTTCAGGCGCTCTTGCAGCTCTTTGATAGCTTCTTCAGTAGCGCGGTATTCATTGATCAAGGACATGGGGACTACCTTATGTAGGACGCTGATGACAAGGAGACAGTGTGGCAATAGTAATCAGACAGTTTCATCAAGTAAACATTTAAGCCGGCTTTTATTTAATTAATTAGTGCCGTGCCACAAAAAAGGGGATTGCAGTTAAATACTGTGAGAGGCTCTTCACATCTGTTCACATTTATAGCAAGCAGTCCCGGGCCAGCCTCAGCGCTGCCGGCATGAGGCTAGAGAGGCCCGGCGCGTCATCGATACTGCAGTTTTGCTGCGCAATGGCTAGAATAGCCGCCTTTGCGAAGTTCTGGAGTTTCCCTAATGCGCACTTTTCGGCTGGTGATCGCTTGCCCGGACCGCGTCGGTATCGTTGCTAAAGTCAGTAACTTTCTGGCGTCCCATAACGGCTGGATCACTGAAGCAAGCCATCATTCGGACAATCAGAGCGGTTGGTTCTTCATGCGTCATGAGATCCGTGCCGACTCGCTGCCCTTCGGCATCGAAGCCTTTCGCGAGGCCTTTGCACCGATTGCCGAAGAGTTCTCGATGGACTGGCGCATCACCGACACTGCGCAGAAAAAACGCGTGGTGCTGATGGCCAGCCGTGAGTCCCATTGCCTGGCTGACCTGTTGCATCGCTGGCACAGCGATGAGCTCGACTGCGACATCGCCTGTGTCATTTCCAACCATGACGATCTGCGCAGCATGGTGGAGTGGCACGGCATCCCGTACTACCACGTACCGGTCAATCCGCAGGACAAGCAACCGGCGTTCGCCGAAGTCTCGCGGCTGGTCAAGCAGCACGACGCCGAGGTGGTGGTGCTGGCTCGCTACATGCAGATCCTGCCGCCGTCCCTGTGCAGCGAATATGCCCACAAGGTCATCAATATCCATCACAGTTTCCTGCCATCGTTCGTCGGGGCCAAGCCGTACCACCAGGCCTCGATGCGCGGCGTGAAGCTGATTGGCGCCACCTGCCACTACGTGACCGAAGAGCTGGACGCCGGCCCGATCATCGAGCAGGACGTGGTGCGCGTCAGCCACAGCGACAGCATCGAAGACATGGTGCGCTTCGGCCGTGATGTGGAGAAAATGGTGCTGGCCCGAGGCTTGCGCTATCACCTCGAGGACCGGGTGCTGGTGCACGGCAACAAGACCGTGGTGTTCTGAATCCAAAGGCCTGCACGAGTAATCGCCAGGCCTTTTTTCATAAGGTTGCCCTGATGACCGATCCATTGGACAAAGCCACCTCCAGGGCGCCAGCGACCCTGGGTGAGGGCTGCCTGAGCCGCTACGATCCCGAGGAGTTGGGCCCGGAGGATGGCACGGAATTTCCCGATGCCGCCCAGCTGTGGGAGCAACTGCACCCGCAGGACACTCCCGAAGCCTTCTAGACTCGTCTCAAGACTTTTCGTACAGAGCCTGGGCCCTGGGCCGTCTGGCTCAGGCCTGCCGCAGCCTCATCAGTTTCTTGATCAGCGGCCGCCCCACCATCAGGAAGAACACCGGCCCGCCGGCGACCAGATAGAAGTAGTAAGTCACCGCTCGCCAGATCAGGATGGCCGCCGCCGCTGTGGATTTGCCCACCATGGGGGCCAGCAGCGCCGCCGAGGTCAGCTCTGCCGCCCCGGCGCCGCCGGGCAGCAGGCTGAATTGCCCCGCGCTCAAGGACAGCATCTGGATCAGGAAGCTCCATGCCCATTGCAGGTCCGCCCCCAGCCCTTTCAATGCCAGGTACAGGACGCTGTAGCGCAGCCCCCAGTGCAGGCAGGTCAGGCCGAAGACCTGAAGGAGCGTTTGTCGCGGCAACTTCAGGGTGTCGGTAAACGCCGCGAGAAAATTCAGGATCTTGCGTCCCCAACGTCGACGGGTATGCGCCTTGACCCGCAGGTGGCGCAGCAATCGGGCACCCAGCAGGATCAGCCGACGATGGTAGCGAGCTACCAGGACACAGCCGAACAGCCCGCCAAGCAGGGAGATCGCACTCAACGCCAGCATCCATTCCATGCGCTGGCTGAGGTTCTGGAACAGGGCGTACAGCAGGATGCCCACCAAGGCGCAGAGAAAGAACAGCAGGTCGCTCAACTGATCCATGGCAAACACCGCGCTGGCATGGGCCGGACGCACGCCGTTGCGTGCCAGCAAGGCCATCAATGTCAGCGGCCCGCCACTGCCGCCAGGCGTTGCGCACATGGCGAACTCGGTGGACATCACCACGCCAATGCTGTTCAGCCCGCCCAGGCGGGCACGGTGTTCACCCAGCAGCAGACGCAGGCGCAGGGCGTTCAGGCACCAGCAAAGCCCGATCATGCCGAGCATGGCCAGCAGCAGCGACAAGGGGAAACGCTGCACCCGCGACCACATCTCCCCGCCGCCCACCAGCAACGGCACCAGCAATGCCGTGACGAGCGCGGCGCCCAGCCAGATCAACTTTTTCATGCGGCGCTGCTGACCCGCAGCCCTTGGGTCGCCAGCCAGCCAGCCTTGGTCATCGGCACGCGACCCTCGTCGAGCAGGCGTTGCAAGGTCCGCAGCCAGTAATCCCGGGAGTAGCCGTGGCGCATGTCCACCGGATGCAGGCCCAGGCGGATCACCGGCGCCTGGCGCCAGCGCTGTTCCCGTTGATCGCTGACGATCTTCGACAACCCTCGGCGCCAGGCGCTGCGGGCACTCCAGACCAGTCCAGGGGCGTCGATGGCCGAAAAGTCCGGCAAGCGGTAGAGATGACGGGTATCGCTGGTGTAGCTCAGGGGCAACTGGCGCAGGGCCTGGCGGGTGCCTTCGCTCATCAGCCAGGCCGGGGCGACAAAACCTTCCAGGGGCCATTGATGACGTTCGAAGAGCTCGATGCCGGCTCGCAGCCGGGCAAGGGCCGCCTCCTCGGACAATTGGTAGAACTCGCCTTCATGGGTATAGACCCGGCGCATGAACCAGTCCTTGGGATGAAGGGCCGGCGGTCCGTCGTCGCAATGGTAGTAACCGTGCAGCACCAGTTCGTCGCCGCGCTCGACCCGTCTGTCGAGCAGGCGCCTGAACGCTGGATGATGGTCCAGGGCATTGGTGTGATGGAAATCCGGCACCACCAGCCAGGTCATCGGCACCTGGCCGAGGGCGTCGACGGCTTCGACGAAGGGTTTGTAATCGGGCCAGGTTTGCGGCGCCACGTCGTGCAGGACCAGCAGCAGGCTGGGAGTTTGATTCATGGACACAACCTCGCCTCAGCCATTGGCCAGCAACGGCATCTGCTCGCCCAGCACGGCGTAGTAATGCCCCAGCAAGCTATCGACCACGCAATCCCAGGCGTAGTGACGCTCCACATGACGCCGCGCCAGCGCGCCGCGGCGCTGGCAGCCTTCGCTGAAAAGCTGCCGTACGGCATTGGCCATCGCTTGTGGATTGTTGGGCATGCACAGCAGGCCACAGTCTTCGTGGACGATTTCGGTGAAGGCCCCGGCCGCTACCGCCACGACCGGGATACCGCTGGCCATGGCTTCGAGGATCACCAGGCCGAAGGTCTCCTGGTCGCCGGCATGGAGCAGGGCATCGGCGCTGGCCATCAGCCGTGCCACCTGCGGCGCCGGGCAGAACTCATCGATGACGGTGACGTTCTCCGGCACGGCGGCGGGCATCGATGAGCCCACCAGCAATAGGTGGTAGCGCTCGCCCAGGCGCTTCATGCACTTGAGCAGCACCGGCAGGTTCTTTTCCTTGGAACCGCGGCCGGCGAAGATCAACAGGCGGGCGTCTTCGGCAATCCCCAGTTCGGCGCGCAGTTCCGGGTCCCTGGCGGCGGGGTTGAAGGTTTGCAGGTCGACCCCCAGGGGTTGCACGAAGACATTCCTGACACCCAGGCCGGTCAGCTTGTCGGCCATGACCTGGCTGGGCGCCAGGACCCGGTCGAAATTGCCATACAACTTGCTGACATAGGCTTCGATATTGGGGGTGAACCAGTTGCCCATGCGGTTGCTCACCAGCAGAGGCAGGTCGGAGTGATAGAAGCCGATGACGGGCACGTCCAGCTGGCGCCGCGCATCCAGGGCGGCCCAGGCGGTGAGGTAGGGGTCGCCGACCTCGATCAGGTCCGGTTGCAGATCGCGCAGCGCATTGCGCCAGGGCGCCAGGCGAAGGGGAAAGCGGTAGCCCTTGCCAAAAGGGAGAGGAGGGGCCGGTACCTTGTAGATCCCGTCCTGCTCGCTCAAGTGCGCACCGGGTATCAACAGGCTGTGGCGAATTCCGGGCCGGTTCGCCAGCCGCCGGTGCTTGGCATCCAGGTAAGTGCGCACGCCGCCGCTGGCGGGGGCGTAGAACATGGTTATGTCCGCTATATGCACGATGAACATCCCTCCGGTCTGAGTTCTCCTGTGTTGACCTTTATGAAGAATAGATGTTCGGTTGGGGTTGTGTGGTGGATGGCGTGTCTTGGCTGTTGCTTGTGTGACAGGCCCCCTTTGCGAGCCTGCTCGCAAAGGGGGGCGTACAGGCGCTAGTGGTCGTTCGGCTAACCGTACCGGCCACTAGATGCGGAAACTGCCCACCAATTGCTTGAGCCGCGACGCCTGCCGCTCCAGGTCGGAACAGGCCCGCAAGGTGGCTTGCAGGTTTTCCACGCCTTCCTGGTTCAGGGTGTTGATCTCGTTGATGTCCACGTTGATGGATTCCACCACGGCGGTCTGTTCCTCCGTGGCCGTGGCCACCGACTGGTTCATGCCGTCGATCTCGCCAATGCGTTGGGTCACGCTGTTCAGGCGCTCGCCGGCCAGGTTGGCGATTTCCACGCTTTCCTGGCTATGACGCTGGCTGTCGTTCATGGTGGTGACCGAGTCCCGGGCACCGACCTGCAGTTCCTCGATCATGGTCTGTACCTGCTGCGCCGATTCCTGGGTGCGATGGGCCAGGTTGCGCACTTCATCGGCCACCACGGCGAACCCGCGCCCGGCCTCGCCGGCCCGGGCGGCCTCGATGGCCGCGTTCAGGGCGAGCAGGTTGGTCTGCTGGGAGATACTGGTGATCACTTCCAGGATCTGCCCGATGTTCACGGTCTTGCTGTTGAGCGTTTCGACGTTGGTACTCGAAGCGCTCAACAGGTCGGACAAGCGATTCATCGCGGCAATGCTGCGCTCCACCACTTGCTGGCCGTCCTCGGCCAGGCCACGGGCGTCGCTGGCCTGGTGGGACGCCTGGGCAGCGTTGCGGGCGATTTCCTGGGCGGCGGCGCCCAATTGGTTGATGGCCGCGGCGACGCTGTTGGTGCGGCTGGATTGCTCGTCGGAATTGACCATCGACGAATTCGATGCGCTCACCACCCGCAGGGCGACTTCGTTGACATGCTCGGTGGCGGAGGACACTTCGCGGATCGAACCATGGATCCGCTCCACGAAACGGTTGAACGCGGTGCCCAGGATGCCGAATTCATCCTGGTTGTGGATCGCCAGGCGCTTGGTCAGGTCGCCTTCGCCGTCGGCGATGTCTTCCATGGCCCGGGTCATGACGTGCAATGGCTGGATCAGCAGGCGGATCAGCATGCTCAGCAGCGCGATGATGAACACCACGGCGATGACCGTCGCCACCACGGCCGAGGTACGGAAATCGCTGAGCATGGAATAGGCCATGTCCTTGTCCACCGATACCCCGACATACCAGTTCACCGACGGCAGGCCCTTGATGGGGGTGAAGGTGACGATGCGCGTGTGGCCATCCACTTCGACTTCGCTGATCCGGTCGCTGATCGCCGGGGTGTTTTTCGGGAAGGCCTCGGCCAGGGTCTTCATGACCAGGTTCTTGTCGGGGTGCACCAGGATCTTGCCATCGGCGCTGACCAGGTAGGCGTAGCCCATGCCGTCGAAGTCCACGGTCTTGAGGTTGTCCACGATGGCCTGCAGGCTGAGGTCGCCTCCTACCACGCCGACACTTTGCCCGCCGTTGCGGGAGGCGCTGGCGATGGAAATGATCAGCCCGCCGCTGGCGGCATCGATATAGGGTTCGGTCAGCGTCGAGGTGCTGCTGCTCTGGGCGCCTTTGTACCAGGGCCGCACGCGAGGGTCGAAACCTTCGGGCATCTTCGCATCGGGGCGAATGACGAAACTGCCCTGGGCATCGCCCAGGTAGGACGCCATGAAGGTAGAGGTCAGGGCTTTCTGCTCCAGCAGGCGGGCGACGCTGGCCGGGTCCGGGGTGCCGGCGATGTTCTGGGCCAGGTTCTCGATGAGCAGGATCCGGCCGCTCAGCCAGGTCTGGATATTGCTCGCGGTGACATCGCTCATCTCATGCAGGTAGCTGTCGAGGTCGTCGCGAATGGCGTTGCGTTGCAAGTAATCGTTATAGGCCGTGAACGAAGCGAAGGCAGCCATCACGATAAGGGCGGCGGCAATCAGGATCTTGTGGCTGAAACGCAGGGTTTTATTCATGGAGTAGGGTCCGCTAAGGTCTTAATGCTCTGAGCGTGCTTTGATATAAGCGAGCAAAATGGCGTCATCTTGAAAAAAAGACGATATTTCCAACTTTCCCTAGGGAATTATCCGACCTTGTTTTCAGTCTGGTCTGTCGCTTTATTTATCGGCCATACAAGGCCAAGGATTAATCACAGGTGACCAAATGCCTGACTCATCGCAACTCGTAATCGGGGCCGACCTTGCCGGCCAGCCCATCGCCCAGGCCATGCGTCTGGCCAACCGTCACGGCTTGGTCGCAGGCGCCACCGGCACTGGCAAGACGGTCACCTTGCAACGCCTGGCCGAAGCGTTCAGCGATGCCGGGGTCGCGGTGTTCGCCGCGGACATCAAGGGCGACCTGTGCGGCCTCGGTGCCGCCGGCATGCCCCAGGGCAAGATTGCCGAGCGCATTGCCGGGATGCCGTGGCTCGAGCATAAGCCCCAGGCGTATCCGGTGACCTTGTGGGACATCCATGGCCAGTCCGGTCATCCGTTGCGTACCACCCTGAGCGAAATGGGGCCGTTGTTGCTCGGCAGCCTGCTGGAGCTGACGGACAGCCAGCAATCGGCGTTGTACGCGGCGTTCAAGGTAGCCGACCGTGAAGGCCTGTTGCTGCTGGATCTCAAGGACCTCAAGGCACTGCTCAATCACCTCAAGGACAACCCCGAACTGCTGGGGGACGATGCGGCCCTGATGACCACCGGTTCCAGCCAGGCACTGCTGCGGCGCCTGTCGACGCTGGAGCAGCAGGGCGCGGATGCGTTGTTCGGCGAGCCGGCCTTGCAACTCGAGGACATCCTGCAACCGGGCAGCGATGGCCGTGGCCGCATCCATCTGCTGGACGCCAGTCGCCTGGTACACGAAGCCCCCAAGGTCTACGCCACATTCCTGCTGTGGCTGCTGGCCGAGCTGTTCGAGCAACTGCCCGAGCGCGGCGACGCGGACAAGCCGCTGCTGGCCCTGTTCTTCGATGAAGCGCACCTGCTGTTCGCCGGCACGCCCAAGGCGCTGCAGGAACGATTGGAACAGGTGGTGCGGCTGATCCGTTCCAAGGGCGTGGGGGTGTACTTCGTGACCCAGTCGCCGGGGGACTTGCCGGACGACGTACTGGCGCAGTTGGGGTTGCGTATCCAGCATGGCCTGCGGGCCTTTACCGCCAAGGAGCAGAAATCCCTGCGGGCGGTGGCGGACGGTTTCCGGCCGAACCCGCAATTCGATGCCCTGACGGTGCTCACCGAACTGGGTATCGGTGAAGCGCTGGTGGGCACCTTGCAGGAGAAAGGCACGCCGGAAATGGTGCGGCGTGTGTTGGTGGCGCCGCCGCAGTCGCGTATCGGACCGTTGACGGAAGCCGAACGCGCCAGCCTGATCGCCGCTTCACCCTTGCAGGGGCGCTACGACAAGCCCATCGACCGCGAGTCGGCCTACGAGGTGCTGATGGGACGCAAGGGGCTTGAACCGCAGGTCCAGGAGGTTCCAGGCAAGCCGGCGACTGAACAGCCGAGCTTCACCGAACAGGCCGGGGAATTTCTCGGCACCGCGGCCGGCCAGGCGTTGAAGTCGGCGATGCGCCAGGCGGCCAACCAGTTGGGACGGCAATTGGTGCGCGGGTTGATGGGGTCGCTGCTGGGGGGCAGTAAGCGCCGCTAGCCGGGGGACCGAGTCGTCGCCATCACGAGCAGGCTCGTTCCCACAAGAGGTTGCGTGCCTGGGATGCAACGCGATCGCTGTGGGGACGAGCCTGCTCGCGATGGCGATGCAACAGGCAACGGCAATCTCAGGGCTTGGTCCTGGCATGCGCCGCCAACCGCTCCAGCGCGGCACGCAGCTTGGGATCGCTGATGCCGTCCGCCGTGGCCTGGATCGTCGCGGCTGCATCGCTGGACAGGTCCAGCGTATGCCCCTTGGCGATGGCCTGTACCGTGGGTGGCTGGACCTTGAACAGTACCCGCGTCAGGCCGGCAAACTCCTCGAATGCCTGCAATTGGCGCAGCAGGCGCTTTTGCTGGTAGCGCAGGCGCGTGGCCCAGTGGCCGTCGGTGACGATCAGCAGCAGGCAGCCTTCGCGCCAGGACGCCACATGGCAATGTTCCCGTGCGGCCGGCTGCAACTGGCTGTCCAGCAGCCGCTGCAGGTGACCCAGGCGCCTGGCGTGGCCAAAGATGGCTTTCAGCGGCTTGGCTTCGCGCAGCAGAACGGCGGGAGCCTTGGCTGGAAGAGGGCGAAAGGCCATGGATGCAATTACCGCAAATGACAGAGGCGCCATGGTAGCAGAAAGCGTGCGCCGCGCCGCGACCCTGTCGCCCGAGGCCCCCTTCAGGCACAAACCCTGGTAACTTCTGCGTTTTTCGGGTTGAACTTCGCGTAAAAGCCCTTATTTTAGGAAGCCCCGTCACAGCGCTGTGCCAGCATCGTGGAATAACGCCACTTTCCTCACCATCGTTTCCGGGTAGAATGCTCGTTCGCATGCGGCCATGAGGGCTGCACGGGCGACTCACGGGGCCGCCCTCCATCCCTTTAGTGTGGAAGATCCTGCCGATATGTTTGCGCCTTTGTTAAAGAAACTCTTTGGAAGCAAGAACGAGCGTGAAGTCAAGCGCATGCTCAAGACGGTACAGATCGTCAATGCCTTCGAAGAGCAGATGGTGGCCCTTTCGGACGATCAGTTACGCGCCAAGACTGCCGAATTCAAGGACCGCATCGCCAAGGGGGAAACCCTCGACCAGCTCCTGCCCGAAGCCTTCGCGGTCGCTCGCGAAGCCGGCAAGCGGGTCATGGGCATGCGTCACTTCGACGTCCAGTTGATTGGCGGCATGACCTTGCACGAAGGCAAGATCGCCGAAATGCGCACCGGCGAGGGCAAGACCCTCGTGGCGACCCTGGCGGTCTACCTCAACGCGCTGTCCGGCAAGGGCGTGCATGTGGTGACGGTCAACGACTACCTGGCCCGCCGCGACGCCAACTGGATGCGCCCGCTCTATGAGTTCCTCGGGCTGAGCGTCGGCGTGGTCACGCCGTTCCAGCCGCCGGAAGAGAAGCGCGCCGCCTACGCCGCCGATATCACCTACGGCACCAACAACGAATTCGGTTTCGACTACCTGCGCGACAACATGGCGTTCAGCCTGGATGAAAAATTCCAGCGTGAACTCAATTTCGCCGTGATCGACGAAGTCGACTCCATCCTCATCGACGAAGCCCGTACGCCCCTGATCATTTCCGGCCAGGCCGAGGACAGCTCGAAGCTGTATACCGAGATCAACAAACTGATCCCGCAGCTCAAGTTGCACGTCGAGGAAGTCGAGGGCGAAGTGACCCAGGCCGGTCACTACACGGTCGACGAGAAGACCCGCCAGGTCGAACTCAACGAAGCCGGTCACCAGTTCATCGAGGAAATGCTCACCCGTGTCGGCCTGCTGGCCGAAGGCGAGAGCCTGTACTCGGCCCATAACCTGGGCCTGCTGACCCACGTCTACGCCGGCCTGCGTGCCCACAAGCTGTTCCATCGCAACGTCGAATACATCGTCCAGGACGGCCAGGTCGTGCTGGTGGACGAGCACACCGGCCGTACCATGCCGGGCCGTCGCTTGTCCGAGGGCCTGCACCAGGCCATCGAAGCCAAGGAAGGCCTGAACATCCAGGCCGAGAGCCAGACGCTGGCCTCGACCACCTTCCAGAACTATTTCCGCTTGTACAACAAGCTGTCCGGCATGACCGGTACCGCCGACACCGAGGCGTTCGAGTTCCATCAGATCTACGGCCTGCAAGTGGTGGTGATCCCGACCAACAAGCCCCTGGCACGTAAAGACTACAACGACCTGGTGTTCCTGACCGCCGAGGAGAAATACGCGGCGATCATCAATGACATCAAGGAAGGCATGGCCCAGGGCCGTCCGATCCTGGTGGGTACCGCCACCATCGAGACTTCCGAGCACATGTCTGCCTTGTTGACCAAGGAAGGCATCGAGCACAAGGTCCTCAACGCCAAGTTCCACGAGAAGGAAGCCGAGATCATCGCCCAGGCCGGTCGCCCGGGGGCGCTGACCATCGCCACCAACATGGCCGGCCGAGGTACCGACATCCTGCTGGGCGGCAACTGGGAAGTGGAAGTGGCTTCCCTGGAAAACCCGACCCCCGAGCAGATCGCGCAGATCAAGGCCGACTGGCAGAAGCGTCACCAGCAGGTGCTGGAGTCCGGTGGCCTGCAGGTGATCGCCTCCGAGCGTCACGAGTCGCGCCGTATCGACAACCAGCTGCGTGGTCGTGCCGGCCGCCAGGGCGACGCCGGTTCCAGCCGTTTCTACCTGTCGCTGGAAGACAGCCTGATGCGCATCTTCGCCTCCGACCGGGTGAAGAACTTCATGAAAGCCTTGGGCATGCAACCCGGCGAGGCGATCGAGCACCGCATGGTGACCAATGCCATCGAGAAAGCGCAGCGCAAGGTCGAAGGCCGCAACTTCGATATCCGCAAGCAACTGCTGGAGTTCGACGACGTCAACAACGAACAGCGTAAAGTGATCTATCACATGCGCAACAGCTTGTTGGCGGCCGACGACATCGGTGAAACCATCGCCGATTTCCGCCAGGAAGTGCTCAACGCCACCGTCAGTGCTCACATTCCACCGCAGTCGTTGCCCGAGCAGTGGGACATCGCCGGCCTCGAAGCGGCCCTGCGCAGCGACTTCGGCGTGTCGCTGCCGATCCAGCAGTGGCTCGACGAAGACGACCACCTGTACGAAGAGACCCTGCGCGAGAAACTGCTGGCCGAACTGATCGCCGCGTACAACGAGAAGGAAGACCAAGCGGGCGCCGAAGCACTGCGTTCCTTCGAGAAGCAGATCGTGCTGCGGGTGCTGGACGATCTCTGGAAAGATCACCTGTCCACCATGGATCACCTGCGTCACGGTATCCACCTGCGTGGTTATGCCCAGAAGAACCCCAAGCAGGAGTACAAGCGCGAGTCCTACACGCTGTTCTCCGAACTGCTGGATTCCATCAAGCGCGATTCGATCCGTGTGCTGTCCCACGTCCAGGTTCGCCGCGAAGACCCGGCCGAGGAAGAGGCCCGTCTGCGTCAGGAAGCCGAGGCTCTGGCCGCGCGCATGCAGTTCGAGCATGCCGAGGCACCGGGACTGGGCGCGACCCAGGCCCATGAAGAAGGTGTCGACGTGGACGTCGCGGTAGCGACCGCGCCGGTACGCAACGAGCAGAAACTGGGCCGTAACGAGCTGTGCTACTGCGGTTCGGGCAAGAAATACAAGCATTGCCACGGGCAGATCCAGTAACCCCGTCTCAACGCTGAACCACCCGCGCCGCGACTCACCATCGCGGCGTTTTGCCATTTGATCCATCGCTCCGCTGGGGGCGGTGCTGATTTACATTTTTTAAGGAGCGCATTCATGGCTGTTGGTCTTGGTCCGTTGCCAACGTTGCACCCGGTCGCCGGTTTCGAACTCGGTATCGCCTCGGCGGGCATCAAGCGTCCGGGGCGCAAGGACGTGGTAGTCATGCGTTGCGCCGAAGGCTCGACGGTGGCCGGCGTCTTCACCCTCAACGCCTTCTGTGCCGCTCCGGTCATCCTGGCCAGGCAGCGCGTGCAAGGGCCGGTGCGTTATCTGTTGACCAATACCGGTAACGCCAACGCCGGTACCGGCGCGCCAGGCCTGGCCGCCGCCGAGCGTACCTGCGCCAGGCTCGCCGAACTGACCGGCGTCGACGCTGCCCAGGTGCTGCCGTACTCCACCGGTGTGATCGGCGAGCCGCTGCCGGTAGAGAAAATCGAAGGCGCGTTGCAGGCGGCCCTCGATGACCTGTCGGAAAACAACTGGGCTGCCGCCGCCACCGGCATCATGACCACCGACACCCTGCCCAAGGGTGCGAGCCGCCAGTTCCAGCACGATGGCGTGACCGTTACCGTCACGGGCATCAGCAAGGGGGCGGGCATGATCCGCCCGAACATGGCGACCATGCTCGGCTACATCGCCACCGACGCCAAGGTGTCCCGCCAGGTACTGCAGGACCTGATGCTCGATGGCGCCAACAAGTCGTTCAACCGCATCACCATCGACGGTGATACCTCCACCAACGACTGCTGCATGCTGATCGCCACCGGCAAGGCCAACCTGCCAGAAATCACCGAAGCCAGCGGCCCACTGTTCACGGCCCTGAAGCAGGCCGTGTTCGAGGTATGCATGGAAGTGGCCCAGGCCATCGTGCGCGACGGTGAAGGCGCGACCAAGTTCGTGACCGTACAGGTCAACGGCGGTGGCAACCACCAGGAATGCCTGGACGTCGGCTACACCGTGGCGCATTCGCCGCTGATCAAGACTGCGCTGTTCGCCTCCGACCCGAACTGGGGCCGGATCCTCGCGGCTGTCGGGCGTGCCGGCGTGCCGGACCTGGACGTGAGCAAGATCGACGTGTTCCTGGGTGACGTCTGCATCGCCAGCCAGGGTGCCCGTGCCGCCACCTACACCGAGGCCCAGGGGGCGGCGGTGATGCAGCAGGAAGAAATCACCATCCGTATCGAACTGGGACGTGGCGAGTGCAGTGAAACCATCTGGACCACCGACCTGTCCCACGAATACGTGAAGATCAACGCCGAATATCGGACCTGACAAGGGCTGGGGTCGAGCCGCTCCTGCCGCGAGTGGCTCGCTCCCGCCGTCGAGGCGATCTTCGTGCTTGCGAGAGCGGCATGGCAGATAGCAAGAAGCCGCTGGTCTGTGGTCCATGTCCAGGGCATCCACCAATGGCCGGCACTGTAAAGTCGCATCCCGCCGGCCAAGAGGAAACAGTACGGTGAAACGAATCCACGTCGCCGCGGCCGTCATTCGAGACGCCGCCGGCAAAATCCTGATCGCCCGCCGGGCCGATACCCAGCACCAGGGTGGCCTGTGGGAGTTTCCCGGAGGCAAGGTCGAGGCTGATGAGTCTGTCGAAGCGGCCCTGGCCCGGGAACTTCACGAAGAGCTGGGCATTGTCGTCGGTGCCGCCCGGCCCTTGATCAAGGTGCGCCACGACTACCCGGACAAGCAGGTTCTGCTGGATGTCTGGGAGGTTTCGGCGTTTACCGGCGAGCCCCATGGCGCCGAGGGGCAGCCGTTGGCCTGGGTCACGGCCCGCGAGTTGTCGGATTACGAGTTTCCGGCGGCCAATCAGCCGATCGTCGCGGCGGCGCGTCTGCCGGGCGAATACCTGATCACGCCCGAAGGCCTCGAAACACCGGCCTTGCTGCGCGGCATGCAGAAGGCTATCGCCGGCGGGATGAGGTTGCTCCAGCTACGCGCCCCCAATGGCTATGACCCGCAATACCGCGACCTGGCGGTGGATGCGGCGGGGCTGTGCGCCGGCAAGGCCCAACTGATGCTCAAGGGGCCGTTCGAATGGCTGGGGGATTTCCCTTCCGCTGGCTGGCACATCACTGCCGCACAGTTGCGCAAGCATGCGGCGGCGGGTCGACCGTTCGGCAAGGACCGCTGGCTGGCGGCCTCCTGTCATAACGCCGAGGAGTTGTCCCTGGCGCAGCAGATGGACGTGGATTTTGTGACGCTCTCGCCTGTTCGACCGACCCAGACCCATCCCGAGGCCCAGCCATTGGGATGGGAAGAGGCCGCGCGGTTGATCGAGGGCTTCGACCGGCCGGTTTATCTTTTGGGTGGGGTCGGCCCTGGCGAACGGCAACAAGCCTGGGCAGCCGGGGCGCAGGGTGTGGCGGGGATCCGGGCGTTCTGGCCTGGGACATGATTCTGTGGTGTGGCTGCTGACGCCATCGCGAGCAAGCTCGCGATGGCGGCCTCAAGAACGATTCAGCCCCCAGGCTTGGCCGCCGCCTCCCAAAGCACTTCGGCAACCCCCTGGCGCCGGGCGATCACCCTGGCTGCCACGAACAACAGGTCCGATAACCGATTGATGTAGGCCAGCCCTGGCCCGGTCAACGGTTCCACGGCGTTCAAATGCTGGCAGCGACGCTCGGCACTACGTGCCAGGCTGCGGCAGACATGGGCCTGGGCCACCAGGGTCGAGCCACCGGGCAGGATGAAGTTCTCCAGCGGCCCCAATTCCTCATTCCATTCGTCGATCGCGGCTTCCAGTCGCTGGATTTGCGCAATGTTCAGGGCCTGGTAGGCCGGCATGGCCAGTTCACCGCCCAGGTCGAACAAGCGGTGCTGACAAGGCGCTAGTACCTCGATCACCCCTGCCAGCTGCGGGTGTCGCGAGGTTTCAGCAGCGAGACCGGCCAGCAATAAACCCAACTGGCTGTTGAGCGTATCCACTTCGCCGATGGCCTCGATCCGTGGATGGTCCTTGGCCACGCGGCGACCGTCTCCCAGCCCGGTTTCACCCTTGTCGCCGGTGCGGGTGTAAATCTTCGACAGGCGAAAGCCCATGTTCAACGCTCCAATTGCTTGTTTTCCTGCGGCGCCATCGAAGCGCCCGCCAAAGGCAGGCGCAGGGTGAAGCAAGTGCCCTGGCCTGGCGCCGACTGCACTTCCATCTGGCCCTTGTGGTTGTTGGTGATGATGAAATACGACACGGACAGGCCCAGGCCTGTGCCCTGGCCGACTTCCTTGGTGGTGAAGAAGGGCTCGAAGGTACGTTTGCGTACGTTTTCGCTCATGCCGATCCCGTTGTCCTCGACCTGGATTTCCGCCCAGGGCGGATTGAGCCGGGTGCGCAGGATGATGCGCCCCGGTTCGCTGTTGTCCTGGCGTTGGTGGATCGCTTGGGCAGCATTCTTCAACAGGTTGAGCAGTACCTGTTCGAGTTCGTTGGCGGTGCCGGGTACCGGGCCCAGGTTGGGGTCGAACTGGCGGATGATCGCCTGGCCCTTGAAGTCGAAGCCGATTGCCAGGTCGAAGTCGTTACCGGCGATCTCCACCGCCTGGTCGATCAGCGCCGGCAGGTCGCAGGGTGCCATCTGCCGGGTGCTGCGCCGGCTGAAACTGAGCATGTGGGTGACGATCTTCGCCGCCCGGGCGCCGGCCTGCTGGATGCCGTCCAGCAGCTGCGGGATATCCCGCCCTTCGAGGTAGCGGTTGACCACCTGCAGCTCGATACCCAGTTGTTCGGCCTGTTCGAGATTCTTGGGCAGTTCCGGCGACAGGCGCCGGCGAATGTTCTGCACGTTGTGCAGGATCGCCCCCAGGGGGTTGTTGATCTCATGGGCCATGCCAGCGGCGAGGCCGCCAACGGAGAGCATTTTTTCCGATTGCACCATCATCTCTTCCAGCGACAGGCGCTGGGTGATGTCATCGATCCGGATCACCACTCCTCGCCCGGCGCCACCCATCAGCGGGTAGAAGGTCAGGGCGTAATGCCGTGCTTCATCGTCCTTGGTCCAGGTGACGCGTTCGATCTTGGCAACCGTATGCTGTTCGACCGTCTGCTTGAGTTGCGGCAGGTAGGGCTTGAGGGGCTCGAAGGCGAGGAAGATCGGCTGGTTCAGGGCTTCGTCCAGCCGGGTCCCGGAGAGGGCGCTGGCCTCCTGGTTCCATTGGGTCACGTAAAGTTGTTCGTCCAGGGCGATCAGTGCCGACGGCATGGAGTCGATGATGCTGTTGAGGTAGTTCTGGAAGCCCGTGAGCTTTTTCTCGATCTTGCTGCGTACCTGGACTTCCAGCTCCAGCTTGCGATTGGTGTGCCGGGTTTCTTCCGCCAGGCCCTGGGCCTGGTCATAGGCGGCCTGGGAGTCGTCCCGGGCGCGCTTGAGTTGCTGCTCCCGGGCCTCGATGCGTGACAGCATGGTGTTGAACGCTTCGGCCAGGCTGCCGATTTCATCGTGGTTGCCCCGGGCGGCCCGCAGGGAGTAGTTCTCCTCGCGAGTGACCTGGCGCGACAGTTCTTCGAGCTGATGAATCGGCTGGGTGATCAGGCGCTTGATCTGTTGGGCGATGACGAGCCACAGCAACACGCTGAAAATCAGGATGCCGAGGCTTGCCGTCAGAGTGCCGGTGTAGAACGCGGTGGGCAGTTCGCTGCTGGCGACCAGTAGCAGGTGTCCCGGGGACTGGCCGGGGCGGGGCAGGGTGATGACCTGGTTGCTGCGGAATTCGCCAGCCTGCCAGGCCTGCATGGTGCGGAAATGGTCTGGCAGCTTGAGCTTCTCGCCCTGCTGCAACTGCGCCAGGCGCTCGCCATCGCCGTCATACAGGGCCGCCGCTCGCAGGGGCGCATAATTGTTGAGCTCATCGAGCAGGCGCCTGGCGTTTTGCGGCGATTTCAGGGCATCGGAGATCAGGCTCGGGTTGGCGATCAGCCGGCCGATGGTCTGCAGAGCCTGGGGGGCCATGCTCTCCTGGGAAATGTAGTAGGCGGCACTGATAAAGGTCAGGTTGGCCACCAGCAGGACGGTGGTCAATAACACCAACAGGGCGGCCAGCAGCTTCTGGCCGACCGGCAGGTTTTCAAGGCGCTGGCGCAATGGCATCAGACTCGTCGCAAAAAGGGAACACGAGGCCAGCGTAGCCGCTGCTCAGTCGCTGGGCAATCCGAGGTTGTCCAGGTAAGCGATCAGCCGCTGGCGCAGTTGCTCCAGGTGCGGGACTGCCAGCTCATGGCGTTGGGCGACCTTGCAGGCATGGCCGAGCAGGTAGCTGATTTCGGTGCGACGCCGATGGGCTACGTCCTGGTGCATGGAGGAGTAGTTGGCGGCGGTGGCCTGGATCACCCGTTCGACTTCCGAATGCAGATCCTCGGCAGCGGTCGGCTGTCCGCAGCGTTCGAGCAGATCGGTGAGTTCCGCGCACAGGGTCGCGACTTCGCAGCGATGGTCCTGCAAGCCGCCATTGCTGCATTGATGCAGTACGGTGAGCGGGTTGATCGCACAGTTGAGCGCCAGTTTGCGCCAGAGCCGGGTGAGGATGTCGGCGCTCCATTCGTGGGGAATGCCGGCGGCGCTCAGGTCATCCAGCCAGATCGGCGCCACGGGGTGGGCGGGGTCGCCCAGCCACGTATAGCCGTGACCGGCGAACACCACGCGCCAATCGCCGTCGCGAAAGGCGCCCTCGGTGCTGGAGGCGCTGATGCAGCGGGCCTGGGGAACGCGGTTCGCCACCGCATCCTGGCTACCGAGGCCGTTCTGCAGCAGGATCAGCTCCGAGTCGGCGCCGAGGCGCCGGGCCACCGAGGCCACGGCCGCCTCTGCGTCATAGGCCTTGCAGGCCAGCAACAGGCGTTTGATCGGTTCGGGACTGTTCGCCGTTTCGCCCGCCACCTTGTAGCACTGCGACTGGCCCTGTTCCATCAGCGTCAGGCCGCCGGCAGCCTGGTATGCCTGCAACCGTTCTTCGTTGCGCAGGATCAGTCGCACCGGCAGGCCGGCCCGGGCCAGGCGCGTCGCCCATAATGTGCCGAGACTGCCGGCCCCCAGGACATGCCAGGTGGTGGACATCAGTTTTTCACTCGGTTTGGCGCAGGCATCTTGGGGGCTCGCGGTATGGGGTGGAAAGACTCGTTATAATGAGCGCGATTTTAACCACAAGCCAAGCGCGCGCCTTCGTTACTGGCGCGTCTTTTTTATTGGAGAACACTACATGCCGTCATTCGACGTGGTATCCGAACTCGACAAACATGAAGTCACCAACGCGGTTGAAAATGCCGTCAAGGAACTCGACCGTCGTTATGACCTCAAGGGCAAGGGCAGCTTCGAGTTCAAGGAAAAGGAACTGACCGTCAACCTTACCGCCGAAGCCGACTTCCAGCTCGAGGCGATGATCGAGATCCTCAAGCTTGCGCTGGTCAAGCGCAAGATCGATGTGCAGTGCCTGGAGGTCAAGGACGCCTACGCTTCGGGCAAGCTGATGAAGCAGGAGGCCGTGCTCAAGGAAGGCATCGACAAGGAGCTGGCGAAGAAGATTGTCGCCCATATCAAGGACGCCAAGCTCAAGGTGCAGGCCGCCATCCAGGGCGAGCAGGTGCGCGTGACCGGCAAGAAGCGTGACGACTTGCAGGAAGCCATCGCGGCCCTGCGCGCCAAGTCATTCGACATGCCGCTGCAATTCAACAACTTCCGCGACTGATATCAGGTTGTTCGCATGACGGTGGCGAGGGCGCTTGTCCCCTCGCCACGAACGGGAAAAAGGAGAACACGATGGACTTGAACGCAGAAGTGGACCACTTGATCAAGGCTTCCCAGGCCTGGATTCCGATGATCATGGAGTACGGCAGCCGCGTGCTGCTGGCGATCGTGACCCTGGCCATAGGCTGGTGGCTGATCAACAAGGTCACGCAGAAACTCGGTGCGCTGCTGGCCCTGCGTAATGCTGACCTGGCACTGCAGGGGTTCATCAGTACCCTGGCGAACATCATCCTGAAGATACTGCTGGCCATCAGCGTCGCTTCGATGATCGGTGTGGAAACCACCTCGTTCGTCGCCGCCATCGGTGCCGCGAGCCTGGCGATTGGCCTGGCATTGCAGGGCAGCCTGGCGAACTTCGCCGGTGGCGTGCTGATCCTGCTGTTCCGTCCGTTTCGCATTGGCGACTGGATCGAGGCCCAGGGCGTCGCCGGTACGGTCGACAGCATCCAGATCTTCCACACCGTGCTGCGTACCGGTGACAACAAGACGGTGATCGTGCCCAACGGCAACCTGTCTAACGGCATCATCACCAACACCAACCGTCAGCCGACCCGCAAGGTCGTGTTCGATGTCGGCGTGGACTACCAGGCTGATCTGCAAAAGGCTCGGGAAGTATTGCTGGAGCTGGCCAAGGATGAACGCGTGCTGAGCGATCCGGCGCCTGAAGCGGTGATTTCCACCCTGGGCGACAGTTCCATCACCGTGTCGTTGCGCATTTGGGTCAAGACCGCGGACTACTGGAACGTGATGTTCATGCTCAATGAGCAGGCCCGGGATCGTCTGAAGGATGCGGGCATCGATATTCCGTTCCCACAGCGGGTGATCCGGGTGGTTCAGGAAGGCGCGCAGGCGTAGATTTTCCTGAAGGTAGGCTGGCTTGCCAACGATGCTTCCGTTTGAGTGACTCGTTGGTAAGTGCCTTGGATATAAGCAATAAAAAAGGCCCATCCGAAGATGGGCCTCTTTTTTGATTACCGCGAACAGACTTTCGGCAATTACAGAACCGAAATCGGGTAGTCGACGATCAGGCGGAACTCTTTGATATCGCCTTCACCTTCGTCGGCGTTGGCGTGGTGCCAGGCTTGACGAACGCGGAAGGAGAGATCCTTGGCTGGGCCAGACTGAACAACGTACTTGGCTTCCAGGTTGGTTTCGTTGTGCTTGCCGTCTTCGCCATACAGACCAGCGTAGGCGCTGCCAGTTGGAGTGTTGGTGCCGTCGATGTCCCAGCCTTTCACGTAACGGGTCATGAAGCTCAGACCAGGAACGCCATACTCGGCCATCTTCAGGTCGTAACGGATCTGGGCAGATTTCTCGTTAGGACCGTTGAAGTCGGAGTACTGGATGGAGTTGGCGAGGAAGATCGAGTCGCCGCCGCGGTTGTTGGTACCCACGCCGATGTAGTCGAACGGAGTATCACCGTTGATCTTCTGGAAGGCGACCGTAACGGTGTGTGCTTTCAGGAACGAGTAAGCAGCAGCCAGGGAGAAGGCGGTGTTGCTGATGTCGCCGGCTTTGGCGCTACCTGCGTCGGTGGTGCGGTAGATGTTACCGTCCAGGTTCAGGGACTGATCGCCACCCATTGGAATGGTGTAGTTCAGGTTACCGTAGTACTGGTTCCAGATGTCTTCCAGCTTGGCGCCGTAGACCGATGCGCTCAGGTTGTCAGTGAACGCGTATTTGCCACCAGCGTAGTCGATGGTGTTGGCTTCGACGCCAGCGTAGGTCGCCCACAGGCCGCCGTCGCGAGCGTTACGGTCCTGGCTGGTGCCCGAATAGAAGTGACCGGCTTCGAGGTCAAGATTCTTGACTTCGCTGCTCTGCAGTTGGAAACCGCTGGCAGTTTGAGGCAGGACGCGGGAGCCGCCAATTGCAAACACTGGAGCAGTGCTTGGCTGCATGTCGCCGACTTTCAGCTCGGTTTTGGAAACACGGAACTTGATGGCCGCGCCGGCTTTACCTTGGCTGTCGTTGACTTCGCCATCGGCGTCGCGGCTCATGTTGCCTGTGCCGCCAGTACCGTCGCCGCCGTCCAGCTTGAGTGCCAGGTAACCGAAGGCATCAACGCCGACACCTACAGTACCCTGGGTGTAACCGGAGCTGAAGTTGCCCCAGATACCTTGGGTCCAGTCTTTCTGATCGGTTGCACCATCTTTCCGATCGCGGTTGAAGTAATAGTTGCGCAGCAGTAAATCGAGCTTGGCGTCTTCAACAAAGCCCTTGGCTTCAGCCTGGTCACTTACGAACGGTGCGGCCGTAGCCATTTGTGTACTGGCTGCTGCAGCAACGGCCAGTGCGATCATGCTCCACTTCATCACGCGCATCGTGATTTGCTCCTTTGGTTTTAGAAGAGTACTGCCGTCCCACCTGTTTTTTTATCTGGGCGGCTCTTTCTTTTTTGTGTCGGCGCAAACTTATATCACGCTGACCCTATTGGCGATACTTGCCCATTCAACCTTGCAGCTTCTTTACGACCATGTCGCCAATGGCTCGATCCATGTCGCAATGAGGCTGTTCCGACGCAATCGGACTTGCAACTTGAATGCTGCTTATTTTTTTTCAGCGTCGGTGTAAAGAGTCCTTTATTACTGCGCCTGAAGCTCCCTGAGGGCAACCTTGCCACTTTATTTATAGGCCTGCAGGTTTCGCGTCCGGCGGTGCCCTGTAGGCGATGTCAGAATGAATGCAACAAGCATGCACAAATTCGAATTTTCGTTCACGTTTTTTTCACATTCTGCCTTCGGGTGCGGTGAAACCTCATGAAACCGGGCTCCAAAGGCCTTGTTTTAAATAGGGTTGACTGTCGGGGCGCTCTCGTGTTTGAAGCATGGAAATGCCGCGAGACAACCAAAAACGTTACCGGTTCACCCTGTCGAGTGAGTAAATCCCGGATGTTACGTGCTCTGAGCGTAGACGCATTGTGCGGTTTTGGTGCAAAAAACTTCGAGAAAAACACTGGGGCCTGATCTACCGCCGTTTTCCGACGCGCTCCTCCTGCCCGTTTCTGTATTCGGGTGCGCTGTGTTGGTGCGAACAGTTCCGGCTCGGGGTCGATCTGCTCTGAAAAAAGACGTGGGCGTCCAACTATGGATGTCACGCCGTGAACGTTCAGTCATTCGCGAGTATGCTGCCGGTCTATGTCCGAGTCATGCCCCTGGATGGTTTGAACCGGCTGTTTTCATCACGAACGAGGAGTACCGCAGTGTTTGCCTTAGATCCACGACTGCAACAAGACACGTTGCCCATTGGCGATTTCCCACTGTGTCGGCTGCTCTTGTCCAACGATTCGAATTACCCGTGGTTCATCCTCGTGCCGCGACGGGAAAATATCAGTGAATTGTTTCAGTTGGATGACACGGATCAACATCGGTTATGGAAAGAGACCACGATGCTGGCTGAGGTCCTCAAGGATTGCTTTGATGCCGATAAACTGAATGTCGCGACCCTGGGTAATGTCGTCAGTCAATTGCATATGCATGTCATCGTGCGCAAACAGGACGATGCGGCCTGGCCGGCACCGGTCTGGGGCAAACACCCGGCCCGGCCCTATACTGCAGAACAGGTAATGGCTATTCGTGAGCGCTTGCGGGTAGCCTTGACCGATGATTTCAAGTTTATGGAGGGCTGAACCATGAATCTTGAAGAGCGTGTGACCGATCTGGAAACGCGCCTGGCGTTTCAGGATGACACCATCCAGGCATTGAACGATGTGTTGGTGGAGCAGCAGCGGGTGGTCGAGCGGCTGCAGTTGCAAATGGCGGCCTTGCTCAAGCGACAGGAGGAAATGGCCGGGCAATTCGAGTCCGTCGAAGAAGAGGCGCCGCCTCCCCACTATTGATACGCCCGTACGGCAGGCCATAAAAAAACCGCGAGCAGCCTGGCTGCATCGCGGTTTTTTTACGCTGAAGTCAGCGGCGCGGTAGCGCTGCGATCACATCTTCGGCCTGCAGGCCCTTGTCGCGGTGCATCACGGAGAACTCCACCCGCTGGCCTTCGACCAGTACACGGTGGCCTTCGCCACGAATGGCTCGGAAGTGCACGAAGATATCATCGCCGGAGTCGCGGGAGATGAAGCCGAACCCCTTGGAGGTGTTGAACCATTTCACCGTGCCGGTATCACGGTTGGACATGTCGTAGTTCTGCGGTGCCGCGGCCGGCGAGGACCTCTTGTTGTAGAAGCTGACGGCCAGGTGCAGGGCTACGGCGAGCAGCGCAGCGGTCAGGCTGAACAGAACGGCCGGATGACCGGCGATTTCCGGCAGGGGAGCCAGCAGGCTGAGGGTTTGCAGGGCAACGGCCAGGACCAGCAGTGCGCTGACCAGGTTTTGCAGTTGATGACGTGGACCTTTGTGCCAGTAAGGGATGACAGGCGCGAGGATCAGGTTGAGCAGGCCGAAAAAGGCCAGGTACAGCGCATCGGGATGTTGCAGGTAAGGTGTGGCTTCGGAACCCAGGCTAGGGATGAAGGACAGCAGCAGGGCAGCTGCGCCCATTAGCAAGTGGACGATTTTCAACATTTTGATTGGCTCACGGTTAAGACAGATCACAAGGAAGAGCTGCTCGAGGACGGTTCGCTTCGGAACGATGAGAGGCGTTGGACACGTACTCGAATCAGCCTATGCGCCACGCCCGGAAAATAAGCGTAGCGACACACTGTCTATTTAACAGTAAAGCCCGGGCCTTCTCAAACGGGTTACGGGCGAGTGCCGCGCTGTTCGTCGGCGGGAAAACCGGGCGGGTCCTTGAAGGTCTTCACCAAAGGGCGTTGAATTTCCTGGCGCCCTGCCTTGTCAGTTCAGGGAGTGCAGGCGATTTGTCGCAGGGTGCGAGCGGTAACACCCGCTAGAGTGAAAGGACCGCCGTTGAATTCATCACCGTCAGGAGACCCACCAACATGGCAATAGATATCGGTATCAGTGAAGAAGATCGCAAGTCCATCGTCGATGGGCTGTCACGTCTGCTGTCGGACACCTATGTGTTGTACCTCAAGACCCACAATTTCCACTGGAATGTCACCGGTCCCATGTTCCGGACCCTGCACCTGATGTTCGAGGAGCAGTACAACGAGCTGGCGCTCGCGGTGGATCTGATCGCCGAGCGCATCCGTGCCCTTGGCTTTCCCGCGCCGGGTGCCTACTCGGTGTATGCGCGCCTGTCCTCCATCAAGGAGGAAGAGGGTGTGCCCAGTGCCGAGGACATGATCCGGCAACTGGTGGATGGCCAGGAGGCGGTGACACGCACGGCGCGTGGTATTTTCCCGCTGCTGGACAAGGTCAGCGACGAGCCCACCGCCGATCTGCTGACCCAGCGCATGCAGGTGCACGAAAAGACCGCCTGGATGCTGCGTTCACTGCTGGACGAACGGTAAGGCCGGGGCGGGCGGTGATGTGTTGCCCGACATCGCCGTCCGTTTGGGGTTACCGTTGCTGCTCTTTGTATCGGCCTTTTCGATCAGTCCACAGGCTTCCTCTGGGATAACCCATCGTGTGTAGGACGGCGTAATTCGTCGCCGGCTTGCTGTTGGCTTGTCCTACGTTGATGGTCAAAAAGTCATCTGGATCTGGGCACCCCCGTTGAGCTTCCATGGGGTCACAGATTGGTTGTCCTGACTGAGAGGTTCGTATGGCAAAGGAGTGTCAACGGTATGATTCAAGGAAAAGAAGCCAGGGAGGGTGCGCAGGGGCGCTATCAGGTCATCCCCGTGGACCCGTTCGTCAGTGGGTTCGACATGCAGTTGGCCCGGCCCCTGTCCCGCTCCATCCGCCTGAACGGGTTCGCCACCTGCCTGCGGCTGGAACAGGTCTACTGGGACATCCTCGGCGACATGGCGCAGCTCAACAATTGTTCCATCAGCACCCTGTTGTCCCATGTGGACAGGGAGGTGCACCTGCGCCATGGCGGGGTGCGCAACTTCAGCGGGCTGGTGCGTGTGGTCTGCGTGGTGCATAGCCTGAAGGAGGCCGGCATGGAAGTTGTGGAACGCCACTGGCGTGGTACGCCGCGTGGCGGTGATTGAGCTGGACCGCAGGTGGATGCTCCCGGGGTGTTCCCGATTCGTTTGCCCTTTCCGGGAAAACGAGTCGGGAACGGTCCCTACGGCTGCACAGGCAGCATTTAATGGATATAATCCCGCTCTTTGCCGCAAAGCCCAGCTTTTGCGTGAGTAACCTGATCGCCGAGACAACCTCCCATGCCGATGTACGACTATCAATGTGCTTCCTGTGGTCATCAGATGGAAGTCATTCAAAAGATCAGCGAGGCACCGCTGGTCGACTGCCCTGCCTGCCAGGCGCCGGAACTGAAAAAGATGCTGTCCATGCCGGGATTCCGCCTTGGTGGCACAGGCTGGTATGAAACCGACTTCAAGACCGGCGCCAAGAAGAACCTGGCCGGTGGCGACAAAGCTGACTGAGTTGAATACGCGCGGGTTCCTGCACGGGCAGGGTCCCCAACCGAATGTCGAATTACGAGAAGTGAAACCACTACCATGATGCGCAGCCATTATTGCGGCCAACTGAACGAAAGCCTGGAAGGTCAGGAAGTTACTCTTTGCGGATGGGTCCATCGTCGCCGTGACCATGGCGGGGTGATTTTCCTCGATATCCGTGATCGTGAAGGCCTGGCCCAGGTAGTGTTCGACCCGGACCGCGCTGAAACCTTCGCCACGGCCGACCGCGTGCGCAGTGAGTACGTCGTCAAGATCACCGGCAAGGTGCGCCTGCGTCCGGCTGGCGCCGGCAACGCCAACATGGCGTCTGGCATGATCGAAGTGCTGGGCTATGAGCTGGAAGTGCTCAACGAAGCGGAAACCCCGCCGTTCCCGCTCAACGAATACTCCGATGTGGGCGAAGAAACCCGTCTGCGCTATCGCTTCATCGACCTGCGTCGTCCCGAGATGGCCGAGAAGCTGCGTCTGCGTTCGCGCATGACCACCAGCATCCGTCGCTACCTGGACGAGAACGGCTTCATCGACGTCGAGACGCCGATCCTGACCCGTGCCACCCCCGAGGGCGCTCGCGACTACCTGGTGCCGAGCCGTACCCACCCCGGTAGCTTCTTCGCCTTGCCGCAATCGCCACAGCTGTTCAAGCAACTGCTGATGGTGGCCGGGTTCGACCGTTACTATCAGATCGCCAAATGCTTCCGCGACGAAGACCTGCGTGCCGATCGTCAGCCTGAGTTCACTCAGATCGACATCGAGACCAGCTTCCTCGACGAAAAAGACATCATGGGCCTGACCGAGGGCATGATCCGCAACCTGTTCAAGGAAGTGCTGGGCCTGGAATTCGGTGAGTTCCCGCACATGACCTTCGAAGAGGCCATGCGCCGCTATGGCTCCGACAAGCCGGACCTGCGTATCCCGCTGGAACTGGTGGACGTTGCCGACCAGCTCAAGGAAGTGGAGTTCAAGGTCTTCAGTGGCCCGGCCAACGATCCGAAGAGCCGCGTAGCCGCCTTGCGCGTACCGGGCGGGGCGAGCATGCCGCGCAGCAAGATCGATGACTACACCAAGTTCGTCGGCATCTACGGTGCCAAGGGCCTGGCGTATATCAAGGTCAACGAGCGCGCCAAAGGCGTCGAGGGCCTGCAGTCGCCGATCGTCAAGAACATCCCCGAAGCCAACCTGAACGTGATCCTCGATCGCGTCGGCGCGGTCGATGGCGACATCGTGTTCTTTGGTGCCGACAAGGCCAAGATCGTCAGCGAGGCCCTGGGCGCGCTGCGGATCAAGGTAGGTCACGACCTGGAACTGCTTACCTGTGAGTGGGCGCCGATGTGGGTGGTCGACTTCCCGATGTTCGAGGAGAACGATGACGGCAGCTTCACCGCGCTGCACCACCCGTTCACCGCACCCAAGTGCACGCCGCAGGAGCTGGAAGCCAGCCCGGCGACCGCGCTGTCCCGTGCCTATGACATGGTGCTCAACGGCACTGAACTGGGTGGCGGTTCCATCCGTATCCATCGCAAGGAAATGCAGCAGTCGGTCTTCCGCCTGCTGGGCATCGACGAAGCGGAACAGGAAGAGAAGTTCGGCTTCCTGCTGGACGCCCTGAAGTATGGTGCACCACCCCATGGCGGCCTGGCTTTCGGCCTGGATCGCCTGGTGATGCTGATGACCGGCGCCCAGTCGATCCGTGAAGTGATCGCGTTCCCGAAAACCCAGAGCGCGGCCGACGTCATGACCCAGGCGCCTGGGGAAGTGGATGCCAAGGCTCTGCGCGAACTGCATATCCGTCTGCGCGAACAGCCAAAGGCTGAGTAAGGCTGGCACCTGAGGGCGCATCTTCGGATGCGCCTTTTCGTTGGTGTCGATATTTCTGATTGCCGGCGGCTGCATCCGTGCAGGGCGGGCGATGTTTCAAGAGAGAAACCGGAGCGAGTTATGGCAGGTCATTCCAAGTGGGCGAACATCAAGCACCGCAAAGAACGTCAGGATGCCAAGAGAGGCAAGATCTTCACCAAGTGGATCCGTGAACTGACGGTCGCGGCCCGCCAGGGTGGCGGTGATCCAGGTTCCAACCCGCGTTTGCGCCTGGCCCTGGACAAGGCACTGGGTGCGAACATGAGCCGCGACATCATCGATCGGGCGATCGCCCGCGGCGCCGGTGCGACCGAGGCCGATAACGTCGAAGAGCTGACCTATGAAGGTTACGGTCCGGGCGGCGTGGCGGTGATGGTCGAGTGCATGACCGACAACCGCAATCGTACCGCCGCTGCCGTGCGCCACGCCTTCAGCAAGTGCGGTGGCAACCTGGGAACCGATGGTTCGGTGGCCTATCTGTTCGAGCGCAAGGGCCAGATCAGCTTTGCGCCGGGGCTCGATGAGGACGCCCTGACGGAGGCGGCGCTGGAAGCCGATGCCGACGACGTGGTCGGCCATGATGACGGCTCGTTCGACGTGTTCACGTCGTTCTCCAGCTTCTACGCGGTGCGCAACGCCTTGGAGGCTGCCGGTTTCAAGCCAGCCGACGCGGAAATCGTCATGCAACCGACCACCAGCGCCGAGCTCGACCTGGAGGGCGCCGAGAAAGTCCTCAAGCTGATCGACATGCTCGAAGACCTGGATGACGTGCAGAACGTCTACTCCAACGCCGACATTCCGGAGTCGGTGGCTGAACAGCTGGGCTGATGGCTTCCTTTTAACTGCACGAATGCCGATGTGGGAGCGAGCTTGCTCGCGATAGCGATACTTCAGTCAGCACTGTGCTTGCTGACCCGACGCCATCGCGAGCAAGCTCGCTCCCATAGGTCTGGTCAAATTCTCTTCGAACCGCAGGCGTTATGACTTTAATCCTTGGTATCGACCCTGGTTCGCGTATCACCGGCTACGGTGTGGTTCGCGACACCGGGCGTGGCTGCGTGTATGTGGCTTCCGGCTGCATCCGTACCGGGGCGGGCGAGCTGCATGAGCGTCTGCAGATCGTTTATCGCGGGGTGCGCGAGGTCATCCAGACCTACGGCCCGGTCACCATGGGGATCGAAAAGGTGTTCATGGCGCGCAATGCCGATTCTGCATTGAAGCTGGGACAGGCCCGGGGCGCGGCGATCGTTGCCGGGGCCGAGGAAAGCCTGGAGATCGCCGAATACACGGCGACCCAGGTCAAGCAGGCCGTGGTCGGAACGGGGGCGGCGAACAAGGAGCAGGTGCAGATGATGGTGATGCATTTGCTGAAGTTGGTCAGCAAGCCGCAGATCGACGCCTCCGATGCCCTGGCCATAGCCATCTGTCATGCCCATACCCGTTCCAGTCTCTTGCCTCATGGGCTGGGAACCGCACGCAGTCGTGGCGGCCGCCTGCGTCTCTGATAGCATCTGCGCAATCATTCATGAGCCTGAGCATCGAGTGCCTGTGTCGTCGGCCTCATGCCCCGGTTGTTACCTGCCAGCCAGCGGCTGGCCAACGCCCAAGGATCTGAAACGTGATTGGACGCTTGCGCGGCACCCTGGCTGAAAAACAGCCACCGCACCTGATTCTGGATGTAAATGGCCTGGGCTATGAGCTGGAAGTGCCCATGACCACGCTGTATCGCTTGCCGTCGGTCGGCGAGCCCCTGACATTGCATACCCATTTGGTCGTGCGCGAGGACGCGCAGTTACTCTATGGCTTTGTCGGCAAGCGCGAGCGGGATTTCTTCCGCGAGTTGATCCGCCTCAATGGCGTCGGTCCGAAACTGGCCCTGGCCTTGATGTCAAGCCTGGAAGTCGACGAGCTGATTCGTTGCGTGCAGTCCCAGGACACTTCCGCACTGACCAAGGTGCCAGGCGTGGGCAAGAAAACCGCCGAACGCCTGCTGGTCGAGCTCAAGGACCGGTTCAAGGCCTGGGAAACGGTGCCGGCCATGTTCGCCCTGGTGCCGAACCAGCCGGACGCGCCGATGCCGGCGGCCAGCGCCGAAAACGATGCGGTCACGGCGCTGATCTCCCTGGGCTACAAGCCGCAGGAAGCCAGCAAGGCGATTTCCGCCATCAAGGAAAAAGGCCTGAGCACCGAAGATATGATCCGCCGTGCCCTGAAGGGAATGATTTAAGTGATTGAAGCCGATCGTCTGATCGCCGCCACGGGCGCGCCCCGTGACCGCGAGGAAATCCAGGACCGTGCGATTCGCCCGGTCAGCCTGGCCGACTACATCGGCCAACCGACCGTGCGCGAGCAGATGGAGTTGTTCATCCAGGCCGCCCGCGGGCGCAGCGAGTCCCTGGACCACACCTTGATCTTCGGGCCGCCGGGGCTGGGCAAGACCACCCTGGCCAACATCATCGCCCAAGAAATGGGCGTGTCGATCAAAAGCACGTCGGGGCCGGTTCTTGAGCGGCCGGGAGACCTGGCGGCGCTGTTGACCAACCTCGAGCCTCATGACGTGCTGTTCATCGACGAGATCCATCGGCTGTCGCCCATCGTCGAGGAGGTGCTGTACCCGGCCATGGAGGATTTCCAGCTGGACATCATGATCGGCGAAGGGCCGGCGGCGCGCTCCATCAAGCTGGACCTGCCACCGTTCACCCTGGTGGGGGCCACCACCCGCGCCGGCATGCTGACCAATCCCTTGCGCGACCGGTTCGGCATTGTCCAGCGCCTGGAGTTCTACAGCAACGCGGACCTGGCGACGATCGTCAGTCGCTCGGCAGGTATCCTCGGGCTGCCGCTGGATCCGGAGGGTGCCTACGAAGTGGCCCGTCGGGCCCGGGGCACGCCGCGTATCGCCAACCGCCTGCTGCGCCGGGTCCGGGACTTCGCCGAGGTCCGGGCCAAGGGGCACATTACCAAGCCGATTGCCGACCTGGCGTTGAACCTGCTGGACATCGACGAGCGTGGCTTCGACCATCAGGACCGCCGTCTGCTGCTGACCATGATCGAGAAGTTCGATGGCGGGCCGGTGGGCGTGGACAGCCTGGCGGCGGCCATCAGCGAAGAGCGCCATACCATCGAAGATGTGCTGGAGCCTTACCTGATCCAGCAAGGCTATATCATGCGCACCCCTCGCGGGCGCGTGGTGACGCGGCATGCCTATCTGCACTTTGGCTTAAACATTCCGACACGAATGGGGGAGATGCCAGTGGTAGACGAATTCCTCGATGCCGTGGACGATTGACCGACCTCTTTGCGGCGACTTTTTTCCGGTTCGTGCTGTCCCAGACAACGCCCGGAGCGTCAATGCACTCGAGAATGAAAAAACAGTTGCCTGGCCGGATTGGCAACCTGAGGAGTAAGCACTAGAGTATGCGCGCGCAAAACGGGCTGGAGTCGTTCGCACATCGCTGTCGCGTTTATTACGAGGACACCGATGCCGGCGGCATCGTCTACTACGTCAATTACCTCAAGTTTATGGAACGGGCTCGAACCGAACGGCTGCGGGAACTGGGTTTCGCCCAATCCGCGCTGGCAGGGGAGGACCTGTTATTCGTCGTGCATTCCAGCGAAGCGCGCTACCACGCGCCGGCGCGACTGGACGACGAGCTTCTGGTAAGTGCCGATGTCATCGAATTGAACCGTGCCAGCCTGCGCTTCAAGCAGCAGGTGAGGCGGGCAACGGATAACGCGCTGCTCTGCGAAGGGCAGTTTTTGGTGGCCTGTGTGCGCACCCATAGTTTGAAACCCCGGGCCATTCCCGAAGCTCTACGCGCGGCCTTTGCCGGCGTGAGCGGCGCGGGTACACACTCAGAGCAGGAGATAAAGCGTGGAAGCTAACGTCGTCGACCATTCCTCCATGTGGAGCCTGGTCAGCAATGCCAGCGTTGTAGTGCAGTTGGTAATGCTGACCCTGGTAGCCGCATCGGTGACTTCATGGATCATGATATTTCAGCGTAGCAACATGCTGCGCGCCGGTCGCCGTGCCCTGGAGAGCTTCGAAGAGCGCTTCTGGTCCGGCATCGACCTGTCCAAGCTCTATCGCCAGGCCGGCAGCAACCCGGACCCTGACTCGGGCGTCGAGCAGATCTTCCGCGCCGGTTTCAAGGAATTCTCCCGCCTGCGCCAGCAGCCTGGCGTCGACCCTGAAGCGGTGATGGAAGGTGTGGCCCGTGCCATGCGCGTCGCCATTTCCCGTGAGGAAGAGAAGCTCGAGCAGGGCCTGCCGTTCCTGGCCACCGTCGGCTCGGTCAGCCCGTACATCGGCCTGTTCGGTACCGTGTGGGGGATCATGAACTCCTTCCGCGGCCTGGCCACCGCCCAGCAGGCGACCCTGGCCACCGTAGCCCCGGGTATCGCCGAAGCGCTGATCGCCACGGCCATTGGCCTGTTCGCGGCCATCCCCGCCGTTATCGCCTACAACCGCTTCGCTGCCCGCAGCGAAACGCTGACCAGCCGTTACTACACGTTCGCCGATGAGTTCCAGGCGATCCTGCACCGTAAAGTGCACACCAGCGAAGAATAAGCAGGTATTTCCCAATGGCTTTAATCGCTCGAGCCCGAAACAAGCGCAAGCCGGTCGCCGAGATGAACGTGGTGCCCTACATCGACGTGATGCTGGTGCTGCTGGTCATCTTCATGGTGACCGCGCCGATGCTCAACCAGGGGGTGAAGGTCGATCTGCCCAAGGTTTCCAGCGAAGCCTTGCCGCAGGACAACAACACCCAGGTGCTGACCATTTCGATCAAGGCTGACAAGACCTACTACTGGAACCTTGGCAGCGAAGTCGACACCGAGAAGCAGCAGGACCGGGCCATGACCTTGCCGCAGATGACCGATGCGGTGACCAAGATCATTCGCGTCGGCAACGATGCCGGCAAGCGTACCCAGGTCTTCATTCGCGGCGACAAGACCGTCGACTATGGTGCCGTGATGGGCGCCATGGGTGGTCTGCAGAAAGCCGGAGTCGGTAATGTTGGCTTAATCACTGAGGCGCCCTGATGCAGCAACAGCGAGAGCCATCCGCCTCGGAAAGCTACTTCTGGCCCAGCGTCTGGGCGATTGGCCTGCATGTGCTGGTGTTCGGCATGCTGTTCGTCAGTTTCTCCATGACCCCGGAGCTGCCGCCGGCCAAGCCGATCGTGCAGGCGACCCTGTACCAGCTCAAGTCCAAGAGCCAGGCCACCACGCAGACCAACCAGAAGATTGCCGGCGAGGCGAAGAAGTCTGCCGCGCGCCAGACCGAAGTCGAGCAGATGGAGCAGAAAAAGGTCGAGCAGGAAGCGATAAGGGCCGCGGAACAAAAGAAAGAGGAAGCTGCTCAAAAGGCCGAAGAAGCGAAGAAGGCCGACGAGGCCAAGAAAGCTGACGAGGCCAGGAAAGCCGACGAGGCGAAGAAAGCCGCCGAGGCCAAGAAGGCAGAAGAGAAACAATTGGCTGATATAGCCAAGAAGAAAGCCGAAGAAGAAGCCAAGAAAGCCGCGGAAGAAGAGGCCAAGAAAGCGGCCGCTGAAGAGGCGAAGAAGAAGATCGTCGAGGACGCGAAGAAGAAAGCGGCCGAAGACGCCAAGAAGAAAGCTGAAGCTGAAGAGGCGAAAAAGAAAATCGCCGAAGACGCGAAGAAGAAAGCCGCCGCCGACGCCGCCAAGAAAAAGGCCCAGGACGCAGCGCGTAAATCCGCCGAAGAGAAAAAGGCCCAGGCCCTGGCAGATTTGCTTTCCGACACGCCGGAGCGCCAGCAGGCCTTGGCCGATGAGCAGGGCGATGAAGTCGCCGGCAGTTTCGATGATCTGATTCGTGCCCGGGCGGCGGAAGGCTGGGCTCGTCCACCTTCGGCGCGTCAAGGCATGACGGTGGTATTGCAGATTGGCATGTTGCCTGATGGCACGGTGGCCTCGGTCAGCGTGGCCAAGTCCAGCGGTGACGGGCCTTTCGATGCTTCGGCGGTTGCAGCGGTCAAGAACATTGGACGATTGACGGAAATGCAAGGAATGAAGCCGAGCGATTTCGCTCCGTATCGTTCATTCAAGATGACATTCACACCTGAGGATCTAGCCTTGTGAGAAACCTTCTTCGAGGAATGCTTGTCGTTATCTGCTGCCTGGCAGGGATAGCGGTGGCAGAGGAAAAGAACATTCTGGTCACCAGCGGCAGCGATCGGGCCACCCCGATCGCCGTCGTACCGTTCGGCTGGCAGGGCGGTAGCGTCCTGCCAGACGACATGGCGGAAATCATCGGCAATGACCTGCGTAACTCGGGTTACTACGCGCCGATTCCGAAACAGAACATGATCAGCCTGCCGACCCAGGCCAGCGAAGTCATCTACCGTGACTGGAAGGCCCTGGGCGCCCAGTACATCATGGTTGGCAGCATTGTGCCGGCCGGTGGCCGACTGCAAGTGCAGTACGCCCTGTTCAACGTCGCCACCGAGCAGCAAGTGCTGACCGGCAGCGTGTCGGGCAGTGTCGATCAACTGCGCGACATGGCGCACTACATCTCCGATCAGTCGTTCGAGAAACTCACCGGCATCAAGGGTGCGTTCTCTACCCGCATGCTCTACGTGACGGCCGAGCGCTTTTCCGAGAAGAACACCCGCTACACCCTGCAGCGTTCCGACTACGATGGCGCTCGCGCCGTGACCCTGCTGCAATCGCGCGAGCCGATCCTGTCTCCGCGTTTCGCGCCCGATGGCAAGCGCATCGCCTATGTGTCGTTCGAGCAGAAGCGTCCGCGCATCTTCGTCCAGCACATCGACACCGGTCGTCGTGAGCAGATCACCAATTTCGAAGGCCTGAACGGGGCGCCGGCCTGGTCGCCGGATGGCAGCCGCCTGGCGTTCGTGCTGTCCAAGGACGGCAACCCGGACATCTACGTGATGAACCTGGCTTCGCGATCGATCTCCCGCGTCACCAGTGGCCCGGGCATCAATACCGAGCCGTTCTGGGGCAAGGATGGTTCGACCATCTACTTCACCTCCGACCGCGGCGGCAAGCCACAGATCTACAAGACCAGCGCCGGTGGCGGCGGTGCAGAACGCGTGACGTTCGTGGGTAACTACAACGCCAACCCTAAACTGTCGGCGGATGAAAAGACCCTGGTGATGATCCATCGCCAGGATGGCTTCACCAATTTCAAGGTGGCGGCTCAGGATTTGCAGCGCGGTAGCGTAAAAATCCTCACTGATAGCACTCTGGACGAGTCGCCTACTGTTGCGCCCAACGGCACCATGGTAATCTACGCCACCCGCCAGCAGGGCCGGGGAGTCCTGATGCTCGTGTCCATTAACGGACGCGTGAGGCTCCCGCTTCCTACCGCTCAAGGCGAAGTCAGAGAACCGTCCTGGTCCCCTTACCTGAACTGACGCGGCGCAATACGTTTTACTTAACACACTGGGGTTCATTAGGAGTTTCACGATGGAAATGCTGAAGTTTGGTAAATTTGCTGCGCTGGCTCTGGCCATGGCTGTAGCTGTAGGTTGCTCGTCCAAAGGCGGCGACAACGCCGGTGAAGGTGCTGTTGATCCAAACGCTGGTTACGGCGCAAACACTGGTGCAGTTGACGGCTCCCTGAGCGAAGAAGCTGCTCTGCGCGCAATCACCACCTTCTACTTCGAATACGACAGCTCGGACCTGAAGCCAGAAGCCATGCGCGCTCTGGACGTTCACGCCAAGGACCTGAAAGCCAACGGCAACCGCGTTACCCTGGAAGGCAACACCGACGAACGTGGTACTCGTGAGTACAACATGGCTCTGGGCGAGCGTCGTGCGAAAGCCGTTCAGCGCTACCTGGTACTGCAAGGTGTTTCCCCAGCTCAGCTGGAACTGGTTTCCTACGGCGAAGAGCGTCCAGTTGCTACCGGCAACGACGAGCAGTCCTGGGCTCAAAACCGTCGCGTCGAACTGCGTAAGTAATTCGTCATGCGAACGTGCCGTCGTGCTGTAACTGTTCTGGCTCTCAGCCTCGCGCCGCTTGCGGCGTGGGCTGCGGTTCCTGTGGTCGATAACGATTCCGGCTATAACAATAGCGGGAGCAGTTATCCGCCTGCGGGTTACGGTACGAACGGCGCCTATGCCGGGGGAGGGGTTTCGGCCCCTGTCTCGGCACAGGGCGAGCTGTTCAACCAACTGCAGCAAATGCAGGATCAGATATCACGCCAGCAAGGCGCGATTGAAGTGCTGCAAAACGAAGTATCGCGCATGAAGCAGGAAAACCTGGAACGTTACCAGGATCTTGATCGGCGCATAGGAACCGGTGTTGCACCTGCCGCGACTCCTGAGAATTCTCCAGCCGGTGGCGACTTGAATGCCCCCGGTGCAGCTGCAGGCGCGGGGGCAACCGCTCCAGCACCTGCCGCCGGCGGTGAGCCGGCTGATCCGGCGAAGGAAAAGCTCTATTACGACGCTGCCTTCGACCTGATCAAGGCCAAGGATTTCGACAAGGCCAGCCAGGCCTTCGGCGCTTTCCTGCGCAAATACCCCAACAGCCAATACGCGGGCAACGCCCAGTACTGGCTGGGTGAAGTGAACCTGGCAAAGGGTGACCTGCAAGGCGCCGGACAGGCGTTCGCCAAGGTCTCCCAGTTGTACCCAAAGCATGCCAAGGTCCCGGATTCGCTATACAAGCTTGCTGATGTTGAGCGTCGCCTCGGCCATACCGACAAGGTCAAGGGGATCCTGCAACAGGTGGTGGCCCAGTACCCGGGCACATCCGCCGCTCAGTTGGCTCAGCGTGACTTGCAGCGGATGTAGACCTGCCAGCTTTTGAAGAAACCCGCGCCTGTCGCGGGTTTTTTCGTTAGAATTCACGCCCTTTTCATGAAACACGCTTTTTGGGGCCCGCGCGTTGGCGGGGTTCCTTGAAGTGCCTGACGGAGGCGGACGGCCTGTTTAGCTGTTACGCCCGTGGCGACTATGCAAGACACATTGAGAATCACCGAAGTTTTTTACTCGTTGCAGGGTGAAACGCGAACGGCCGGGCTGCCCACTGTATTCGTGCGGCTCACCGGTTGTCCGTTGCGCTGCCAATACTGCGACAGTGCCTACGCTTTCAGCGGCGGCACTCTGCGAACCCTCGACGATATCCTTGAGCAAGTGGCCGGTTATCGTCCGCGCTATGTCTGCGTTACGGGCGGCGAGCCGCTGGCGCAACCCAATGCCATTCCCTTGATCAAACGGCTGTGTGATGCCGGTTACGAGGTCTCGCTGGAAACCAGCGGCGCTTTGGATATCTCGGCGGTCGATACGCGGGTCAGTCGCGTCCTGGACCTGAAAACCCCAGGCTCCAAGGAGGCGCATCGCAACCGTTACGAAAACATCGAGCTGCTGACACGCAACGATCAGGTCAAGTTCGTGATCTGCTCGCGTGAGGATTACGACTGGGCTGTGTCCAAGCTCATTCAGTACGGGCTCGACCAGCGAGCGGGGGAGGTATTGTTTTCCCCCAGCCATCACGACTTGAACGCTCGCGATCTGGCGGATTGGGTAGTGGCAGATAACCTGCCGGTGCGCCTGCAATTGCAGCTGCATAAATATCTTTGGAACGACGAGCCGGGGCGCTGATATGACAGAGCAATCGAACACAGTGGAAAAACGTGCGGTCATCCTGTTGTCCGGCGGCCTGGATTCGGCAACGGTCGTGGCGATGGCCCGCGCCGAAGGCTACCGTTGCTATACCATGAGCTTCGACTACGGTCAGCGCCATCGTGCTGAACTGCTAGCCGCCGAGCGGGTAGCCCGTGATCTGGGCGTGGTGGAACACAAGGTGATCGGCCTGAACCTCAACGGCATTGGCGGCTCGGCGTTGACCGACAGTTCTATCGATGTCCCTGAAGCCCCGAGCGAAGGCATACCGGTGACGTACGTACCTGCACGCAACACGGTATTCCTGTCGCTGGCGTTGGGTTGGGCTGAAGTGCTGGGGGCGCGGGACATTTTCATCGGCGTCAACGCGGTGGATTATTCCGGATACCCGGATTGCCGCCCGGAATTCGTCGAGGCTTTTGAGCGCATGGCCAACCTGGCGACCAAAGCCGGTGTGGAAGGCCAGGGCTTTCGCATCCAGGCGCCACTGCAAAATCTGAGCAAGGCGCAAATTGTCCAGGCAGGTGTGAAGCTGGGCGTGGATTATGGACTGACCGTTTCCTGCTATCAGGCGGACGATCAGGGCCGTGCCTGTGGTAAATGCGACAGCTGCCGCTTGCGCGCCGAAGGCTTCGCAGCGGCGGGCGTGAGCGATCCAACCCCTTATTTTTGATTTTTTTCAAATTAGGTGTTGAATAGTCCTTAGAAATCAGTATTATACGCGCCACCACGAAGCGGGTCGTTAGCTCAGTTGGTAGAGCAGTTGGCTTTTAACCAATTGGTCGTAGGTTCGAATCCTACACGACCCACCATATTCAGCAGTTTTAAAAGTCTGGAAGGCCCACGAAAGTGAGGATTTCCGGATTTTTTTTTGCCTGTAGAAAACTCACTGGCCCGGAGCCGCGAGACGAACCGCGGCTCCGGGCTGGAATCAGAGCAGGCCATCCTCTGCGCAGATTTTCACGATCTGCTCGCGAAACCAGACGTTGGCGCTGTCCTGGCCTGGTTTCTCGCTCCACATCATATCCAGCGTGAAATTCGGCAAGCCGGTCGGTGCCTTGCGATGGCTGAACCTGTCTTCGTCGCAGGTCAGGGCCTGGATGCGTCGGGGCAGGGTCAGTACGAATTCGGTCCCGGTGATCATGTTCAACGCCGCCACATAGCTGTTGGCCCGAGCGACGATCTGTCGGCTATAGCCCTGTCGGGCGAGCCAGCCATCGATCATGTTGGTGTCGGAGGTCCAGGGCGTCGGAAAGACGTGTTGGCAAGCGACGAACGCTTCCAGGCTGAACGCCTCCTGCGGGAAGTCAAAATTCTTATCGATCACGCAGACCAGTTCATCTTCCAGTAATACTTGCGAGCGCAGCCCCTTGGCACCGCGATGAAAGTTGGGGCCGAAACAAACGACCAGATCGAAACGACCATCCATTAGTTCCTCGGCGGGAATATCTTTATGGAATTTCGTTATATTGATAATTATGGGAAAGTGGCTGCCAATAAAACGCTTGACCAGTTTGGGTAGAATCAATAACTCGAAGTATTCCGGCGCACAAATATTGAAAGTTATTTCATTCTGCATGGGGTCGAAGGTTTGCAGGCCTGAGTGGCAGGTATTTATCGTCTGCAGAATCTTGACGATATGGCTGTACATGGCATTGGCTTTGTTTGTTGGCCGCATGCCACTACGGGTATTAATGAACAACTCATCTTCGAAGCTGGTACGCAGCTTCTTCAGGCAGTAACTCACGGTGGACTGGCTGACACACAGGGCTTCGGAGACTTCGGTAACGCTGCTCTGCTCATACACCGCGACGAACACCATCAAGTCCTGCATGTCCAGCTTTCTAAGCAAATTGCTATTGAGCATAAGGTCCTTCTCGACACAATCCATGGGCTAGCGTGCTTTGTTTTTATGACAAAGGCATTTATTTATATATTAGCGGAAGCAATTTATTTTTTAAATGGCTTGTAGGAATTTTCTTAAATATGCTCGCCTCGCTTTTTTTAGAAATCCTGCACAAGGACGGAGGAGGACGAAATGCAAATACGTGTCGCTGAAACTCAAACACCGTTATGGGTGCAAGCCACTGAAGTAGTGAAAGAGAAGTTTCGAAGTTCTTATTCGGCATCCGTTGAACCGAACCCACAATACTTTGCGGTCACTCAGGATCAGGCTGATCGCATTCTTGCATGTGCCGGTATTACGTTTGCGGACCACCGCATTCTGTTTTCCGAGCAATACCTGACACAACCGATCGATGAAATCCTGTCCGAGCGTTTCGAAAAAACGATCGAGCGTTCGAATATTGTCGAGATCGGTAACCTGATTTCCCATCACCTTACGGCAGGAATGATTCTCGTTAATATGATTCCGCTGTTGTCCTGGTGCATGGGTGGGCATTACCTGTTGTGCACGGTTACGCCCCGCGTTCGGCAAATGATGGAAAGTTGCCAGATCGATTTCGAGCCGTTGCTGACCGCAGATCCCAACCGTCTGGCCGACGACGGCGGCAAGAACTGGGGAACCTATTATTCCAAGCTGCCGGTGACCGGTTTCATCCGGGTCGATCCGAAGCGTTCCCGTTTCGCGGCCATGACCCTCAATACCTCGTTCACTCAACTGCCCAGCGATTCCCTGGCGAGGGCGCAACCATGAGTGGCGGATTCATCGATCAATTGAAGCAGGCGTTGCACAGCGATCCCCAGGCCATTTGCGCGGTCGACTGGACGTCGGCCACCGAACGGGTGGAACTGACCTATGGCGAGCTGGAGCACCGGGCGCTGAACCTGGCGGCTGAGCTGCAACTGCGCTTCGCCAGCCCGGCCCATGGCGACCACGTGGTATTGGGGATCGCGACCCGTAACAGCAGCGATTGGCTGGTAGCCGACCTGGCCTGTCTGTTCGCCGGGATCACCGCGCTGCCGCTGCCCCTGGCGTTCAGTCAATCCCAGGCCGAACACCTGGCCGAACGCTGTGACGGCTTTCTGGTGGACGCTGTCGGGCAGCGGACATTGGCGCAACGCTGGAAGCTGAATTTTCCCGACAGCCGCCTGCGGCGCCTGAACGAGCCGGTGATCGAGCAGCCATTGCTGCATGCGCCGGAGGGTGATCGCGACTGGATCTGCAAGATCATTCATACGTCGGGCACCACCAGCCGGCCTAAAGGCGTGCGCTTGAGCACCCAGGCTGTCGGTGCGGTACTGGCGTCGCTGCGCGAGCGCATGCCGGTCGGTGCCCATCGTCGTTACCTATCGCTGGTGCCGCTGAGTCTGCTGCTTGAACAGGTCACCGCCGCCTACCTGCCGCTGCTGGCCGGTGGAACCGTGCATTTCCTGCCCCCGAGCGAAGCATTGCTCGGCGAACCCGGCGCTTCGCCACAACGTCTGGTCGACTGGATCCTGCAAGTCCAGCCAACGGCCCTGACGGTGCCGCCGGTCATGGTCAATCGTTTCCTCGAGCAACTGAACGACGGCGGCGAGCCGGGCGAGCGGCTGGGGCGTTACCTCAAGTCCGGTGCACATATCACCTGCGGTGGCGCGGCGGTGAGCATCGATGCACTGCGCGACCTGGCCGAGCAGGGTATCGAGGTGTACCAGGGCTATGGGCTGTCCGAGAACGCTTCGGTGGTCAGTGTGAACACCCGCGAACAGCAACGCCTGGGCAGCGTCGGCAAGCCGCTTCCCCATGTCCAGGTGCGCATCGGCGCCGACCAGACCATCGAGGTCAAGAGCAGCTCGCTGTTCAGCGGTTATTCGGGGACCGACCCCAGCGCATGCTCCATGTCTGGCGACGGCTGGATGGACACCGGTGACCTGGGGATGCTCGACGAAGACGGCTATCTCTATGTACACGGACGCAAGAAGAACGTGATCTGCCTGCCCAACGGCCGCAACGTCAGCCCAGAACAGGTCGAGCTGGAGTACCGCAAATACCCGGGCGTGCACGATGCCGCTGTGTTTTTCGACGAGCAGCACGGTCTGGTGGCGTTGTTGTGCGTCGAGTCGGCACCGCCCAGCGATGAGCTGGTGGCCTGGTCGAGCGGGCGTTTTTCCGATATCGAGCGGCCGAACCGGCTCTGGTTGTTGACCAAGGACGATCCGCTGATCGAGCAGCTCTACACCGTTACCGGCCGGCCGAAACGCGCCGATATCGCCACTGTTTTTTCCACTCTGCAAGGGAACGCATCCAATGAGCACACCTGCCTTTCACTTTGAAAACCCGGACGTCTCCATCGTCGACGCCCATCACTTCGCCAGCCTGGGCAAGGCTGAGCTGTACGAGCTGCTGGGGCACTACGGTGTCGTGCTGTTTCGCAACTGCATCCACAGCGCCGAGGACTTCAGCGCCTACGTCAAGCGCAACAGCTCCCGTTTGAGCCTGGATCCGGCCCGGGTCATGGTTGGCGGTGCGGCACAGTTGGTGGATGCCGGGCGCCAGGCTGTAGGGCTGCACTGCGAAAATGGCAACTCGCCGTTCTGGCCGGACATGACCTGGTTCTATTGCCAGGAAGCGCCGCGCAAGGGCTCGCAAACCACGATATGCGACGGTGAGAAGGTACTGGCGAAACTGTCCCCGGCCTGCCGCAGCTTTTTCGAAGAAAACCCGATTCGCTACAGCCGCACCGTGGCGGGGGAAAAGTGGCGCCGTCTGGTCTGCCATTACTCGCCGACCTTGTCGGACCCGGCGGCCGTGGTCATCGATGATCTGCTGCAGATCATCGGCGATGATCCGCAAACCCTGATTTCCTTCAACCCCTCCGACGATTCGATCCACTACGCCTTCAGCACCTCGGCGATCCTCACTTCCGCCTTCAGCCAGCGCCCGGCCTTTGCCAACAGCATCCTGGGACCGTCGTTCAATTACGAAGCGCCGGTGATCGACACGGTGAGCGGGCAGGCGATTCCAGCCCAGTTCCTGGCCGAGATCGCCGAAGTATCGGCCCAGTACACCGTTGCGGTGGGCTGGCGCGACCATGACGTGGTGATGATCGATAACCGTCGGGTCATGCACGGCCGTGAAACCATCGTCGACGACCGTCGGCGCATTTTCAACGCCCTGAGCTATCGCTGAGAGGTCCCATGAAAAACGATAACTATATTATTGGCGGGCAGTACGAGACCTACCTGGATGGCGAGGGCCGGCAGATCATCGACCTGACCGGCGGGTTCGGTTTCCAGGTGCCGGCGGTGATCGAGGCGGTGACTGGTCAGGCGCAGGTCATGGGCCTGTCCAATCGGGTGCTGATGTCCGAACCGCTGATTGCCTTGTGCCGCCGCCTGGCGGAGTTGCTGCCGGAGCCGTTGGTCAGTTCCTATGTGTGCAGCTCCGGTGACGAAGCCTTCGAAGGCGCTCTGAAGCTGTGCAAGGGCCTCAAGCCCAAGGGCAACACCATCGTGTTCGTCCAGGGCGGCGATTACGGCTCGCTGACTTACGGGCGTTGCCTCAATGCCACGCAGGGCGATCTGCCGGCGCAGGGTTTCCTGGGCTTCAAGCGGGTGGCCATTCGTCACCTTGCCGATCTGGACACGGTGGATTGGAGCGATTGCTTCGCGGTATGCCACAGCAACACCCGTCTCGATGCGAACGGTCGACTGCAGATGCTCGAGCCGGCGCTGGTCGAGCGCTTGCACGCCCGCGCGGCGCAGGCAACGGTACCGGTCATCGCCGTCGATACCCAGAGCTGCCTTGGCAGCCTGGGTACGCTGTTCGGTTTCCAGCGCTATCGCGCCGTGCCGGACATCGTCGTGCTAGGCGGTGCCCTGGGCGGCAGTGCGATCCCCATCGGCACCTATACCTGCAGCGAGCGCATGGCCTGGCAGGTCTACGGCCGCAGCAGCCCAGCCAAGCACGGCAGCACCACGGCCGGTAACCCAATGGCCTGCGTGGCGGCCCTGACCGCACTCGACTACGTGCAAAGCCACGACTCGCCCCGGCAATGCCAGGAGAACGGTCAGCGACTGGCACAGACCCTGGCGTCATTCGGTGCCGTGGCCGAAGGCGCCTGGGTCAGCCTGCCGCTGACCGACGACCTGCAACCGAGCGCGGTGTGCGAGGCGCTCTATGAAAAAGGCGTCTATGTCAGCGTTCCTCGCGGTCGCGAGTTGATCCTGCGTTGCCCGATCACCGCTCGTCCCGAACATATCCAACGTGCCGCAAACATCATCAAGGAGACGCTGAGCCATGTCCTTACTCAGGCCGCATGAACAACTGCTGGACGATTGCCAGCGGCACTGGAGCGCATCGGCAGCCAAGCTGTATCGCCTGGGCAAGACCACGGTCGAACAGGAAACCGATGGCATCCATGTCACCGACCACAACGGCAAGCGCTTCATCGACTGCGCATGCAGCTATGGGGTGTTCATCGTCGGGCACCGCAACCCGATGGTGCGCGAGCAGGTGCAGGCGCAGTTGAACCAACTGGCCTGGGTGCCGGAAGGCCGGCGCCATCCGCTGCAGGACAAATTGTCCGAGCGCCTGTGCCAGTTGGTGCCGGGGGAGTGGGGCGACGTGCAGTACATGGTGTCCGGCGCCGAAGCGGTGGAACAGAGCCTGCGCTATGCGATGCGGATCCAGCCGCATCGGCGCGGGATCGTGGTGATGAGTGGCTCCTACCACGGCAAGACGCTGGCGGCGATGAGCATTCTCGGCCAGCGCCAGAACCACAGCAGCTATGGCATCGACTCCCCGGAGGTCACCTGCGTGCCCTATGGCGATTTCGCCGCCCTGCAAAAAGCCGTGGGCGAGGGCGTGTGCGCCGTGTACGTCGAGCCGATCCTGGGCGGCGCACACCTGCAGGTACCTCCGGTGGGCTATATGGCCAACCTGCGGGCCTTGTGCGATGCCACCGGCACCCTGCTGGTGGCGGATGAAATCCAGACCGGTTTCGGTCGCTGCGGCAAATGGTTCGCCGTGCAGTATGACGACGTGGTGCCTGACATCATGATCCTCTCCAAGGGCCTAACCGGCGGCTACACCTCTTTCGCCTGTGCCATGTACAGCCAGCGCCTGGCCACTCAGTACCCGCTCAGCGAGATCGAGCCCGATACGCGTACCAATGGCGGGCACCCGGTGGCATGCGCTTCGGCGCTCGCGGCCATCGATTACATTGAACAGCACAACCTGGTGGAGCAGTCGCGGGTCAACGGCGGCTTGCTGCGTCATGGCCTGCAGCGCCTGGCGCTGCGTTATCCGCACATCGTCGAGGACGTGCCGGGTGTGGGCCTGATGACTGGCCTGCGTCTGCGCGGCTCGGTCTATGAAGCCCTGATGAGCATGGAACTGGGCAAGCGCGGTATTCATGCCGGGCATTCGATGAACGAGAAGGCCGAGCGCCCGGTGTTGCGCTTCTATCCGCCGCTGAACATTTCCTCCGACGCATTGCGTCATGTCCTGACGATGGTCGAAGAAGCCCTGGCCGCCATTGACCGACGCCCGGCGCTGGCGGTCAAGGCGTTCTCCCTGGTGGTGCGCAACATGTATCAGTTGCCCAACAAGTGGCTGCGCAGCAAGGAGGCGTCGTGAGCATGTTCAACCCCGATACGCTGACCTTGAGGGAAATGGCCGGCCTGCTGCGACGGGGCGTGCTGACCAGCGTCACGTTGCTGGAGTTCTACCTGCAGCGCATCGCCGAGCGTAACCGGCAGATCAATGCATTGATCCAGCTGGCTCCGGTGGAGGAACTGCGCCGCCAGGCGCGGGAGGCTGACGAAATGGCCCGCGTCGGGCAGATCAGCGGCCCGCTGCACGGCATTCCCATCACCATCAAGGATGTCCTTCATGTCCGCGGGTTCAAGATGTCCCGCGGGCTGGAGGAACTGCTGGGCGAGCCCAGCCAGCAGGACGCGACGGCCGTGGCCCGGCTTCGGCAGGCCGGCGCGATCATCCTGGGCATCAGCAACGTGCCCGAGCTGTGCATGGCCTTCGAAACCGAGAACCTGATCTATGGCCGCACCCTCAACCCCCACGACCTGCAACGCTCCGCCGGCGGCAGCAGTGGAGGGGAGGCGGCAGCCATCGCCGCCGGCTGCTCGCCGGCCGGCCTGGCATCCGATGCTTGCGGCAGTGTGCGCATTCCGGCCCATTTCAATGGCATCTGCGGCCTGAAGCTGACCCAGGGCCGGGTTCCGCTGACCGGCCAGTTCCCCAACGACCGCTCCGGGCTGTTCCACATGACTTCGGCCTTTGGCGTGATGGGGCGTTATGTGGATGACCTTGCCCTGCTCGGGCCGTTGATCAGCGGCGCCGACGGACATGATCCGGACACCGTCGATGTACCGTTCGCCGAAAGCGAGCCGCTGGCCAGCCTGCGCGTCGCGCTGTTCTCGGAGTCCAGCCGGACCCCGGTCAGCGCGGCGGTAAGCCAGGTGCTGCGACAGGTCGAGCGGTGCCTGGGCACGGTGGTGGCGCAAGTGAGCCCGGTGGCTCCGCCGATGCTCGAGGAGGCCTGCGATGTGCTGTGGCGGGTGTTCATCACCGGCGCCGACGCCGGGCGCGGCTGGCGGCAATTGTTCGACTCGATGAGCAAGCGTCGCTTCACACCGGCCATCGCCCAGTTGCTGGACATGAGCGAAACCGTGGAACTGACCGTGGATGAAGTCAAGCGCGACTGGATCGCGATCGACACGTTCCGCTATCAGCTGGCGAAGTTCTTCAAGCAGCATGACCTGTTCATCTGCCCGGTATTCCCGGACGTCGCGTTCCGGCATGGGGAGTCCCTGCAGGACCGCGATCGCTACGCCTTCGTCTTCCCGTTCAGCCTCAGCGGTTCGCCGGCGGTGGTGATCCGCGCCGGCACCGATCCCGTCACCGCAATGCCCATCGGCATCCAGATCGTCGGGCCCCACTGGCAGGAAGAGCGGTTGTTGGCGGTCGCGGCTTTCCTTGAACGGGAGCTGGAGCGCTGGAGCCCGGTTTCACCTACAGGCTCGGTATGATCGTACCGGCCTGGGACGATTTCAGGCCGTAACGGTTCTCGTGTTACGGCTTGAAATCACCAGCGCCAGCATCCCCGCACCCACCAGCGCAGCGCCGATGATCTCCAGGGCCATCGGTTGCTGCCTGAACCAGAACCAGTTGAGCAGCGTCACGAACAGCGTGTTGAGGTACACGTAGGAAATCACCGTTGACGGTGCGATCACCCCGATGGCCCGGTGCAACAGCCAGAACGTGGCGAGAGTGCCGAACAGCGCCAGGTAGACCAGCCAGCCAATATCCAGCGTCGACAGTTGCAAGCCGCTGCGCCAGCCGCCACTGAACAGGCAGAACACCAAGAGAAACAGCGAGCCGAACAGCATGTTCCAGAACGTCATCGCCACCGGATCCCGCCCTTGCAGTGCATTGGCCTTGAACCGCTGGCTGAGGGGCGAGTACAACGCCATCGCCAGGCAACCGGCACCAAAGACCAGCACCGGGTAGAGCGCGGGCATCTGCCCCGGCGCGGACCCCTTGAGTGTCAGCAACACCGCCCCGGCCGCCGCGATCAGCATGGGTAGCAAACGGCTCTTGAGGCTCGGGCTGGGCAACAGGAAAACTTCGAAGAACAACGTCATCAACGGCACCAGCGTGTACAACGTCGCCGTGTTGACCGCTGAGGTATAGCGCAATGCCTCGAAGAGCGAACCGAAGTAGGTCGCCAGTAGCAGGCCGAGCACGGCATGGGCCAGCAATCCCCTGGCGGTGATGGGCGAGGTGTTTTTCAACAGCAGCGGCGGCAGGAACATCAGGGCGGAAAACAGCAGCCGCAGGCCGGTAAGCAGAATCGGATCGATGGTCTGGCTGACCTGGGCCGCCGCGAAGAAGGACGAGGCGATCAGCATCGCCCAAATGAGCATGCCCCAGTGAGCGGCCGCAAAACCGACGTTTTTCATCAAGGTCTTATTCCTGTGTGTGCGTACTGGAATGTCATGATGGGCAAGTCCGTCGGCCGGTCATGGGTAAGGTTCGACAAAGACAGGGCCGCATTCATTGCGGCCCTTGTTCGTTGAGACGAGAGGAATCGGCCGCCTAGCTGATATGCCGCGCGTACTGCTTGGGATTGAAGCGCAACACCATCAGGATCATCAGTGCCATCACCGCGGTGAGCGACCACCAGGCCCATTCGAAGCTGCCCAGCTGATCCCGGATCATCCCGGCGATCAGCGGTGAAAGCCCGGCGATCAGATAGCCGATGCCTTGCACGAAGGCCGTCAGGCCGCCGGCCCGGCGCGGATTGTCCAGATGGTCGAGGGAGACGATCAGGCTCATCGGGAACAGGCCGCCGATACCCAGCCCCAACAGGCAAGGCCACAGCAGGCTGAAGCGTTCCGGGCTGAGGATCAGGCCACAGAAACCCGCCATGATCAGGGCCAGCAGGACGGCCAGCACCAGGCGCTTATCCTGGCTGCGGTTGGCGATGGCCGGGGTGACGAGGCCCGACAGGACTTCCATCGCCGTGAGGAACCCCAGTAACAGGCCGGCATGCTGCTCGCTCCAGCCTTTTTCCACGTAGTAAGGCGCCAGCCAGGCCAGCACACAGGTGTAGGAGGCGGTGCCCAAACCGAAGAAAATCGCCAGCAACCAGGCCCGGCCGTTGCTGAAAAACGACTCCTGGTTGCGGCTCGGTGCTTCGGGCAATGGAGTCACGGACGAGCGCTGGGCATACCAGCAGCCCAGGGCCACCAGCGCCAGGATCGCCCAGATGGCCAGGCCGATGCGCCAGCTACCGGTCTGCGACAGGACGAAGGGTGAAAATGACGCCGCAAGTGCCGCCCCGCCCATGATCGAGGTGACGTACAGCCCCATGAACAGCGAGACATTGTCGCTGTAGCGTGACTTGATCAGGGCCGGCATCACCGCCTGGATCAGGGCGATCCCCAACCCGGCCACCACGGCGCTGACGATCAGTTCGACGGCGCTGTCCAGGTACAGGCGCGACGCGGTGGCCAGGCCGATGATCAACAACGACAGTACGATCGTGCGGTGTTCGCCGATGCGCAGGGCAATGCGCATGCCCAGGAACATCGCCAGGCCCATGGCCATGACCGGCAACATGGTCAGCAGCGAGGCGGCGCTGAAACTCAACGGTACCTCGCCGCGAATGGCTGACAACAATGGCCCGACCGCGGCCATCGAGGGTCGCAGGTTCAGGGCTACCAATACCACGCTGACCATCAGCCAGACGGCGTGAGTACTTGAAGTTCGAACGTTTTCCATAACAGAGCCTTGACTGAGCAAAGCATCATTAGGGCTGGGGAGCGGCGGCGGGGGCAAACTGAAAACTGGCGGGCGGTATCGAAAAATTAGATGCGCCCGAAGGTGGGGCTGAGTACGGGGGCCAGCGCTGCTGACGCATCGCCGGCCTCTGATCGGCCTGGGCTCTGTACGAAAAGCCTTGATATTCGTTCAGGCTGCGTTGAAAACAGCCTCGGCATGCTCATGCGCGCCAGTACACTGCGCTTGCTCGGCTGATTTCGCCTTGCCCGACCTTCGAATCAAGACTTTTCATACAGAGCCTAGGCGTCTATTCCCGGGCTCAGCGTGCCCAGCCAGGCGACCAGCCCCAGGATGATCACTGCCACCGATAACTCCAGGGCCATGCTGCGCCTCAGGGCATTCACCGCCACACGATGCTCGCCGGTTTGCCTGGCCTGCTCCAGCAGTGGGCTCAGATGAAAGCGGTTCAGCGCGGCGAATGTCAGCATGGCCATGAACAGGCCGAGCTTGAGCGCCATCAACTGGCCATAGAGGCTGTCCGGAAGGATATCCAGCGTCGGGCCTACGATGAACAGGTAATTCACCGCACCGGTCATGCTGATGACCAGCACGATCACGGCCCCGGCGGTTTCGAAGCCGGTGAGCGTTCGAGCCAGCACCGACAGCCGATGTTCGGCCTGGCGCAGCAGCAGGACGAACGCGGCCAAGGCGCCGACCCAGGCCCCGGCGGCCCAGAGATGCAGGAAGTCGGTGATCAGATGCCAGGTCCGTCGTTCACCTTCATCCATGGCCCCATGACCGGCCCAGGCCAGTGTCGCAACGGCAGCACCCGCGGCCAGTGTGACCAGCCACAGGCTGGCGGTCGGCCAGCGCTTGCTTTGCGTCGCGGCGACAGTGGCCAGTATCAGCGCCAGGACCCGCAGGCTCCAGCTCGTGCCCACGTCAGTCTCCAGCACCATCATTTCGACATGCGGGCGCAGCTCCGCCCAGTCCGAAACGCCGCTCATGCTCCAGGCCATGCATAACATGCCGGCCATGGAAAGCAACACGCCCACCAGTGCCGTCGTCGCCAGGAGCCCCGCGAAAGGCAACACCTCGCCAGACCTGCGCTCCCGGCCCCGCAGGCCATAAAGGCCGAATGCCGCGAGCCCGAATAACAGCATCAGGTCCAGATACAGGGCCAGGCGCAGAGCGATGTTGATCAGTTCGAGATTGATCGAGTCGCTCAAGATCACTTCACCTTGAATGTGACGTTGCCGGTGATCGGGTGAGTGTCGGACGACACGGCGCGCCATTGGACCTGGTAGGTGCCCGCCGTGAGCGGGGTGTTCGGGGTGATGACCATCGTCTTGGGATCATCGCTGCCAGATACCTTGGCCGGCATCGCCATCGGCGAATGGGCCGACATGCCGGGCATCTCGGTCATCAACAGCTTGGCGCCGGAGAACTTCGTCATCAGGTTTTCGGAAAAATGCAGTTCGATTTTCGCTGGCGCCGGCCCCTGCGCGCCATCGGCGGGGTTGGAGGACAGCAGCTTGGGATGGGCCTGGGCCAGGCCGCTGCCCAACAGGCCAGCGGACAATGCGACGGTGATGACAGCGGTTTTGATCAATGACATGCAAGGACTCCTACAACGGTTTTTTCTGGTTTTTTGGGGGATCGAATGAGGTCAACCGATCAGAACCACAGGCGCACACCCAGGACCAGGCGCGCTTCGCTGCGGTCGTCGCCTTCTTCCCGGGCGTAGTCCGCGGTGTTGCCGTAGGCGCGGTTCCAGGTGACGCCGATGTAGGGGGCGAATTCGCGGCGGATCTCATAGCGCAGCCGCAGCCCCAGTTCGGTGTTCGACAAGCCTGAGCCTACCGCGCGGGCCGGATCGTCCTTGCCATGGAAGTTGGCTTCGGCGGTAGGCTGCAGGATCAGGCGGTTGGTCAACAGAATGTCGTAGTCGCCTTCCAGGCGTAGCCCGCTCTGGCCGTTTTCGCCGAGGTATGCCGTGGCCTGGGTTTCGAAGTTGTACAGTGCCATGCCCTGTAGGCCCAGGGCGGCCCAGGTCTGCGGCTCGCCCGGCTTGAAGTCCTGGCGCACGCCCGCCACCACGTCCCACCAGGGGCTGATGGCATGGCCCCAGAGGGCCTGGAGCTCGGCTTCCTCGGTCTTGCCATTGGTGCGTTCGCCTTCGGAGCGCAGCCACAACCGGTCGATATCGCCGCCGATCCAGCCGGAGGCGTCCCAGCTCACGGCGCTGCCCTCGTCGGCGTCCTGCCATTCCAGCTGGTTGACCAGGAAGAACGAGTTGAGTGCACTGTCATGCACCGCATGACCGCCGTGATCTTCATAGACCGCCGCACGGTCGGCCGCGCTCGGTTCGGGGATCGGCGTACGGCTGGTGGTGGGCGAATCCATCGACTGCATGCCCTGCATCGAATCCATGCCCTGCATCTGGCTGTGATCCATGCCTTGCATGTCGTGGCTCGCCGCCCAGGCGGGCGTGGCGATGCCCTGTGCCAGGCTGGCCATGAACATCATCGACACAAGGGGGTAATGAATGTGGGTGGTCATGATTCGGCTCCTCATTCCTGTACCCGGATTTCACGGAACATGCCCATTTCCATGTGAAAGAGCAGGTGGCAGTGATACGCCCAGCGTCCGAGGGCATCGGCGGTGACCCGATAACTGCGCCTGGAGCCCGGTGGCACGTCGAGGGTGTGTTTACGCACCATGAACTGGCCGTCTTCATCCTCCAGGTCGCTCCACATGCCATGCAGGTGGATGGGGTGAGTCATCATGGTGTCGTTGACCAGTACGATGCGCAGTCGCTCGCCGTACTTGAACAGCAACGGCGCAGCGTCCGAGAACTTCACGCCGTTGAATGACCAGACGAATTTCTCCATGTGGCCGGTCAGGTGCAATTCAATGGTGCGGCCCGGTTCGCGACCGTCCGGATCGGGGAAGGTACTGCGAAGGTCCGCATAGGTCAGTACCCTGCGGCCGTTGTTGCGCAGGCCCATGCCGGGGTCGTCGAGCTTGGGCTTGACGCTCATGGCCTGCATGTCCACCAGCGGGTTGTCTTTTTCCGACGCAGGATGGGTGGGCATATCGCCCATGCCTGGCATGGCGCCGTGATCCATCATGGGCATTTCACTGTGATCCATGCCTTGCATGGAGCCGTGGTCCATTGCTGGCATCTGGCTGTGATCCATGCCTTGCATCGATCCATGGTCCATGGCGCCCATGCTGCCATGATCCATGCCGCCCATGCCCATGTCGTCCATGGTGACCAGCGGCCGAGGGTCCAGCGGCGGCACCGGGGCCGCGAGTCCGGGTCGGGCCGCCAGGGTGCCACGGGCATACCCGGTGCGGTCCATCGATTGGGCGAATAGCGTATAGGCCTGTTCGGTCGGCTCGATGATGACGTCATAGGTCTCGGCCACGGCAATCCGGAATTCGTCGACTTGCACCGGGTTGACGTACTGGCCGTCGGAAGCGACCACCGTCATTTTCAGGCCAGGGATGCGTACGTCGAAGTAGGTCATGGACGAACCATTGATCAAGCGCAGGCGAATCCGCTCGCCGGGCTTGAACAGACCGGTCCAGTTCATGTCCGGCGCCTGGCCGTTCATCAGGTAGGTGTAGGTGGCGCCACTGACGTCCGCCAGGTCGGTGGGGTTCATTTTCATTTCAGCCCACATCTTGCGATCGGCCACGGTGGCGCCCCAGCCTTTGCTGGCGACATCGTCGATAAAGTCGCCCACGGTGCGTTTGTTGTAGTTGTAATAGTCCGACTGCTTCTTGAGCTTGCGAATGACGTCGGCGGGGTCTTCATCGGTCCAGTCGCTGAGCATTACCACGTAGTCGCGCTCGTACTGGAAGGGCTCGGGTTCCCGGGCATCGATGACCAGCGGGCCATAGACCCCGGACTGTTCCTGGAAGCCGGAATGACTGTGGTACCAGTAGGTGCCGTTCTGACGGACCTTGAATTGGTAGACGTACTGGCCGTCGGGTTCGATGCCCTTGAAGCTCAACCCTGGAACACCGTCCATGTTGGCCGGCAGGATGATGCCGTGCCAGTGAATGGATGTGGTGTCCTTCAAGCGGTTGCGTACCCGCAGGGTCACGGTGTCGCCTTCGCGCCAGCGCAGCAGCGGGCCGGGGATGCCGCCGTTGATGGTCTGGGCGGTACGAGGGTGGCCGGTGAAATTGACCGGGCTTTCGCCAATGAACAGGTCGAATTCGGTGCCGCTCAGTACATTGGGTTGGTCAGGGCCGGTCAGTGCCCAGACAGGCGCGCGCCACAGGCCCAGGCCACCGAGGATGCCGCCAGCGGTCAAGCCCTTTACGAAGGTTCGTCGGGAGGTGTTCGTTTGCATCGATAAATGTCCGTCCGTCGATTCGCAACGTGCCCGGGGAGCATTTCCCCGTGCAGATCTGAAGGTAACGATGACACAGGCGAGCGGGGCGAGTGATTACATTTCAGTCAGGTTGACGCGGCCCTCGTTCGCCTGCGGCAGGGCGTCGAGGACGCGCCGGAGCGTACCGGCCGGACGTCGATCAGAATGATCTTTTGCATCGACCGGATATTCTGTAGCCTTGCCGGCTTCACGCTGTCCCGTGCCTGATTGATACCCACTTTCCCGGCGGTACCCGAGTGGTCCGGAGCCGGGTGTATACTCGACTTTCGCGCGAACGCGCTTGCAGGTCTTGCGAACATGACGCAAATTTCCGAACGCCTTCTAGTCCAGGCCCATCTCGATGCCAAACAGCCCAAGCCGCTGAGCGCCGAGCAGGAGGCCTGGTACCGCGCCGCCATCGCCGCCGAGCTCAAGGCTCAGGACGCGGTGCTGGTTGCCCACTTCTACTGCGACCCGATCATCCAGGCCCTGGCCGAGGAGACTGGGGGCTGCGTATCCGATTCCCTGGAAATGGCCCGCTTCGGCAACGCCCACCCGGCCAAGACCGTGGTGGTGGCCGGGGTCAAGTTCATGGGGGAAACCGCCAAGATCCTCAACCCCGAAAAACGCGTATTGATGCCGACGCTGGAGGCCACCTGTTCCCTGGACCTGGGCTGCCCGGTGGAAGAATTCTCGGCGTTCTGCGACCAGCACCCGGAGCGTACCGTGGTGGTGTATGCCAACACCTCGGCGGCGGTCAAGGCGCGTGCCGACTGGGTCGTGACTTCCAGTTGTGCCCTGGAAATCGTCGAGAGCCTGATGGACAACGGCGAGACGATCATCTGGGGCCCGGACAAGCACCTGGGGACCTATATCCAGCGCAAGACCGGCGCCGATATGCTGCTCTGGGACGGGGCCTGCATCGTCCACGAGGAATTCAAGTCCAAGCAACTGGAGGATATGAAGGCCCTTTATCCGGACGCCGCGATCCTGGTGCATCCGGAGTCGCCGACTTCGGTCATCGAGTTGGCGGACGCCGTGGGCTCCACCAGCCAGTTGATCGCGGCGGCCCAGAGCCTGCCGAACAAGACACTGATCGTCGCGACCGACCGGGGTATCTTCTACAAGATGCAGCAGTTGTGCCCGGACAAGGTCTTCATCGAGGCCCCTACCGCCGGGAACGGCGCGGCCTGCCGCAGTTGTGCGCATTGCCCATGGATGGCGATGAATACCCTGGAGCGTACCCTCAAGAGCCTGCAGGAAGGCACCAACGAGATCTTCGTCGACCCGGCGTTGATCCCCCAGGCCATTCGCCCGCTCAAGCGCATGCTGGATTTCACCCAGGCAGCGCGGATGAAACTGGCGGGGAATGCTTGAGGCACTGAAGAGTATTTTGAGACTTGCGAGGTTTTTTGTGGCGAGGGGAGTTATCCCTGTAGGGCTGCGAAGCAGCCCTACAGCCTGACACCACGGCGTATCAGGATGAACAAATTGGGCCGCTTCGCGACCCAGCGGGGATAAATCCCCTCGCCACAATGTATTTCAATCCGCTGACACGGTGTTTTTTTACTTCGTCTTCTTGGGAATCCGCACCAATTGCGTATCCGAGTAGATGTCATGCCAGCTGCGCTTGTGCTTGTCGAACAACGACCAGATGAAGCCCAGCCCCACCAGCAGCAACGAAGCAATCGACACCACGAACCGCAGCAATGCCTGCCACAGGCTGATGGCTGTGCCATCGGCGTTCTGTACCCGGATGCCCCACACCTGCATGCCCAGGGTCTGGCCGTTATGGGTCCAGAATTTGGCGAAGAAGCCGAACAGCGCGAACAGCAGCACGGTGGACAGCAGCGGGTCGCCGTCCAGCGCGCCGGCCTCGGTAAGGGCGCGCATTTTTTCTTCGCCGATGATGCTCATCTGGATCATCTTGTAGATGCCGCTGGTGACGATCAGCAGGGCCGTGCACAACAGGAAGTCATAGAACATCGCGGCCAGGCGACGACCCAGGCCGACGGGAGGGAAGTCACCCTGAGGGGTGAGCAGGTGTTTCGACATGACGGCCTCGAACCGAAAAAGAAGCCATTCTACGGATTTACGTCCATAAAAAAGCCCCTGATATCAATCAGGGGCTTTTTGGTTTGCGAAAGCCTCAGGCCTCGGCAATAACCTCGTCAGCTTGCATGCCTTTCTGGCCTTGCACGGCAACGAAGGTGACCTTCTGGCCTTCTTTCAGGCTCTTGAAGCCGTTGCCCTGGATGGCGCGGAAATGTACGAACAGATCCGGACCGCTCTCAGGAGTGATAAAACCAAAACCCTTTTCGTCGTTGAACCACTTGACGGTACCGCTCTGACGCTGAGACATTTTCTTATTTCCTTTGACGCTAAATTAATGACAGCCTCTTTCACATGAAAGAGTACTGGGGCTGGGTTGCAGGAAAGTAAGAGACGTCGAACGGGATGTAGCGAACTTCATAGGCTACTGCCCAGGTCACGATTCCAAGCGACCCATGCAAACACAGTGACCAAACTCTACGCCAACTACCGACAAAAAAACAACCCCCTCTCAAAGGCACGGATTTCCTGAGTCTTGCGCTATTTGCGCGCTTCGCCAGCCTGGGCTTAGTCGATAGTCTGGTTCAATTGTTTGTCGCTGTTATAACGCTTGCCCAGTAAGTAATAAATGCACCTTTTTATGGCGGTTGCGTTACACATTAGTGCACGGATAACGCAACCACGTTACTTATAGAAACAGTCAATCAGCCACGGTAGTAGCGTTGTGGAACGAATGGCATTTTGCTTACAAGCAAAGGCACCTTTTTACCGCGCACGATGGCCCAGACCGGCGTGTCCAGTGCGACATAGGCGCTGTCCAGATAACCCATTGCCAACGGACCACCCAGGGTAGGGCCGAAACCGCCGCTGCAGACGGTACCGATGATCTCGCCGGCCTCGTTGACGATCTCCGCGCCTTCGCGCACCGGTGTGCGTTCCTGGGGCAACAGGCCGACACGTTTGCGGCTTACGCCATTGCGTTGCTGGGCGAACACGGTGTCAGCGCCCGGGAAGCCTCCCGCGCGAGCGCCATCGGCACGCCGGACCTTGGAAATGGCCCAGAGCAGGCTGGCCTCTACCGGTGTGGTCTGGGTGTCCATGTCATGGCCATAGAGGCACAGACCAGCTTCCAGGCGCAGGGAGTCGCGGGCACCGAGGCCGATGGCGGCCACTTCCGGTTCGGCCAGCAGGGCGCGGGCCAGTTTTTCCGATTCGGCGGCGGGTACGGAGATCTCAAACCCGTCCTCGCCGGTGTAGCCCGAACGGCTGACAAAGCACTCCACGCCCAGCAGCGTGACACGCTGGAACTGCATGAAGGTCATCTTTGCCACTTCCGGCGCCAGGCGGGCGAGCACGGTTACGGCGGCTGGGCCTTGCAGGGCGAGCAGGGCACGGGCTTCGAACAGCGGTTCGATGCTGCACTGGTCGCCGATGTGGGCACGCAGGTGGGCCAGGTCCTGGTCCTTGCAGGCGGCATTGACCACCAGGAACAGTTCGTCGTTGCCCAGGTTGGCGACCATCAGGTCGTCGAGGATGCCGCCATTCTCGTTGGTGAACATGGCATAGCGCTGCATGCCCACCGGCAGGTCGACGATGTCCACCGGCACCAGGGTTTCCAGGGCCTGGGCGGCACCCGTGCCGGTCAGGCGGATCTGGCCCATGTGGGACACGTCGAACAACCCGGCCTGGTCTCGGGTGTGCTGGTGTTCCTTCATCACGCCCAGTGGGTACTGCACCGGCATGTCGTAGCCGGCGAACGGCACCATGCGGGCGCCGAGTTCGAGGTGCAGGGCATGCAGCGGGGTTTTCAATAGTGGTTCGGTGGACATATCGGCTCCTGGAAAAAATGAAGAGGGGCGCGCAACACGCATCAGCATTCGATGATGTTGACCGCCAGACCGCCGCGGGCGGTCTCCTTGTATTTGCTTTTCATGTCGGCGCCGGTCTGGCGCATGGTGCGGATGACTTTATCGAGAGAGACGAAGTGATGGCCGTCGCCGCGCATGGCCATGCGTACGGCGTTGATGGCTTTCACCGAGCCCATGGCGTTGCGCTCGATGCAGGGCACCTGCACCAGGCCTCCGATGGGGTCGCAAGTCAGGCCGAGGTTGTGTTCCATGCCGATTTCGGCGGCATTCTCCACTTGCTGTACGGTACCGCCCAGCACTTCGCACAGGGCGCCGGCCGCCATGGAGCAGGCCACGCCGACTTCACCCTGGCAGCCGACCTCGGCACCGGAGATGGACGCGTTCTCCTTGTAGAGGATGCCGATGGCGGCTGCAGTCAACAGGAACCGCACCACGCCATCCTCGTTGGCCCCGGGAATGAAGCGCATGTAGTAATGCAGCACGGCCGGGATGATCCCTGCCGCCCCGTTGGTCGGGGCGGTGACGACGCGTCCGCCATAGGCGTTCTCCTCGTTGACCGCCAGGGCATAGAGGTTGACCCAGTCCAGCACCGACAGCGGGTCGCGCAGGGCGGCTTCGGGGTTCTTGCACAACTGGCGGTGCAACGCCGCGGCCCGGCGCTTGACCTTCAGCCCCCCCGGCAGGATCCCTTCGTTGCGGCACCCGGCCGCCACGCAATCCTGCATCACCTGCCAGATCTTCAGCAGGCCGGCGCGGGTCTCGGCTTCGGGGCGCCAGGCGCTTTCGTTGGTCAGCATCACCTGGCTGATGGACAGGCCATAGGTGCTGCAATGGCCCAGCAGGTCCTTCGCGCTCTTGAACGCAAACGTCAGTGGCGTGGCATCTTCGACGATACGGTCGGCGCCGGCGGCGTCCTCGTCCACGACGAAACCACCCCCCACCGAGTAATATTCGCGGCTGCGCACTTGCAGGCCCGCGGCATCGAAGGCGCGGAAGATCATGCCGTTGGGGTGGTACGCCAAGGGCTTGCGAATCATCGCCAGGTGCAGTTTTTCATTGAAATCGATGGGGTGCTGGCCCAGCAGGTTCAAGCGCCCGTTGCTGCGGATCTCCTGCAGACGGGCAGTCACGGTTTCGGTATCCACCGTATCCGGATGTTCACCCTCCAGGCCCAGCAGCACGGCCTTGTCGCTGCCGTGGCCCTTGCCGGTGGCACCGAGGGATCCGTACAGCTCCACCTTGACGCTGGTGATGGTCTCGAGCAGGTCATCACGGCGCAACCCCTCGACGAAACGGGCAGCGGCACGCATCGGGCCGACCGTATGGGAACTGGAAGGGCCGATACCGATCTTGAACAGGTCGAACACGCTTAACGACATGGTGTTTCTCCGGTTTCTTTTTATGAGGATCGACGGTTATGAATGGGGGCACAGGCTCCTTTGTGAAAGCGAGCAAGCTCGCTCCCACAAAGCAGATGTGGTTTCCTTGAGAAAGTGACCTTCCACAAGGTTCGCGGTGTTCTCGAGAGGGGCGAGCAAACCCGCCCCCCAGGTCAAGCGTAGCTTTCGATCGACGGGCAGGCGCAAACCAGGTTGCGGTCGCCGAAGACGTTGTCGACCCGGCCTACCGGCGGCCAGTATTTGCCTTCGATCAACGAGGCCACCGGGTAGACCGCCTGTTCGCGGCTGTAGAGGTGGGTCCATTCGCCGACCAGCTCCGCCGCGGTGTGCGGGGCGTTCTTCAGCGGGTTGTCGTCCTTGTCCAGGCTGCCGTTTTCCACCGCGCGGATTTCTTCGCGGATGCAGATCATGGCGTCGCAGAAGCGGTCCAGTTCTTCCTTGGATTCGCTTTCGGTCGGCTCGATCATCAAGGTGCCGGCCACCGGGAAGGACATGGTCGGGGCGTGGAAACCGAAGTCGATCAGGCGCTTGGCCACGTCATCGACACTGATGCCGCTGCTGTCCTTGAGCGGACGCAGGTCAAGGATGCATTCGTGGGCCACCAGGCCGTTGCTGCCGGAGTAGAGCACCGGGTAATGCTCTTCCAGGCGACGAGCGATGTAGTTGGCGTTGAGGATCGCCAGTTGCGACGCGCGCTTGAGGCCGGCGCCACCCATCATGCGGATGTACATCCAGGTGATCGGCAGGATGCTCGCGCTGCCGAACGGCGCCGCGCACACCGCGCCTTCCTTGCGCTCCATGTTGGCATGGCCCGGCAGGAACGGTGCCAGGTGCGACTTGACGCCGATCGGGCCGACGCCCGGGCCGCCACCGCCGTGAGGGATGCAGAAGGTCTTGTGCAGGTTCAGGTGCGACACGTCGCCGCCGAACTTGCCCGGGGCGCAGAGGCCGACCATGGCGTTCATGTTGGCGCCATCGATGTACACCTGGCCGCCGTTGTCATGGATGATCCCGCAGATTTCGCGGATGCCTTCTTCGAACACACCGTGGGTGGACGGGTAGGTGATCATCAGCGCGGCGAGGTGTTCGCGGTGCTCGATGGCCTTGGCCCGCAGGTCTTCGATGTCGACGTTGCCGCGGGCATCGCAGGCGGTGACCACGACGCGCATGCCGGCCATGTTGGCGGTGGCCGGGTTGGTGCCGTGGGCCGAGGATGGGATCAGGCAGATGTCGCGACGTTCTTCGCCGCGGCTCTGGTGATAGGCACGGATCGCCAGCAGGCCGGCGTATTCACCCTGGGAACCGGCGTTGGGTTGCAGCGACACGGCGTCGTAGCCGGTGGCGGCGCAGAGCATGGCTTCCAGTTCGGACGTCAGCTGCTGGTAGCCGGCGCTCTGCTCGGCCGGGGCGAACGGATGCAGGGCGCCGAACTCGGCCCAGGTCACCGGGATCATCTCGCTGGCGGCGTTGAGCTTCATGGTGCAGGAACCCAACGGGATCATGGTGCGATCCAGGGCCAGGTCCTTGTCGGCGAGCTTGCGCAGGTAACGCATCAGCTCGGTTTCGGAATGGTAGCGGTTGAATACCGGGTGGCTGAGGATTGCCGATTGGCGCACCAGCTCGGCCGGGATACGGCTTTGCACGGTGGCGGCCAGGGCCGCGAAGTCCGGCAGGGCCTTGCCGTCGGCCAGCAGGCTCCACAGCGCTTCGACATCAGCCTGGCTGGTGGTCTCGTCCAGGGACAGACCCAGGCGCTGCGCGTCCACCACGCGCAGGTTGATGCGTTGGGCGCGGGCCTTGTCGTGCAGGGCGGCGGTCTGTGCGCCGGTGTGCAGGGTCAGGGTGTCGAAGAAGCTCTCTTGCTCCACGCTCAAGCCCAGCGCGCCCAGGCCCTTGGCGAGGATCGCGGTGAGGTGATGGATGCGGTTGGCGATTTGCGTCAGGCCCTTGGGGCCGTGGTAAACGGCGTACATGCTGGCGATGTTGGCCAGCAGGACCTGGGCGGTGCAGATGTTGCTGGTGGCTTTTTCGCGGCGGATATGTTGCTCGCGGGTCTGCATGGCCAGGCGCAGGGCCGGCTTGCCGAAACGGTCCACGGAAACGCCCACCAGGCGGCCCGGCATGTCGCGCTTGAAGGCATCCTTGGTGGAGAAGTAGGCCGCGTGCGGGCCGCCGAAGCCCAGCGGCACGCCGAAGCGCTGGGCGCTGCCGATGGCCACGTCGGCGCCGAACTCGCCCGGGGCGGCCAGCAGGGTCAGGGCCAGCAGGTCGGCCGCAACCGCCACCAGGGCATTGGCGGCGTGGAAGCGTTCGGTCAGTTCGCGGTAGTCGAACAGATCACCGTTGCTAGCCGGGTATTGCAGCAGCGCACCGAAGAACGGGCTGACGTCGGTCAGTTCGTGCTCATCGCCTACCACCACGTCGATGCCCAGGGGCTCGGCACGGGTACGCAGCACGTCGAGGGTCTGCGGGTGGCAATGGCGCGAGGCGAAGAAAGCGTTGCTGCCCTTGTTCTTGCTCAGGCGCTTGCAGAAGGTCATGGCCTCGGCGGCGGCGGTGGCTTCGTCCAGCAGGGAGGCGTTGGCGATAGGCAGGCCGGTGAGGTCGCTGATCAGGGTCTGGAAGTTCAGCAGCGCTTCGAGACGGCCTTGGGAAATTTCCGGCTGGTATGGGGTATAGGCGGTGTACCAGGCGGGGTTTTCCAGCAGGTTGCGCAGGATCGGCGCCGGCGTGTGGCAGTTGTAGTAGCCCTGGCCGATGTAGGTCTTGAACAACTGGTTCTTGCCGGCAATGGCCTTGATCGAAGCCAGTGCCTCGGCTTCGCTCTGGCCGTCGCCCATGTCCAGCACGCTGGTGCCCTTGATGCTTTCAGGGATGACACTGGCGCTCAGGGCTTCCAGGGAGTCGTAGCCCAGGCGCTCGAGCATGGCTTTTTCGTCGCTGGCTCGCGGGCCGATGTGGCGAGCGATGAATTCGTTGGCGGTGCCCAGATGGATGGTCATGTCGTGGTTCCTCAGGCTTGGGCGTTGGCTTTGATCAGGCGGTCGTACGCATCCTGATCCAACAGCTTAGCCATTGCGTCGGCGTCGGTCGGTTTAAAGCGGAAGAACCAGCCTTCGCCCATCGGGTCTTCGTTGACCAGTTCCGGGCTGGCGTCGAGTTTGTCGTTCACTTCCAGCACTTCACCGTCCAGAGGCATGTACACACCACTGGCGGCCTTGACCGATTCTACCGTGGAGGCCTCGGCGCCCTTTTCATAGGACTGCAATTCAGGCAGTTGCACAAAAACCACGTCCCCCAATGCATTCTGCGCGAAAGCGGTAATGCCGACGGTAACGCTGCCATCGGCTTCGGCACGCAGCCATTCGTGATCTTCAGTGAAACGCAACTCGCTCATGGAAACTCCTGGGGCCAGATTCGTCTGGTGGACGCGAAGGAAGGCGCGGGGCTTGGCCCGGCCGAATGGCTATACCCTTAGCAAGAATGCGGCCAATATGGATAAGTGCTTGTAAATCAATGGTTTGATCGGATCTTTCAGAACGGGAATCCCCTCGTCTGTAGCGAAATCGCTACAGCTATGAGGTGCAATAAAAACGTTGTGGGATCAAAGCCTTGCGCAGCGCAGATTAGCGAAGGGTGTAGCGATATCGTTCCGCTGTAGCGCTTTCAGTACAGATGGAGGTCGTTTTTGGCTTGATTCTGAACGCAACGCTGGCCCATGGAACACCCAAAAAGTCAGGTGGTTGTCCACCTTCTCGGGGGGCCGTCACCTTGTGGAAGCGAGCTTGCTCGCGATAGCGGCGGATCGGTTTGCACAGCAGTGACTGGCAGTCCCCATCGCGAGCAAGCTCGCTCCCCCAGGGTCTACGGCTTGTTGGAAATCCCGTACTTGCGCAACCGATGGGCAATCGCGGTATGGGAGGTTTGCAAGCGGCTGGCGAGTTGGCGGGTGGAGGGGTAGTTGACGTAGAGGCTTTCGAGCAACTGTTTTTCGAAGGTTTCCACGGCCTGTTCCAGACTTTCGACTTCCACGTCGCCCTGACGCGCGACGGAGGTGCCGGCGATGTCCAGGTCGCCGATGTCCACCAGGCTGCTTTCGCAGATAGCCGCGGCGCGGAAAATCACGTTCTGCAGTTGCCGGACGTTGCCCGGCCAGCGGTTGCCCAGCAGCGCCGGGTACGTCCCCGGAGCCAGGCGACAGACCGGACGCTGGATCTGCGCACAGGCCTGCTGCATGAAATAGCGCGCCAGCAGCAGGATGTCCTGGCCACGTTCGCGCAGGGGCGGGACTTCGACGTTGAGCACGTTCAGGCGATAGAACAGGTCTTCGCGGAACGAGCCTTCGCTGACCATCTTCTCCAGGTTGCGATGGGTGGCGCTGAGGATGCGTACGTTGACCTTGATTTCCCGGTCGCCCCCGACCCGGCGGAAGCTGCCGTCGTTCAGGAATCGCAGCAACTTGGCTTGCAGGTACGGTGACATTTCGCCGATTTCATCCAGGAATACCGTGCCCTGGTTCGCCAATTCCATCAGCCCGGGCTTGCCGCCCCGTTGCGCACCGGTGAAGGCGCCGGGGGCATAGCCGAACAGTTCGCTTTCAGCCAGGTTTTCCGGCAGGGCGGCGCAGTTCAAGGCCAGGAACGGCGCGCTGTGGCGGGCACTGATGGCGTGGCAGGCCCGGGCCACCAGCTCTTTGCCGGTACCGGTTTCGCCCTGGATCAGCAGCGGTGCATCCAGGGCCGCCACCCGCTGGGCCCGGGCCTTGAGGGTCCGGATCGCCGGGGATTCGCCCAGCAGCGCATCGAAGCCTTCGGCATGGTCGTGGTGCAGCGCCGACAGGCGTTCACCGATGCGATTGGGCTGATACAGCGTCAGCAGCGCCCCCGCGTCGGTGATGGGCGTGGCGTCCAGCAGCAGCGTCTGGCCGTTGAGGGTGACTTCCCGCAGTGGCAGGCGGAACCCGTTTTCCAACAGGGCGCCCAGCAGCGCTTCATCGCCGAACAGCCCGGCCACGCTCTTGCCGGTGGGGTCACGTCCGTACAGGGCGATCAATGCCGGGTTGGCCAGCAATACATTGCCGGCGCTGTCCAGTGCCAGCACCGGGTCGGTCATGGCGGCCAGCAGGGCGTCGAGCTGCAGGTGCCGGCGCTGGCCGGGCAGGATATCCACCACGGTGACCGACTGCACGCCCCGCACGGCAAACAGCGCCTCGCGCAATTCATCCAGCACTTGCGGGCTGAGGGTCGGCGCATCGATGTAGACGTTGGGCGGCACCATCTCTACCGCATCCAGATTGAGATTGCGCCCACCGAGCAACGCCAGGACTTCCTGGGTGATGCCGACGCGGTCGATGAAGCTGACGTGGATGCGCATGGGGCGGTTTCGGGTTCTGGACGACGAAGGGTGGCAAGTATGCCTTGGGGCGGGCTATTGGTGAAATCCTGGTGCGAGGCTTGAAGCTGTACAGCGATTCCCTCTGGGAGCGAGCTTGCTCGCGATGGCTGTCAGCCAGTTAACAAAGGGGTGGCTGACACGCCGCCATCGCGAGCAAGCTCGCTCCCCCACAAAGGCTCCCGCGGATGATGGTTACAACCCCATATCCCACTCTGGATCCTCGGGAAACTTCAGTACCAGGAAATCCACCAGGCTGCGCAGCGCCGACGGCATGTGCTTGCGTGAGGCATACACCGCATACATGGCCATCTGACGAGGTTCGGCGTGAGGCAGCAGGCGGATCAGCTCGCCGCTGCGGATATGAGTGCCGGCCTGGTAGCTGGGCAGCATGGCCACGCCGGCGCCTGCCATGGTGACCCGCAGCAGCGTGCTGGCTTCGTTGGTGCAGATGTTGCCTTGCACCGGTACCGAAACCTGCTCGCCGTCCTGCTCGAAATGCCAGAGGCTCTTGCCCACATAGGAGTGGGTCAGGCAGTTGTGCCCGCTCAAGTCTTCGACCCGCTGCGGTGCCGGGTGGTCGCGCAGGTAGGCGGGCGAGGCGCAGATCACCGAGCGACAGACCGTGAGGCGCCGGGCGATCAGGTTCGGGTCCAGGTCGTTGCTCATGCGGATGGCCAGGTCGATACGCTCGTCCACCAGGTTCACGGTGCGATCGAGCAATTGCAGGTCGACTTTCACGCCAGGGTATCGCTTGACGTATTCGACCAGGGCCCCGGCCAGTTGGGCCTGGCCGAACGAGGGGCTGGCGCTGATGCGCAGCATGCCCCGGGGCACGTCGTCGGGTGTGCTGACCGCCGCTTGCATGTCGCCAGAGAGTTCCAGCATCTGCCGACAGCGCGGCAGGATCTCCGTCCCCGCGGCCGTCAGGCTGAGCTTGCGGGTGGTGCGGTGCATCAAGCGGGCACCCACCCAGTCCTCCAGTTCCGCCAGGTAGCGCGACACCACCGGGCGCGACAGCTCCAGGTGATCCGCCGCTGCCGACTGGCTGCCCAGGTCCACCACCGTGACGAACACCCGCATTGCTTGTAGACGATCCATGATTTGCCCGATTTCAGAAACAAACTATGTTCGATCATCGCATTTTTTGAAATCAATCACGTCACTAAGCTCCGTCTCATTCCCTTCCGGGCTTTTGGACACTGGAGCATCCATGACCGCATTCACCCCATTCAAACGCCTGTTCCTGGTAGGCGCATCGATGGCATTCGCCGCCCACGCCTGGGCGGCCGACCTGACGCTCGATGTCTACAACCCCGGCACGGCGGCGATCTTTCCCGTGACCTCGGTGCTGGTCAGCGGCGAGAAGGAGGCCATCCTGGTGGACGCCCAGTTCGGCCAGTCCCAGGCGGCCCAGGTGGTGGAAAAAATCCGCGCCAGCGGCAAGCGACTGACCACCATCTACATCAGCCACGGCGATCCAGACTACTATTTTGGTCTGCAAACCCTGACCGCCGCGTTCCCTGAGGCCAAGGTGCTGGCCTCCGCGCCGACCGTCGAGCACATCCGGCAGACCGTCGAGGGCAAGCTGAAGTATTGGGGGCCGATCCTGAAGGCCGACGCACCGGCCAAGGCCATCGTGCCCCAGGTACTCAAGGGCCACAGCCTGAGCCTGGAAGGCAAGCGTCTGCAGATCGTTGGCCTGGAGGGCCCGCAGCCGGACCGCAGCTTCGTGTGGATCCCCTCGATCAAGGCCGTGGTCGGCGGTGTGGTGGTGGCCGAGAACATTCACGTCTGGATGGCGGACACCCAGACGCCGCAGTCCCACCAGGACTGGCTGGCGACGCTCGCAGGCATTGAAAAACTGCAGCCGAACACCGTGATCCCGGGCCATTACCTGGGCGAAAGCGTCCGTTCCCTGGCGCCGGTGGCATTCACCGCCGGTTACATCAAGGCCTTCGACGAGGAAACCGTCCGGGCCAAGGACTCCACCGCGCTGGTCGCCGCCATGAAGCAGCGTTATCCGGAGCTGGGCGAAGCCAGCTCCCTGGATCTCAGTGCCAAGGTCGCCAAGGGAGAAATGAAGTGGTGAATCCCGATCTGTGATCGGAGCACCGTCGTGTCGAGAGCATAACCCTCTCGCCGCAAGAGCAGGTATTCAACATCGCGAATCACTGGAGAACATCATGAGCAAGATCGCAATCATCGGCGCCACCGGGCGTGCGGGCAGCCAGCTGTTGGAAGAAGCGCTGCGTCGTGGTCACAGCGTCACGGCCATTGCCCGCAACACGACAAAGATCGGCCAGCGGGCCGGAGTGACCAGCAAACAACTGGACGTGCTCGATAGCGAGGCGTTGACCGCCGCGGTGACAGGGCATGATGTGGTGATCAGCGCCGCCCACTTCGCCACCGTGCCGGCCGACAAGGTCATTGCGCCGGTGAAGGCGGCTGGAGTCAAGCGCTTGCTGGTGGTGGGCGGGGCCGGTTCGTTGCTGCTGCCGGATAACAGCCGGGTGATCGACAGCGATGGCTTCCCGGAGCAATACCTTGCCGAAGCCACGGCCGGCGCGTTATTTCTCGACGTGCTGCGCAATGAACAAGACCTGGACTGGACCTTCCTTTCGCCTTCTGCGGAGTTCGTCGAAACCGAGCGTACCGGCCGGTTCCGTATCGGCGAGGATCACTTGCTGTTCGATGAGTCCGGGCGCAGCTGGATCAGCTTCGCCGATTACGCCATCGCCATGATCGATGAAGTGGAAAGCCCGCAGTTCCCGCGCGCCCGCTTTACCGTCGGCTACTGATCCGGCGCCTCGTGCCCCCGGTGGGAGCGAGACCGCTCCCACACCCGGCTGTTCAGGCGTGAACCCTCACCCAGACGCTGACCAGTAGCGTCGCGGCCATCAGCCAGGCCACTGTCGCCACGGCCAGCGAAGCTTCCAGGCGCATGCGATCGACCATCACATACAGCGTGCCCAGGTATACCAGGTACGGAATGACCGACCACATGCCGAACACGATGGTGGTCTTCAGGTCGTCCACCGAGCGACCCTTGCCGACAATGTAGTGAGCGATGAGGGCAAAGGTGGGGAACAACGGCACCAGCCCGGCGATGTAATAGTTCCTGGTCTTGGCGAGCATCGCCAGGATGACCACCACCGCCGCACCCAGCGCCGCCTTGAAAATCAGGTCCACCGTTTCATCACCCCAGGTTAATGGCTCAGGCCGTATTTCTTGACTTTGTCGAACAGCGTGGTCTTGGCCATGCCCAGCTCCTGGCTGGCCTGGGTCAGGTTGCCACCGCTGCGTTGCAGGGCGTCCGCCAGCAGGTTGCGCTCGAAGGCTTCCACCGCTTCGGCGAAGGCCAGCCCCTGGCCGCCACTGGCTCCGGGTTTCTTGAAGGCCGGCAGGCCCAGGGCGAAGCGCTCGGCGACGTTACGCAGTTCTCGCACATTGCCCGGCCAGTCGTGGCTCATCAGGTTCGACAGGGTCTGGTTATCCAGCTCCGGCGGCGTACGGTCGAAGCGCAGGGACGACTGCTGGAGGAAATGTTCGAACAACTGGAGGATGTCTTCACGTCGTTCCCGCAGGGGGGGCAGTTCAAGGGTCACCACGTTGAGACGGTAATACAGGTCGCTGCGAAACTGCCCGGCGCGCCCCATTTCATCCAGGTCGGACTTGGTGGCGGCGATCACCCGGCAATCCACGGCCACGCTCTGGTTCGATCCCAGGCGTTCCAGGGTGCGCTCCTGCAATACCCGCAGCAGCTTGATCTGCAAGGGCAGGGGCATGCTCTCCACTTCATCGAGAAACAGTGTGCCGCCGTCGGCGTGCTCGATCTTGCCGATCCGACGCTTGCCGGCCCCGGTGAACGCGTTGGCCTCGTGGCCGAAAATCTCGCTTTCGAACAGGTTTTCCGGCAGGCCCCCGCAATTCAGCGCAACGAACTGTTTGTCGTGGCGGCGGCTGAAATCATGCAGGCAACGGGCGACCAGTTCCTTGCCGGTGCCGGTTTCGCCTTCGATCAGGACGTTGGCCGAGGTGTCGGCAACGTTGGCGATCAGCTCCCGCAAGTGCTGCATGGCCGGGGAGCGGCCGATGATCCGACCTTCCAGGGAGTCGCGTTCGGCCAATTGCCGGCGCAGGGAGGAGACCTCCCGGGCCAGGCTGCGCTGCTCCAGGGCGCGGCGGGCGACATCCACCAGGCGTTCGGGGGAGAAGGGTTTCTCCATGAAGTCGTAGGCGCCTTTCTGCATGGCGCCCACCGCCATGGAGATGTCGCCATGGCCGGTAATCAGTACCACCGGCAGGCTGCGGTCCCGCGCCTTGAGACGGGTCAGCAGTTCCAGTCCATCGATGCCCGGCAGGCGGATGTCACTGATGACGATGCCGGCAAAATCATCGCCGACCCGCTCCAGGGCCTCTTCGGCGCTGCCCACGCCGATGCAGGGAATGTCTTCCAGGGCCAGGGCCTGCTGGCAGCCCAGCAGGACATGGGGATCGTCCTCGACGATCAGTACGCTCAGGTCGTTGTTCATAGCGGCTCGGCAGGTGAAAGGCTTACCAACGGTAAACTGAGGACGAAGGTGGTGCCACCGTCATCGGGGTGCTCGACTTCCAGGTGACCGCCCGCAGCGGCGGCCAGGCTCGCCGAGAGGGTCAGGCCCAGGCCAAGGCCCTGCTCGCCGGGTTTGGTGGTGAAGAAAGGTTCGAACAGATGCTTGCGTGCCTGCGGATCGATGCCGTGGCCATTGTCCCGCACCCGCAGGCGATACTTGCCCTCCAGGGCTTCGCCTTCAAGCCACAGCCGAGGCTCGGCCTGCGCCTGCATGGCATCCAGGGCATTGCCCACCAGGTTCCCGAGGATCTGCTCCAGGCGTGTCTGGTCGATCTGTACCTGCACGTTATCGAAATCGGCCTGCACCTTCACGTTCAGGTTCTCAAGGCGGGCGCCCAGCAGTTGCAAGGCGGCCTCGACGGCCTTGCCGAGGCTGGCCCGGCCCTGGTCGTCCCCACGTCGGGCGAAGGAGCGCAGGCTGGCGGTGATCCGGCCCATGCGGTCGATCAGTTCATTGATGGTCTTGAGATTGGCATTGGCGATATCCAGCTGGCCACGCTCCAGGAAGCGCACGGTATTGCCGGACAGGGTGCGCAGGGCTGCCAGTGGCTGGTTGAGTTCGTGGGCGATGCTGGTGGACATCTGGCCGATAGCCGCCAGTTTTCCCGCCTGGACCAGTTCATCCTGGGCACGACGCAGGGTCTCTTCGGCCTGGCGGCGTTCGCGGATCTGGTTCTTGAGGCGTTCATTGCTGGCCCGCAGGTCGCTGGTGCGTTCGGTAATCCGCCGTTCGAGCTGGTTGTTGGCTTCCTGCAGGGCCTCGCGGGCGGCGAGGCGGGTGGCGATGACCTTGCGTCGCTCGTTCCAGGCGATCAGCAGGAACGCCACCAGGGCGAACGCCACCGCTACCAGGATGCCTTGGTTGACGGCCTGTCGGCGCAGGTCCTCAAGCGGCGTCAACAAGGTGAAATTCCACGGTGTATCGCTCAGGGGGCGGGTCTGGGAGAGGTAGCTGATGGCTTGTTTGTCGGTCGCCACCTGGGTGTTGGCGGGGAAGGTCAGTTTTTCCATGTCTTCGGTTAGCCGCTCCCGGTCCAGGGGCACCAGTTCGTTCAGCGGGAACCAGTAGTATTGAAGGCTGCGGGCCAGGCGTTCCTTGGTTTCGTCGCTCAGCGGTCGTACCGACTTGAGCCGTCGTGCCGGATCGCTGGAGAGAATGATGACGCCATTCTCGTCACTGACGAACGCCTCCAGGCGGGCCCGTTGCCAGCGTTCTTCGAGGGCTTCGAGGCGCACCTTGACCACGGCGACGCCGATGATCTTGCCTTGTTGCTCCAGGCCATGGGCCAGGTAATAGCCGGGCTCGCCGTTCGTACTGCCGATGCCATAGAAGCGGCCCGGTTGACCACGCACGGCGTTCTGGAAATAGGCCCGGAAAGACAGGTCTTCGCCCAGGTAACTGTCGACATCGCGCCAGTTGCTGGTGGCCATGACCCGACCGGTGGTGTCCATGACGTAGATGGCCCGGCTGCGGCTGCGTCGGTTCAGGCCTTCGAGGTATTCGTTGACGGTCTTGCGATGCTCGGGTGTCGGGTCGTCGAGCAGTTGCGAGACGCTGGATTCAAGCTCCAGCAGGCTGGGCAGGTAGGTGTACTTGCTGATCTCGCTCTCTACTGCGCGGGCATGCAGCTCCAGCTGGCGCTCGCCGTTCTCGGCCAGGCCACGGATGCCGTAGTGCTCGCTGATCCAGAAACCGAGATAACCCAGGCCGATCGTCAGGGCGATGATCAGCGGTGGCAGCAACAGGTGGCGGATCAGGCGAGGTTTCACGGCGAGTGATGGCGGCGCGGCGCGATAAAGGGTGGGGTCGCATTTCATCACAGAAGCCTTGGGTCAACCACAACACAAATCTACAAGCCAACACTGGATCCTTGTGAGAGCGAGCTTGCTCGCGATGACTGTTTACCGGCCGACAATAATGTTGACTGACAGTCTGCTATCGCGAGCAAGCTCGCTCCCACAGGGGAGAGTGGTGTTGTTTAGTGCTGCAGGATCTTCTCGAGGAAATGCTGCGCACGTTCAGAGCGGGCGCTGATGTCGCCGAAGAATTCTTCCTTCGCGCAATCTTCGATGATCTGGCCCTGGTCCATGAAGATCACCCGGTTCGCCACTTTGCGGGCGAAGCCCATTTCGTGGGTCACGCACATCATGGTCATGCCTTCGTGGGCCAGTTGCACCATCACATCGAGCACTTCGTTGACCATTTCCGGGTCGAGGGCCGAGGTCGGTTCGTCGAACAGCATCACCACCGGGTCCATCGCCAGCGCCCGGGCAATGGCCACGCGCTGTTGCTGGCCGCCGGAAAGCTGGCCCGGATGCTTGTGGGCATGGGCGGAGAGGCCGACCCGTTCAAGCAACTGCAGGCCTTTCTTGGTGGCTTCTTCCTTGCTGCGACCCAGCACCTTGATCTGCGCGATGGTCAGGTTTTCGGTGATGGTCAGGTGCGGGAACAGCTCGAAGTGCTGGAACACCATGCCCACCCGCGAACGCAGTTTCGGCAGGTTGGTCTTCGGATCGGCGATGGACGTGCCGTCGACCACGATGTCGCCTTTCTGGAACGGCTCCAGGGCATTCACGCACTTGATCAGCGTGGATTTGCCCGAGCCCGACGGACCGCACACCACCACGACCTCACCCTTGCTGACCTCGGTGCTGCAATTGGTCAGTACCTGGAAGTCCCCATACCACTTGTTGATGTTCTTGATAGAGATCATACGGCGAACCTTTTTTGCAGACGCTTGACCAGCAGCGAGGCGGCAAAGCTGATTGTGAAGTACACGAGACCTGCGATGATCAGGAACTCATTGGAGCGGCCGATGATGTCGCCACTGGCCCGCGAAGCATTGAGGAAGTCCACCAGGCCGACCGTGTAGACCAGCGAGGTGTCCTGAAACAGGATGATGCTCTGCTGCAGCAGCAGCGGGGTCATCTTGCGAAACGCCTGGGGCAGGATGATCAGGCGCATGGTCTGGCCATAATTCATGCCCAGTGCCTGTGCCGCGCCCATCTGGCCCTTGGGGATCGACTGCACGCCGGCCCGCACGATTTCGCAGAAATACGCCGCCTCGAACATCATGAACGCCACGACGCAGGAGCCGAACGCACCGATCGGGGTGTCCTCGCCGGTGATCCAGCGCAGCACGAATGGCACCGCCAGGTAGAACCAGGTGATCACCAGCAGCAGCGGGATCGAGCGGAAATAGTTGACGTAGGTGCCGGCGATGTTGGAGACCAGCTTGTTGTGGGACAGGCGCATGAGGGCCAGGATCGTTCCCAGAACGATCCCGCCGACCACGCCCAGGGCCATCAGCTTGAGCGTCATCACCATGCCGTTCCACAAGCCGGGAATGGCCGGGACGATGCCCGTGAAATCGAATTCCATCATTTACCCCCTACGGAGATCAGGCCGGGCACTGCCACTTTCTTCTCGACCATGCGCATGAGCAGCATCAGGCTCATGTTCAGGGTGAAGTAGATCAGCGTCGCCAGGGTGAACGCTTCGAACAGGTTGGCGGAGAACTCGGCGGTCTGCTTGGTCTGCGCCAGCAACTCCATGAGGCCGATCAGCGAGGCCACGGAGGAGTTCTTGAAGACGTTGAGGAATTCCGAGGTAAGCGGCGGAATGATGATCCGGTAGGCCTGGGGCAGCAGCACGTTCCAGTAGATCTGCGGCAGCTTGAAGCCCATGGCCCGGGCGGCGGATTCCTGGCCCCGCGGCAGTGCCTGGATACCGGTGCGCACCTGTTCGCAAACCCGGGCGGCGGTGAACAGGCCCAGGCACACGACGACGCTCAGGTAGGCCGAGGTGGTCGGGTTCAGGTCCTGCTTGTACCATTCCTGCAGGTTCTCGGGCAGCAGGTCGGGTATCAGGAAATACCAGATAAACAGCTGAACCAGCAGTGGTACGTTTCGGAAGAGCTCCACGTAGCAAGTGGCGATACCCGACACCAGCCGGTTCGGCACGGTGCGCATCACGCCGAGGATCGAGCCCAGCAGCAGGGCAATGATCCAGGCCGCGACGGCGATGGCAATGGTCCAGCCCAGGCCGGCCACGTACCAGTCGAGATAGATCTCGCTGCCCACGCCGGTGGACTTGAAGAACACGCCCCAGTCCCAGTTGTAATTCATCAGGGTCTCCCCTCAGATCGTTCGATGTACAAATGCCCGCCTGGGGAAGCTCCGTTCCCGTCCAGCCTTGACGGCCGGGCACACGCGTTCGGCTCGATAGCACCGGTTCGAGTGTTTCCTGAAAATTGCCAGCAGGGAGTGACCATCCCCTGAAAGGGCCGGGCCCCTTCAGGAGATAAGGTTAGTCAGAAAATCAGGACTTCTTGTCGTCAGCCGCCTTGTCGGTCGGATTGGCGATCAATGCCTTGAGCTCGTCGCTCATCGGGAAGTTCAGGTTCAGGTTCTTTGGCGGGATGGGCTGGGTGAACCATTTGTCGTAGATCTTGTTGATTTCGCCCGACTTGTAGGTGGCCACGATGGCGTCATCCACGGCCTTTTTGAACGGCGCGTCGCCCTTGCGCATCATGCAGCCATAGATTTCATACGACTGTGGGGTACCGGTCACTTCCCAGTCGCTGGCCTTCTTGGCCTTGGCGGCTTCGCCGGCCAGCAGGGCGTCGTCCATCATGAACGCAACGGCACGGCCCGATTCCAGCATCTGGAAGGACTCGCCGTGGTCCTTGGCGGAGATGACGTTCATGCCCATCTGCTTGTCGGCGTTCATCGCCTTGAGCAGGCGCTCGGAGGTGGTGCCGGCGGTGGTCACGACGTTCTTGCCTTTGAGATCGTCGAAATCCTTGTACTTGGAATCTTTCTTGGAGAGCAGGCGAGTGCCGATCTCGAAGATGCCGACGGAGAAATCAACCTGCTGCTGGCGTTCCACGTTGTTGGTGGTGGAGCCGCACTCCAGGTCCACGGTGCCGTTCTGCACCAGCGGGATACGGGTCTGGGAGGTGACCAGGTTGTACTTGACCTGCAGGTTCGGCATGTCCAGGTCTTTTTTCAGCGCCTCGACGACTTTCAACTGGATGTCGTGGGAGTAGCCGACCGGTTTACCGGAAGCGTCCGCGATGTAGGAAAACGGAATGGAAGCGTCGCGATGCCCGAGCGTGATGACGCCGGACTCTTTGATCTTTTTCAGCGTGCCGGTCAGTTCGGCCGCGAAGACTGGAGTGCTGATCAGAGCGGCAGCAATGGCTGCGCCCAGGAGATGGGGAACGATACGCATCGATGTTTCCTCGACATTGTTTTTTTTATTTCGGCCGGTACGTCGGCCCTGAGTACCTCTGATGTCCGGTAGCTCCTGTTGTGCTGGCACCCGGACAATCGTCTCCACGAGTGTAGAGCATGACTCGTGCCAGGCCAGTGATGTATAGCTAACTTGTTGTTTTGTAATGAAATTAATGTTTTGTTTCGCATTTTGTATAGCTTGTTTATCCGGTTAGCCGAATTGACTGTCGGGTCGCGTTCGGAAAACCGAATGCCTTGAACCTGTCCCGAGCTATTGTGGGAGCGAACTTGAACTGGTCAAGTAATTCTGGACACCAGTTAAGGTTTCACGCCGCCAGTTTCTCCATAGCTACCGGCGACCGGTAGTCGTTGTAGCTATGGAGCCTGACGTTGTTGTAACGCATCACATAACGTTGTATATCCACACGAGCTTCGTGCTCCGAGTTGTAACCATTCTCTGGCACCCACTCCGACTTCAAGCTTCCAAAAAAACGCTCCATTGGGGCGTTGTCCCAGCATTCACCTTTACGACTCATGCTGTGCACAAGCCCGTGCCTATTTATTTCATTCCTGAATTTATGGCTGGTGTACTGGCAGCCTTGATCAGAATGAAACAGCACTCCCTTTGGGCGGCCTCGCAACTCGACCGCCATCCGCAGTGCCTCGCAAGTCAGCGCGGCGTCAGAAATCAACGAGAAAGACCAGCCCACGATCCGGCGAGCGTACAAATCCAGAACAGCCGCAAAATACAGCCACCGATTGCCGACCTTGATGTACGTCACATCGCCACACCACACCTGGTTGATCGCCGTGACATCAAACTTGCGTTTGAGCAGGTGCGGCGTCACCAGGGCTTCCACACCGGAAGATTTGTACTTGTGCCGTCGACGCTGCCGACTCGCAACACCGGCTTCACGCATCAAACTGCGAGCCATATGTCGCCCGACACGATGCCCCTTTGCTTGCAGCTCCTTGGAAAGGGTGCGAGCCCCCGCGGATGCTCTGGATTCCTTGTGATGCTCGACCAGCACGGCTTTAAGTTTCTCCCGCTCAGGCTTCACCTTGCCTTGGCGCTGCCGCCAAGCGTAAAAGCTGCTGCGGTTGACTCCAAACGCCCGACAGCAATTGTTAACGCCGTACTGCTCGTCCAGCTCATCGATCAACGAGAATGATCTTTGGAGTCCAAAAGCAGGAGAGCACTGGCCTTTTTTAGGATTTCAATGTCCAGGTCTTTTTGCCTGAGCAACGCTTTGAGCTGCTGAATCTCTCGCTGATCGGCGGTAATCGCCTTGGCCCCTTGCGGGGTTGAGCCCAAGCGTTCTTGACGCACCTGATCGACCCAACGGCGCAAGGCCGTTGGGCCAATATCCAAACTGGCACAGACCTCTGGGACCGACTGGCCCTCGTCCAGCACCAAGCTGGCAGCCTTGAGCTTGAATTCCCTGGAATAAGATTTACGCATAGCCAAACACCTCAGATTTGAGCGCCATCATAGCGCCCGATTGAAGTGTCCAAAATCATTAGGCCAGTTCAACTTGCTCGCGATAGCGGTGTGTCAATCTCCCCAGGGTGTTGAATGTGCTGGTCTCATCGCGAGCAAGCTCGCTCCCACAGGGGGGCATCGGTGGATGCCGGATAGCAAAAAGCCCCTGAATCGCTGGATTCAGGGGCTTTAGGTTGCGCGCAATATTCGTCAGGCCGCTTCTATCTTGCGGCGGTTGTGTTCGACCTCGTCCAGGTACTGTTGAAGCTTTTGCTGTTCGGCCGCGCTGGTAAACAAGCCCAGTTTGCTGCGGCGCCACAGGATGTCCTGGGCGCTGACGGCCCATTCATCGCTGCACAGGTAGTCGACTTCCCGGGTGTAGAGGCCGCCACCGATGTGTTCGCCCAGGTCTGCCAGGCTGTGCACGCCTTCGAGCATGCGCCAGGTACGGCTGCCATACGTGGTGGCCCAACGGCGGGCGAGCTCGGTCGGTACCCAGTCGAACTTGTCGCGGATCGAAGAGCACAATGCTTGTGGCGTGGTCATGTTTTCGCCACCGGGCAGCGGGTCGACGGCCGTCCAGCTCGGGCGCATCTGGGTGAAATACGGCGCCAGCTGCGCCATGGCCGATTCGGCCAGTTTGCGGTAGGTGGTCAGCTTGCCACCGAATACCGACAGCAGCGGGGCGTCTTCGCCGCCGCCGGACAGCGCCAGGGTGTAGTCCCGGGTGACTGCCGAGGGGTTGTCCGACTCGTCGTTGCATAACGGGCGTACGCCGGAATAGCTGTGCAGGATATCGCTGCGGCTGATCTGCTTCTTGAAGTGGGCGTTGACCACATTCAACAGGTAATCGGTTTCGCCGTCGGTAATCGCTACCTTGGCCGGGTCGCCGGTGTATTCGCGGTCGGTGGTGCCGATCAGGGTGAATTGGTTCAGATAGGGAATGGTGAACACGATTCGTTGGTCTTCGTTCTGAAGAATGTGCGCATGTTCGCCTTCGTAGAGTTTTGGCACGATGACATGGCTACCCTGGATCAGCCGGATGCCATAGGGCGATTCCATTTTCAGGTCGTCGCGGATGAACTTGGCGACCCACGGGCCGGCGGCATTCACCAGTGCCTTGGAACGGATCGAGAACAGGCTGCCGTCGGCACGTTCCAGGTTCAAGTGCCACAGCCCCTTGCTGCGACGAGCGTTCACGCAACGGGTGCGTGTATGGATGTGGGCGCCTTTTTCCCGGGCGGCCATGGCATTGAGCACCACCAGCCGCGCGTCATCGACCCAGCAATCGGAATATTCGAAGCCCTTGGTGATTTCGCTTTTCAACGCGCTGTCGGCGCCGAACTTCAGGCTCCTGGAGCCGGCGAGCTGCTCGCGCTTGCCCAGGTGGTCATAGAGGAACAGGCCGGCGCGGATCATCCACGCCGGACGCAGGTGCGGGCGATGGGGCAACACGAAGCGCATCTGCTTGACGATGTGCGGAGCCTTGGTCAGCAACACTTCGCGCTCGGCCAGCGCTTCACGCACCAGGCGGAACTCGTAATGTTCGAGATAGCGCAGGCCGCCATGGATCAGTTTGCTGCTGGCCGACGAAGTGTGGCTGGCCAGGTCGTCCTTTTCGCAAAGGAACACCGAAAGACCGCGACCGGCAGCATCCGCGGCGATCCCCACGCCATTGATGCCGCCACCGATGACGGCGATGTCATAAACTTCGGCGAGAGGGGGCGTAGGCAAGGTAGAAGTGGGCATCGGCTGGCCTCGGGGTCTTTTTGAATATTTGAAATCGAACATTAATGTTCATTTGCGAAAAATACTAGCCCATAAAGACAGCAACAGCCAGCCAACTTCGATTGAAAATACTGATCAAAGGAAGCTGAAAGGAAAATTTTCGAACACGAAGATTGCTTGACGCAGGCAGGAGGTATTTGTGGCGAAGGGATTCATCCCCGTTGGGTTGCGCAGCAACCCTGGATTTGCGCGACTCGGTATACCAGGCAAATTGAGTGACTGTATTGGGATTGCTGCGCAACCCGGCGGGGATGAATCCCCTCGCCACAGAATCCTGTCGCCACAGGGTACCGAGAGGGCGTCAGACCACTTCCAGCCGAATCTTGTGCTGGCTCAGCAATTGCGCCAGGGCCGGCACGGGTTGCTGGTCGGTCACCAGGCAATCGATCAGGCTGATGGGGCCCAGGCGAACCATGGCGTTGCGCCCGAACTTGCTGGAGTCCGCCGCCAGCAGCACCTGCCGGGCGTTGGCGATGATCGCCTGGGAGACGCGCACTTCCTGGTAGTCGAAATCCAGCAGGCTGCCGTCTTCGTCGATACCGCTGATGCCCACCAGGGCGAAGTCCACCTTGAACTGGTTGATGAAGTCGACGCTGGCCTGGCCCACCACGCCACCGTCACGGCGTACGTTGCCGCCGGCGATCAGGACTTCGAAGTCGTCCTTGGCGCTGAGGATCGAGGCCACGTGAAGGTTGTTGGTGATGACCTTGAGATGGTTGTGATTGAGCAGCGCCCGGGCGATGGATTCAGTGGTGGTGCCGATGTTGATGAACAGCGAGGCGTGATCGGGGATCTGGGCGGCGATGGCTTCGGCGATACGTTGCTTCTCGTCGCGCATCTGATCGGCGCGCATGGCGTAGGCGGTGTTTTCCACGCTTGAGTCGTAGGCCGCGCCGCCGTGGTAGCGGCGCAGCAGATTCATTTCCGCCAGTTGATTAATGTCGCGGCGGATGGTCTGCGGAGTCACGACGAATAACTGCGCCATTTCCTCGATACTGACATAGCCGCGCTCGCGGACCAGTTCGAGGATTTGCTGCTGACGGGGAGGCAGATTCATGGGGCTTCCTTTGGGCTGCCATACAAAATTTGCCCATGATGCCGCAGGAATCCACTCCCGGCCAGTTTCAGACCCTCAGGGGCTTATTCGGCGTCTTCGTGGGGCTCCCAATCGCGGGTGCGGCTGACCGCTTTTTTCCAGCCTGCGTAGAGTTTTTCCTTGGCTTGTTCGTCCAGTTGCGGTTCGAATTCGCGCTCGATCATCGCTTTGCCGCGCAGTTCTTCCAGGCTGCCCCAGAAACCGCAGGCCAGGCCGGCCAGGTAGGCAGCGCCCAGGGCGGTGGTTTCGCGCATTTTCGGACGTTCTACCCGGGTTCCCAGGATGTCCGCCTGAAATTGCATCAGGAAGTTGTTCGCCACCGCGCCGCCATCCACGCGCAGCGCTTTGAGACGTTCGCCGGCGTCCTGTTGCATGGCGTCGAGCACATCGCGGGTCTGGTAGGCGATCGACTCCAGTGTTGCGCGAATGATGTGGTCGACCCGCACGCCACGGGTCAGGCCGAACAGTGCACCACGGGCGTAGGGGTCCCAATAGGGAGCGCCCAGGCCGGTGAAGGCCGGCACGAGGTACACGCCGTTGCTGTCCTTGACCTTGTTGGCGAAGTATTCGGTATCGAGGGCGTCATTGATGATCTTCAGCTCATCGCGCAGCCACTGCACGGTGGAGCCGCCGTTGAACACCGCGCCTTCCAGGGCATAGGCCACTTCGCCGCGGGGACCGCAGGCGATGGTGGTGAGCATGCCGTGGCTGGACTTGACGGCCTTGTCGCCGGTGTTCATCAGCAGGAAGCAGCCGGTACCGTAGGTGTTCTTGGCCTGGCCCGGTTCCACGCACATCTGGCCGAAAAGGGCGGCCTGCTGGTCACCGGCGATGCCGCCGATGGCGATGCCGCTCTTGGTGCGGCCATAGATCTGCGACGAGGGCTTTACTTCCGGCAGCATTTCCCGGGGGATGTCCAGGATGTCGAGCATCTTCGCGTCCCACTCCAGCGAGTGGATGTTGAACAGCAGGGTGCGCGAGGCGTTGGTGTAGTCGGTGACATGCACCTTGCCGCCGGTAAATTTCCAGATCAGCCAGCTGTCTACGGTGCCGAACAGCAGTTCACCGTTGCGCGCGCGCTCGCGGCTGCCTTCGACATTGTCCAGGATCCACTTGAGCTTGGTGCCGGAGAAATACGGGTCGGTGACCAAGCCGGTGGTGTCGCTGATGTATTGCTCATGGCCGTCGCGCTTGAGCTGCTGGCAGATTTCGGTGCTGCGCCGGCACTGCCAGACGATGGCGTTGTAGATCGGGCGGCCGGTGGTCTTGTCCCAGACCACCGTGGTTTCACGCTGGTTGGTGATGCCGATGGCGGCCACCTGGTCATGGTGCAGGCCGGCCTGGGCCAGGGCTTCGACCATGACGGCGCTCTGGGTGGCGAAGATCTCCATCGGGTCGTGTTCGACCCAGCCGGGCTGCGGGTAGTGCTGGACGAATTCGCGCTGGGCGGTGCCGACCACATTGGCGTCGCGGTCGAAGATGATCGCTCGGGAGCTGGTCGTACCCTGATCGAGGGCAATGATGTAGTTCTTGTTCTGGATATCGGTCATGTCGATTGCCTTGGGACGTAAATGAGGGATAAAGCCCACGGTGCACAGCATGCGATGCGCACCCACTGTTTCAAGAGGTTCTGGCCTTGCCGTCAATGGCCGGTGTGGCGTCCTTTGTAGCATGGGTGGCGCTGGGCAGATGTCGGGCAATCAGCCCTCGATAAGCCGCGGCGCCCAGGCATGCACCGACAATGGGTGCAAAAATCGGAATCAGGAAGTACGGGATATCACGTCCACCGGTAAGGGAAATTTCACCCCAGCCGGCGAAGAAAGTCATCAGCTTGGGGCCGAAGTCCCGTGCCGGGTTCATCGCGAAGCCGGTCAACGGGCCCATCGAGCTGCCGATCACTGCGATCAGCAGGCCGATCAGCAGTGGTGCCAACGGGCCGCGAGGCAGACCGTTGTTGTCGTCCGTCAGGGACATGATCACCCCCATCAGGATGGCGGTGATGATCGTTTCCACCAGGAAGGCCTGGCCGGTGGACAGCGCCGGGTGCGGGTAGGTGGAAAACACCGAGGCCAGTTCGAGGCTGGTCTGGGTGCCGCGAATCATGTGGCGGGATTGTTCGAAATCGAAGAACAGGTTGCTGTACAGCAGGTAGACCAGGAGCGCGCCGCAAAAGGCGCCGGCGACCTGGCAAACAATATAGAAGGGCAATCTGCGTTTTTCGAAGTCGGTGAAGATGCACAGGGCGATGCTGACGGCGGGGTTCAGGTGCGCGCCGGAAACACCCGCGCTGAGGTAGATCGCCATGCTGACACCGACGCCCCAGATGATGCTGATTTCCCACAGGCCGAAACTGGCACCCGCGACCTTGAGCGCTGCAACACAACCGGTTCCAAAAAAGATCAGCAGGGCGGTTCCGAGGAATTCGGCCAGGCACTGGCTGGAAAGGGACGGCTGTTGTAGATCGACTGTCATGCAAACCTCGGTTTTGTTGTTGTCCGCGCATTCGGTAAGGCTTCGATCGCGCGTTTTTCACCGAGGCAGGATCCCCATCCTGGGCTCGGGGTGTTGCTTGTAGACACACGATATGTCTTTCAGTTTCGAAAAAATATAGACAAGAAACGCTACTGTCAAAGGTCGAAAATGAACCAGCAGTCACTTTTCAACTATCAATGATGTGAATGACCATGGTGCCGATATCTCTCCTATAGCGTGGTGCCGTGCCCCGAAGCCTTTTGGATGCCGATCACTTAGAATCCCGTTCACTCTTTTTTGATTTCTCGTCAGGAGCGGTCATGACCCCCGCATTGGATCTGCTGAAAAAGGTGCGCGCCGATCATCGTATCCACAGTTACGAACATGATCCCAAGGCCGCCTCGTACGGTCTGGAAGCTGCAGAAAAACTGGAACTCGATCCGGCGCAAGTGTTCAAGACGTTATTGGCGGCGAGCGAAAAAGGTGAGCTGTTGGTGGCCGTGGTGCCTGTAGCCGGTAGCCTGGACCTGAAGGCGCTGGCTCATGCCGCGGGTGTGAAGAAAGTCGAGATGGCCGATCCGGCGGCCGCGCAACGCTCCACTGGTTACCTGCTCGGAGGTATCAGCCCCTTGGGGCAGAAAAAACGCCTGCGGACGTTCATCGACAGTTCCGCCCAGCCCTTCGCCAGCATCTTTGTCAGCGCGGGACGGCGTGGCCTGGAAGTGGAACTGGCGCCTTCGGTATTGGCCGAACACACCGGGGCGAAGTTCGCGCAGATCGGGCGGGCTTGAAAGAGCCGTTTTCTGCCTTCTCGCGAAGTGGGGCAGCGCGTCCGGCACGATGGGACCTGGATCGTCGGTCCTGTTCTGTCGGGTGAAAAATCCGCCGATCTGTCACTGGATAACCGGTGTCCTCAGCCTTCATGCTGGTGCATCAATAACAAGGAGAAGTGCCATGCAGCTCGCGTTTCATCAAGTCGATGCGTTCAGTGACCGGCCGTTTGGCGGTAACCCGGCGATGGTCTACCGACTTGACGCCTGGCTTGCCGATGACTTGATGCAGAAGATCGCCTCGGAACACAACCTGGCCGAGACGGCTTTTCTGGTACGCGAAGGCCAGCGTTGGCATATCCGTTGGTTTACCCCCACCACTGAAGTGCCCTTATGTGGGCACGCCACCTTGGCCAGTGCCTACGTGTTGTTCGAGATCTATCACGAAACGGTGGAGAGGCTGGACTTTATCTGCAAATCCGGGCCTTTGAGCGTCACTCGCGAAGGGGATCGGCTGTGGCTGGATTTCCCTGCCACCATGCCTGGGGAAGTAGGAGCATCCCTGGCGGTCCAGAGCGCCCTGGGCGTCGAGGCGGTGGATGTGCTGGGCTTCAATGAGCTGTTCGTGGTGCTGGAGTCGGAACAGGCGGTACTCGACTGCAAGCCGGACATGGCGGCCCTGGCGAAATTGCCGTGGCCCGGCGCCATCGTGACCGCACCCGGCAGCCGGCATGACTTCGTCTCACGTTACTTCGCGCCTGCCATTGGCATCAACGAAGACCCGGTGACCGGCTCGACCCATTGCAGCCTGATTCCATACTGGTCCAAGCGTCTGGGCAAGCTAGGGCTGACGGCTTACCAGTGCTCGGCACGGGGCGGGGCGCTGTTCTGCAGGCTGGAGGGCGATCGCGTGAAGATCGGTGGCAATGCGACGCTGGTAGCCAGCGGGACCCTGATGCTGGGCTGACCACTTTCCATGCGCTTGAGGCGAGGGGGCATTTTCCCTCGCCTCAAAGGCGAACACTTGAACATCAGTTGGCGCTGCTGTATCGGCGCACGCCGCTTTCCACTGGCGGGATATGCGCCGCCGTGCTGCCGGAAGCCTGGAACAGCACCAGGTGTTCAGCCGACACCCGGATGCCGACACTGGCGCCGACCTGATGGTCGGCGTGGCTCGGGAAGATCGATTCCAGCTGTGCTCCCGTCGGCAGTTGGAGGCGATACAGGGTTGAAGCCCCCTGGAATGTCTTGCCGACGATCGTGGCGGTGAGCGGGCTATCGGGGGAGTAGACGATATCGTCCGGCCGCAGCAGTACGTCCACTGCGCAGCCGATGGGCCAGGTGTAGGCTCGATTGCCGCGCAGCACCCCCAGTTCGGTCTGGACCGATTCCGGGCTGTCGAGTTGGCCACGAATGAAATAACCCTGGCCGATGAAACTGGCAACGAACGGCGTCAGCGGTTCGTGATAGAGGTTGTAGGGCGTATCCCACTGCTCGAGTCGACCTTCCTTGAATACACCGACATGGTCGCTCACGGCAAAGGCTTCTTCCTGGTCGTGTGTGACCAGGATCGCGCTGGTACCGCGGGCCTTGAGGATGTCGCGCACCTCATGACTGAGCTTGCGTCGCAGCTCGCCGTCGAGATTGGAGAAAGGTTCGTCGAGCAACAACAGTTGTGGCTCCGGGGCCAACGCACGGGCCAGCGCCACGCGTTGTTGCTGGCCGCCGGAGAGCTCATGGGGCAAGCGCTTGCCCAGGTTCTTCAGGTTGACCAGTTCCAGGAGTTCTTCGACCACGCGTTCCTTGTCCGGATGCTTGCGAATGCCGAAGGCAATGTTCTCGGCCACGCTCAGGTGAGGGAACAGTGCGTAATCCTGGAACACCATGCCGATGCGGCGTTTTTCCGGGGCGAGGGTGAAGCCGGCGCGGGAAATAATTTGCCCGTCCAGTTGGATCTCCCCTGCATGCACCGGTTCGAAACCGGCTATGGCCCGCAGCGTCGTGGTCTTGCCGCACCCGGAGGAGCCGAGCAGGCAACCGATATCGCCGGCATTGAGGTGCAGGTTGAGGTTTTGCACGACCCGCTGGTTCTGGTAACCACAGGCCAGGTCATGCAGGTTCAGGAGCAGGGGATGGCTCATGCGTGGTGGTACGCCGGCTCGACGAGAAACTCCAGCAGGGCCTTCTGCGCATGGAGACGGTTCTCTGCCTGGTCCCACGCTACCGCCCGTGGGTCTTCCAGGACATCGAAGCTGATCTCCTCGCCGCGGTGAGCGGGCAGGCAATGCATGAACAGCACTTCAGGTGTCGCCAGGTCGAGCAGCGCCCGGGTGACCTGGAACGGCGCGAAATCCTTGAGTCGCTTGGCGGTTTCTTCTTCCTGGCCCATGGAGGTCCAGACGTCGGTGCTCACCAGGTGCGCGCCGGGCACTGCCAGTTTCGGATCGCGGACGATGGTGACACGGTCCCCGGCCCTGGCCACCAGTTCAGGGTTAGGGTCGTAGCCTTCGGGACAGGCAATGCGCAGCTGGAAGTCGAGTTGCATCGACGCTTCTATATAGCTGTTGCACATGTTGTTGCCATCACCGACCCAGGCGACGGTCTTGCCCTGGATCGAGCCACGGTGTTCGAGGAACGTCTGCATGTCGGCCAGCAACTGGCAGGGGTGCAGGTCGTCGGACAGGCCGTTGATCACCGGTACGCGGGAGTGGGCCGCAAACTCGGTCAGGGTGCTGTGGGCAAAGGTTCGGATCATCACGACATCGAGCATGCTGGACATGACGATGGCGCAGTCGCTGATCGGCTCGCCGCGGCCCAGCTGGGTGTCGCGGGGCGACAGGAAGATCGCCTGGCCGCCGAGCTGGATCATGCCGGCTTCGAACGAAATGCGGGTGCGGGTCGACGACTTCTCGAAGATCATCCCCAGCACGCGGTTTTTCAAGGGCTCGAACAGTACACCGCGGTTACGCAGGTCCTTGAGCTCCACGCCTCGACGGATCACGCCGAGCAACTCATCGGTCGTGAAGTCCATCAGGGAGAGAAAGTGCCTTGCGCTCATCATTGACTACCTTTTTGTAACTGACCGCAGATGCTCAAAGCCTTGTTTAACGAAAAAACGGGCGAGACCTGCGGCAAAAGCCGCACGGGGCGACGAAAATAGGGGAAGGCGCGATATTGACATTAAATGTCGCGTATTACCAATAGTGCCCTGGTTTTAAGGGGAATTCAGCGAGGCCGGCGTACGAATACGGAGGCGATTCGAGGCCGGTTTCCTGACAGCGGCGATCCCTTTGTACACTGGCGGTATACGGCTTGGCAATCAAGCAGGGCGGGGGCAAGGTCGTTGGTGGATGGTTTGCGCTCGCGTTTGAGGATCTGCCTGTCAGTTGTCGGATGTGAGCATTTCCTAAAGCAGGGGGCTGGGTTATAAAAGACCTCTTAGAGGCAGGAGCGTCGAAATGGATTCGAAAGAGCAACAACTGATGGAATTGCTGGGGCTGACGGCACGCTCCCTGACGCACCTTACCGCCTCGATGACGTCCATGTCGTTCGAGTTGTTGCGCAGCGACGATGAAGTCATCAAGGCCGCCGGACGGCGCATGATCGATCGCATGGCCACTATCAGCGGAGGGCTCGACGAGCATTGGCGTCTGATCGGCGAGCTGACCGGCGTGCCGATGGCCCAGGAACAGGTGGAGACTGTCGAGGAGATCCAGCTGCTGGCGCCTCCTGTGGAGCAGCCCTGACGCCAACTTCATCGGCAAGCCTGATGCCCGGCAATTCACAGGACGAACGTCGCTGGCGCGGTGACGGTCCAGGCGCCATAGTTTTGTTCCCGCGGCCAAAAGTGCCCGCCACGAATAAAACAGAGACTGGCCATGACCAAGACTCTTCATCACCGTGCGTGCCATCTGTGTGAAGCCATCTGTGGCTTGACCCTGGAAACCACCGAAACCGAAGGCCAGGGCCTGGCGATCACCTCGATCAAGGGCGATTCGCTGGACAGCTTCAGCCGGGGGCATATCTGCCCCAAGGCAGTGGCCTTGCAGGATATCCAGAACGATCCGGACCGACTGCGCCAACCCATGCAGCGGGTGGGCAGTCAATGGCAGCCCATTGCCTGGGAAGACGCCTTCGCGCTGGTAGCCGAACGCCTGGCGGACATCCAGGCGCGTCACGGCCAGAATGCGGTGGCGGTCTATCAGGGCAACCCCAGCGTGCACAACTACGGGCTGATGACCCACAGCAATTATTTCCTGGGTCTGCTCAAGACCCGCAGCCGTTTCTCTGCGACCTCCGTGGACCAGTTGCCCCATCACCTGACCAGCCACCTGATGTACGGTCATGGCCTGCTGCTGCCGATCCCGGACATCGATCACACCGACTTCATGCTGATCCTGGGCGGCAATCCTCTGGCATCCAATGGCAGCATCATGACCGTGCCAGACGTGGAAAAACGCCTCAAGGCGATCCAGGCCCGCGGCGGCAAAGTGGTGGTGGTCGATCCGCGTCGTAGCGAAACGGCCGCCATCGCGAGCCAGCACCTCTTCGTGCGCCCAGGCGGTGATGCCGCGCTGTTGTTCGGCATGCTCAATACCCTGTTCAGCGAAGGCCTGACCCGTGATAGTCATTTGCCGGTGGATGGGCTGCAAGAGGTGCGCCAGGCTGTGGCCGCCTTCACGGCCGAGGCCATGAGCCCGCTGTGTGCGGTGCCCGCAACGCAGATCCGTCAGTTGGCCCGAGACTTCGCCGCGGCCCCGTCGGCTGTCTGCTACGGGCGGATGGGCGTTTCGACCCAGGCATTCGGTACGCTGTGCCACTGGCTGATCCAGGTGATCAACCTGGTGACCGGTAACCTGGACCGAGTGGGGGGCGCCTTGTGCACCGAACCGGCGGTGGACCTGGTCGCCACCACTTCGGGTGGACATTTCAACCGCTGGCAAAGCCGTGTGTCCGGGCGTCCCGAGTATGCCGGGGAGTTGCCGGTATCGACCCTGGCCGAGGAAATGCTCACCGAGGGTGAAGGACAGATTCGCGCCCTGGTGACGGTGGCCGGCAACCCGGTGCTGTCGACGCCCAACGGGCGACAGCTGGAACAGGCGCTGGACGGTCTGGAGTTCATGGTCAGCGTGGACCTGTACATCAACGAAACCACCCGCTACGCCGACCTGATCCTGCCTTCGACGTCGGCGCTGGAAAATGACCACTATGACACCACGTTCAACCTGTTCGCGGTGCGCAATGTGACCCGTTTCAACCGGGCCATCCTGCCCAAGCCGGAAGGGGCGCTGCACGATTGGGAGATCTTTGTCGGCCTGGCCAAGGCCTTCGCCGCCAGGACCGGCAAGGAGCTCAAGCCCACCATGCCGCCCGCGCAGATGATCGATTTCGGTTTGCGGGCAGGGCCTTATGGAGATGCCTCGTCACACAAACTGTCCCTGGCGACCCTGTTCGACCATCCGCACGGCCTTGACCTCGGTGCGCTCAAGCCCAACCTGGCGTCGCGATTGAAAACCGAAAACCAGCGGATACAGGCTGCTCCCGCCGTGATCCTCGCCGATATCGGGCGGTTCGCCGCGATGCAGGCCCCTCAGCCAGACGAATTGCTGATGATCGGTCGTCGACACGTTCGCAGCAACAATTCCTGGATGCATAATTTCCATCGGCTGGTGAAAGGCAAGTCGCGTCATCACTTGCTGATGCATCCCGACGACCTGGCCAGTCGTGGGCTGGATGATGGGCAGCGAGTGAAGGTCAGCTCGCGGGTGGGTGTGATTGAAGTTGAAGTGCAGGGTTGCTCCGACATGATGAAAGGCGTTGTCAGCCTGCCCCATGGCTGGGGACACGCCCGGCCGGGGGTGCAGATGAGTATCGCCAGTGGGCAACCCGGCTCCAGTGCCAATGACCTGACCGATGAGTGCCAGCTCGATGAATTGTCCGGCAACGCGGCCCTCAACGGTGTGCCTGTGAAGGTGGCGGCTGCGTGAATTTGTCTCTGGCGTAGACCGAGCACCTTGCTCGGGTTTCCGTTACAATGCGCCACCGTGTCGACGACTTGAGTCGCGAAGTTTAAGCCGAGGTGCTCCATGGATATCATCGAAACCATCAAAGAACAGATTGCCAACAACACCGTGCTGCTCTACATGAAAGGCTCGCCGAATGCGCCACAGTGCGGTTTCTCGGCCAAGGCTGCTCAGGCCGTGATGGGATGTGGCGAGAAGTTTGCCTATGTCGACATCCTGCAGAACCCGGAAATCCGCGCCAACCTGCCCAAGTACGCCAACTGGCCAACCTTTCCACAACTGTGGGTTGCCGGTGAGCTGATCGGTGGCAGTGACATCATGGTTGAAATGGCTGCTGACGGTTCCCTGCAGAGCACCATCAAGGAAGCAGTCGCCAACGCGACCAAGAAGACCGAGGCCTGATCCAAGGGCGTCGGTTCACCGCACCGGTTGTGGTAAGCGCCAAACCTTGTGGGGCGAGCCTGCTCCCTCCAGGGTGGATGTCGGTACTGCCTGAAATCCCGGCAACAAAAAGCCCCGCCTCTCACAAGAGGGCGGGGCTTTTTGTTGGTTCGCGTTTGCCGGAGGTTATTCGTCGCCCATCTGCGATTGCAGGTAATTCTCCAGGCCCACTTTGTCGATCAGGCCCAGCTGGGTTTCCAGCCAGTCGATATGCTCTTCCTCGGACTCGAGAATGTCTTCAAGCAGTTCGCGGCTGCCGAAGTCGCCAACGCTTTCGCAGTGGGCGATGGCGGCCTTCAGGTCGGCATGCCCGGTGCGTTCGATACGCAGGTCGCATTCGAGCATTTCGCGGGTGTGTTCGCCGATGTGCAGCTTGCCCAGGTCCTGGACGTTGGGCAGGCCTTCAAGGAACAGGATGCGCTTGATCAGCTTGTCCGCGTGTTTCATCTCGTCGATGGACTCGTGGTACTCGTGCTTGCCCAGCTTGTTCAGGCCCCAATCTTCATACATGCGTGCGTGCAGGAAGTATTGATTGATTGCGACCAGCTCATTGGCAAGGATCTTGTTGAGATGCTGGATGACTGTAATGTCGCCTTTCATGGTGAGGCCTGCCTGTAAAATAGCTGTGTATGAGGCAGAGTTTGAGCCGCGCATTTCCGGGTGTCAAACCTAAGTTATTGAATAATAAATGAAAATTAATCGGAATAAGAATGTTTGTGTTCCGCGTCTGGAAGCTAAGCGTTTGATTTACAGGCATAAAAAAACCGGACATTGAGTCCGGTTCCTTGGAAAGCGGTGTTTACGCGGCGGTAAATTCTACAGGGTAGGGGATCGATGCCTGGGCCGTTTGTACTTTGGCGAGGGTTTCACGAACCACTTCCTTGGCCAGGCATGCGCATTTGCCGCATTGGCTGGCTACGCCGGTGGCCTGGCGGACTTCACGATAGCTGCAGCAACCTTCATAGATCGCTTCGCGGATTTGTCCGTCGGTGACGCCAGTGCAGAGGCAAACATACATAAGTAAGAACCGTCGCGGGTTGTGGCTTAAGTGAGACGGATCTTAATGTTAACGAGAATGATTGTCAAAGTGGTTTCTCGACGCTTCCAGGCCAGAGAGATGCCGGGCTGACGAACGGCTTTCCAAGACGGGCTGTCGATTTTTCGATATCACCAAAAACCGTTGAGAAGAGCTCAAATGGGCGGTGTATGATGGTCGGTCCTTGCGAAGCGGGTTCGTGTCACAGGGCTGTCGTCTGAGGGTGGCAGGCTGGCGCGGACCTGAGTTTTTCACGTTACTACACCAGGAGATATTCAATGAGCGTACTCGTAGGCAAGCAAGCCCCTGACTTCACTGTTCCTGCCGTTCTCGGCAATGGCGAGATCGTCGACAGCTTCACCCTGTCGTCGGCCATCAAAGGCAAATACGGCCTGGTGTTCTTCTACCCGCTGGACTTCACCTTCGTCTGCCCATCCGAGCTGATCGCCCTGGACCACCGCATGGACGACTTCAAGGCTCGCAACGTGGAAGTGATCGCTGTTTCCATCGACTCGCACTTCACTCACAACGCATGGCGTAACACGCCAATCAACGGCGGCGGCATCGGCCCGGTGAAATACACCATGGCTGCCGACATGAAGCACGAAATCGCCAAGGCCTATGATGTCGAGTCCGAAGGCGGCGTGGCTTTCCGTGGCGCGTTCCTGATCGACGACAAAGGCGTGGTCCGTTCGCAGATCGTCAACGACCTGCCGCTGGGTCGTAACATGGAAGAGCTGATCCGTCTGGTCGACGCTCTGCAATTCCACGAAGAGCACGGCGAAGTCTGCCCGGCCAACTGGAAAAAAGGCGACAAAGGCATGACCGCTTCCCCGGAAGGTGTTGCTGCCTACCTGGGCGAGCACGGCGACAAGCTGTAAGCGAATCAGGCATAAAAAAACCGGCCCTTGGTGGCCGGTTTTTTTATGGGTATTTCAAGCCGGATCATCGGCTGAAACACAGAGCTGGGTTGACTCTACTCTCTAGTCGTCGAAATCCTGCCAGCCGCCCAGCTCTTTCCACCGGTTGACGATGCCGCAGAACAGCTCGGCGGTCTTCTCGGTGTCGTAGCGGGCCGAGTGCGCCTCACGACCATCGAAATCGATGTCGGCCGCCTGACAGGCCTTGGCCAGGACGGTCTGGCCGTATGCCAGGCCCGCCAGGGTTGCAGTGTCGAAGCTGGAAAACGGGTGGAACGGATTGCGCTTCATGTCCAGGCGGGCAACGGCTGCGTTGAGGAAACCCAGGTCGAAGCTGCTGTTATGACCCACCAGGATCGCGCGCTTGCAACCATTGGCCTTGAGCGCCTTGCGGACGCCACGGAAGATGTCGGTCAGGGCTGTCTCTTCGCTTACCGCCATGCGCAACGGATGGTCGAGCTTGATCCCGGTGAACTCCAGGGCCGCCGCTTCGATGTTGGCGCCTTCGAACGGTTCGACGCGGAAGAAATAGGTGTGGTCAGGGAAAACGAACCCTTTTTCGTCCATGCCGATGGTGGTCGCGGCGATTTCCAGCAGCGCATCGGTGGCGGAGTTGAAACCGCCGGTCTCTACGTCAACGACGACAGGCAGATAGCCCCGGAACCGTGCAGCCATGGGGTGACGGATGCCGCCCGAACCACCGTTGCCGTCCAGTTCGTCGTCGAAATGCTCTTCACTCACGGTGTTTCCTCCAGCAGGCGCCAGCGCAGTTTTTCACCGGCGCGCAGCGGGATGACAGTCTGCTCGCCGAAGGGCAGGCTGGCAGGGGCGGTCCACTCGTCGCGGACCAGCGTAATACGATCGGTGTTCACCGGCAGGCCATAGAACCGAGGGCCGTGGAGGCTGGCGAAGCTTTCGAGCCTGTCCAGCGCATTACGCTGTTCGAACGCCTCGGCATACATTTCGATGGCGGCGTAGGCGGTGTAGCAGCCGGCGCAACCGCAAGCGGCTTCCTTGGCGTGACGGGCGTGGGGCGCCGAATCCGTGCCGAGGAAAAACTTGGCGCTGCCACTGGTGGCGGCGTCGAGCAAGGCCTCCTGGTGGGTGTTGCGCTTGAGGATCGGCAGGCAATAGAAATGCGGCCGGATCCCGCCTACCAGCATGTGGTTGCGGTTGTACAACAGGTGATGCGCCGTGATGGTGGCGCCGACGTTGGCCGGCGCTTCCTTGACGAATTGCACGGCATCGGCGGTGGTAATGTGCTCGAACACCACCTTGAGAGTCGGGAAGCGCTCCACGACGCGGCGCATATGCTCGTCGATGAAGATTTTCTCGCGATCGAACACGTCGACATCACCGCGGGTGACCTCTCCGTGGATCAGCAACGGCATCCCGACTTCGGCCATGGCCTCCAGCACCGGGAAGATCCTGTCGATGCTGGTGACGCCGGAATCCGAGTTCGTCGTGGCGCCAGCCGGGTACAACTTGGCGGCATGGACGAAGCCGCTGGCCTTGGCGTCGCGGATTTCCTCGGGCTGGGTACGGTCGGTGAGGTAAAGCACCATCAGCGGTTCGAAGCGGCTGCCGGCCGGCCGCGCGGCCAGGATGCGCTGGCGATAACCATCGGCCTCGGCGGCGTTGCGTACAGGCGGAACCAGGTTGGGCATGATGATTGCGCGCCCGAAGGTACGCGCCACATCGGCGACGGTATGGGTCAACACAGCACCATCGCGAAGATGAATATGCCAGTCGTCGGGACGCAGCAGGGTCAGGCGGTCGGACATTGAGGGGCTTCCAGGCGGGTCAAACTCTGGGGAATGCTACCGGAAAAGACTGTTGCAGGCATCCGCTATCAAGTTTTGCCGCAAGTTACCGATAGCCCCTTCAGGTATGTCCGTGATCCGGGACAATGCCCCGGACCGGCGTCACGCCTCGGCGTGTATCGATTTTTGTATAAAGCCAGTGGAGCCTCCCGTGCGCCAGCGTTATCTAGCCTTGCTCAGTGTGTTTGCCAGCCTTCCCGCCATGGCGCTCACTTTCCAGACCCGTCTGGAGAGCATTGAGTGGACGGTCGAAGGCGACAAGTTCGAGTGTCGGCTGAGCCAGCCGATCACCGATTTCGGCAGTGGCGAGTTCGTGCGACGCGCGGGTGAGCAGGCGACGTTCCGGCTCAAGGCCTATAACCCGATGCTCGGCGGTGGCTCCGCGACCTTGCTGGCCGCCGCGGCGCCGTGGCAGCCGGGACGAGGCGATATCAACCTGGGTTCGGTCAGGCTCGGCAGTGGCGATGTGCTGTTCAACAGCTCCCAGGTCCAGGCGGGCCGTTTGATCAGCGGGTTGATGGAGGGGCGCAGCCCGGTGGTGCGACGCAATACCGAGGATGGCCGGGTCTCGGAGGTGCGACTGCTGCCCGTGCGCTTCAGCAAGGCCTTCAACGACTATCAAGGCTGCGTGGCGAAGCTGCTGCCCAAGAACTTCGAACAGATCAAGCAGACCCAGATTGCCTTCCCTGGGGAAGGGATCGAACTCGACGCGCGGGCCAAGGCCCAGTTGCAAGTGATGCTCGACTTCATCAAGGCTGACCCGAGCGTCAATCACGTCGAGCTGGATGGCCATTCCGATAACAGCGGCAACCGTTTGACCAACCGTGAACTGTCCCGTCGCCGGGCATTGGCGGTCATGGACTTCTTCAAGGCCAATGGTTTCCAGGAGTCGCAGATCACCTTGCGTTTCCATGGCGAGCGTTATCCCCTGGTGGCGAACACCAACGCGGCCAACCGGGCCAGGAACCGTCGGGTGGTGGTGCAGTTGTCGCGTGTCGAGCCCACCGAAGCACCGGCACCGGCACCGCAACCGGCAACCCCGCCGTCACCACCCGCCGCGGCTCCGGCCAGGGCGCCTGCGCCCGCTCCGGCACCTGCCTCGGCTCCAGGCAAGCCTGTGGCGACCACGGCGGCGCGGACATCCTGAAGGGCTGATCGTCGCGCGCTCGACATAATCTGTCGCTTCGTCGTCATAAGCTGTCGCGCCTCTGTAAATTATCCGCGCCGGACGTTAGACTTCACGGCTTTCCGTACAACCCGTGGAGTGATGGCATGGCGGACGTAAACAAGGTCGTTCTGGCGTATTCCGGCGGCCTGGACACTTCGGTGATCCTCAAGTGGCTGCAGGACACTTATAACTGCGAAGTGGTGACCTTCACCGCTGACCTGGGGCAGGGCGAAGAAGTCGAACCTGCACGCGCCAAGGCTCAGGCCATGGGCGTCAAAGAGATCTACATCGATGACCTGCGCGAAGAGTTTGTCCGCGACTTCGTGTTCCCGATGTTCCGCGCCAATACCGTCTACGAAGGCGAGTACCTGCTGGGTACCTCCATTGCTCGTCCGCTGATTGCCAAGCGCCTGATCGAAATCGCCAACGAAACCGGTGCCGACGCCATTTCCCACGGCGCCACCGGCAAAGGCAACGACCAGGTACGTTTCGAACTGGGTGCCTATGCCCTCAAGCCTGGCGTGAAAGTCATCGCCCCATGGCGCGAGTGGGACTTGCTGTCCCGTGAAAAACTGATGGACTACGCCGAGAAGCACGGGATTCCGATCGAGCGCCACGGCAAGAAGAAATCCCCGTATTCGATGGATGCCAACCTGCTGCACATCTCCTATGAGGGCGGCGTGCTGGAAGACACCTGGACCGAACACGAAGAAGACATGTGGCGCTGGACCGTTTCCCCGGAAAAGGCTCCCGATACCCCGCAGTATCTGGAACTGACCTATCGCAACGGTGACATCGTCGCGCTGGACGGCGTGGAAATGAGCCCGGCCACTGTGCTGGCGACCTTGAACCGTATCGGTGGCGCACACGGCATCGGTCGTCTCGATATCGTCGAGAACCGCTACGTGGGCATGAAGTCCCGTGGTTGCTACGAAACCCCGGGCGGCACCATCATGCTGCGTGCTCACCGGGCGATCGAATCGATTACCCTGGACCGCGAAGTGGCTCATCTTAAGGACGAGCTGATGGCCAAGTATGCCAGCCTGATCTACACCGGCTACTGGTGGAGCCCGGAGCGTCTGATGCTGCAGCAGATGATCGACGCTTCCCAGGTCAACGTGAACGGTGTCGTACGCTTGAAGCTGTACAAGGGCAATGTGATCGTCACCGGGCGCAAGTCTGACGACTCGCTGTTCGATGCCAATATCGCGACGTTCGAAGAAGACGGTGGTGCCTACAACCAGGCCGACGCGGCCGGCTTCATCAAGCTCAACGCCCTGCGCATGCGCATTGCGGCGAACAAGGGTCGCAAGCTGTTCTGATCCCGATCAAAAAAAGAGGCCTGCCATGTGCAGGCCTTTTTTTTGCCCATATCTTGCTGGTTGCTCGCGTTCTCGTCGCGGTACGGTCCTCGTGTCGCTTACCCATCCGGCCCATCCAGGGGGACCTGCGCCTCATCGCGGCTGTAAATGATATACACGGTGATTTCACCGGGCCTTGCGGCCCGCTTGGGACCTTTGGATCGAGTGACCTCGCACAGAGGCTCCGGGAGTCCGGACACGAAAAGGACCCCTCGTCGTGGAGCGGGCCCTTCCCTATGCAGATGTATCAGCCAACCCCTGACCTTGCGAGGGCGATGCAATACGCGTTTATGTCTACGGGTTGCGTCATCCATGGTCTTGACGAAGTGCTTGTTCTTGCGAAAGTCCGAGGGAGAGTACAACGAGCGATAGTTGAAGTTGAGCGTCACGAAGAAGAGCAATAGTAGATAGAAGGGGAAGCTGATCAGGAACCACAGGTAATACTCTCGATCCTGGTCATCCAGGAACGGCAATGAAATGGCCGCGGAGGTTTCGGATAAAGTCGCAAATATGGCAATCAGGGTCATCGGGTTGGTTATTGTCTTCAGAGGTTTGTTCATGGTGGATGCTCATATGTTGTTCGGGCTCGATAATGAATGTTGAGTGAAGTTTTATTGGGTTTGAAGTTCATGTGGGAGTGACTGGAAGACCTGTGTCTGATGTATTTTCTGGATTAACTTTGGCTGGTCTTCTTATATAAATCCAGGCGTCTTGATGCGCAATGCGCGCTGTTTTATTGGCAAATAATTCAGTTACTTTTTATGAGCGGAAGGCTTCAATTCCTGTGTGGCGACGTGCTTTTAACAAGTAAAAGCCGTGCTGTTCATGGGGTTGCTACGCTGTCAGAAAAGCGTTCTGCTCTTGCTGGACAAATTCATGGCACATTATTTCCAGGCTAATTTGTAGGAATTTTCTGTATTGCTTGTAGGTTGCGTCTTTCGGTGTGAGCGGTCAGGGGGGGCAGCATGCCAAGGTAGAAATGACTAGGCTATTGTGCGTGCTCTAAAAATTCGAACAGCGAAGTTGGATTTGCCCATGAATAAAGTGCTGATCGTGGATGATCATCCCGTCATTCGTCTTGCTGTACGTTTGCTGATGGAGCGTCATGGATATGAAGTTGTTGCCGAAACGGATAATGGCGTCGATGCGTTACAACTTGCCCGGGAACTGTCACCGGATATCGTTATCCTGGATATCGGTATTCCGAAACTGGATGGGTTGGAGGTTATCGCGCGACTGACCTCCAACCCATCGCCATTGAAAGTGCTGGTATTGACCTCCCAATCGCCGGGGCATTTTTCCATGCGTTGCATGCAGACGGGCGCCGCCGGTTACGTGTGCAAGCAACAGGACCTTACCGAATTATTGAGTGCGATAAAGGCGGTATTGTCCGGCTACAGTTATTTTCCCAACCAGGCATTGCATACGGTTCGCTCGAGTCTTGGCAATGCCAGCGAGTCGGACATGGTGGACCGCCTGTCAGGACGGGAAATGATGGTGCTGCAGCAACTGGCGCGTGGAAAAACCAATAAGGAAATTGCAGATGGAATGTTCTTGAGCAACAAGACCGTCAGTACCTACAAGACCCGGTTGTTGCTCAAGCTCAATGCCCGTTCGCTGGTCGATCTGATCGAGCTGGCGCAACGTAACGGGTTGGTGTGAGGCAGGCGGTGACGCGTACTCAGTAAAAAGCCTCCATCAGGGAGGCTTTTACGTGTCAGAGGTCAAAGTCGTAATCGGCCAATTGCTTCTGCAAGCGACGCTCTTCCAGCAGGTTATCGATGGTGCGCCGTTTGCTCAGGTTGGTCTTGGGCACTTCCACCACCACCGGTTCGACGTCTTCGGCTTCAGCGGTGATGAAATCGTCTTCTACATCCAGTTGTTCTTTACCAGTACTCATGGGTTCGACTCCAGGCTAAGACTGCCTTTGGCGCTCCTTATATCGATAAACCACGAGCGGGTAAAAAAGATTTTTTCAATCGAAGGATCAATAAAAGCAATAGCGCTTCAATCGTCAGAGGTCTTGTGCTTGTACTCGCACAGGTCCTCGATCCTGCAGCTGCCACAGCGCGGCTTTCGGGCCAGGCAGACGTAGCGTCCATGGAGAATCAGCCAGTGATGGGAGTCGAGAAGGTACTCCTTGGGCACGAACTTCATCAGTTTCTTCTCGACCTCCACCACGTTTTTACCGGGGGCCAATCCGGTCCGGTTACTGACCCGGAAAATGTGGGTATCGACTGCCATGGTCAACTGGCGAAACGCCGTATTGAGCACCACGTTGGCAGTCTTGCGGCCGACGCCTGGCAGGGCTTCCAGCGCTTCTCGGGTCTGGGGCACGACACTGCCGTGACGCTCGATCAGCAGGCGGCAGGTTTCGATCACGTTCTTTGCCTTGCTGTTGTACAGCCCGATGGTCTTGATGTATTCGGACAACCCCTCGACGCCAAGGGCATAGATCGCTTCCGGAGTATTGGCCACCGGGAACAGCCGGGCAGTGGCCTTGTTCACGCCGACATCGGTGGATTGGGCCGACAGGATTACCGCGATCAACAGTTCGAACGGCGAGGAATAGGCCAGTTCAGTCTTGGGTTCCGGGTTGTCTTCATGAAAGCGACGGAATATTTCCAGGCGTTTTGCGGCGTTCATGGGCGCGGCATTTCCTTGGGAGGTGATGGGGTTTTCGCAGGTTTCCAGGCCTGGCGGGCCGCTAGCAGCAAGCCGAGCAAAAGGAACCCGCCCGGGGTCAGTTGGGCCAGAGGCGTGCCGTGGCCGATCAGTTCGCGCAGGGCTCCCAGGCCGACCATCGACAGGCCGAACAGTCCTGCCAGCTGGGCGTGACCAGGCCAGCGTGATTCGACGAAGACGCGATCATGTTCCAGTACCACGCAGCTCAGGGCGATCCAGCCCATGTACAGGCTTGACGGTCGATATGATTCTGGCGCCCAGGCCTGTGCGACCAGGCTGGCACAAGCGGCCAGGGCCGCAGCCAGTATCAGGGAGGCCAGGTGTCGTTGATGGATCGTCAGGCGAGGCCGCAAAAGCCCCATGGCCAAGCCGTGGCCAATGCTGATCAGCGTCCATGCCAGCCATAGGCCCAAGGCGTTGTTCAATGAATGGCTCGCACCGATCAGTGGGACGAGCAGCAGGCCACGGGACAATAACGATGAGTGGGTCATGGGCGCCCCCCTGTGGTCAAGGAAACCTTGTGCTCGTCGAAGTAGCGCAAGGTGTCGTGCACGGCCTGGAGGACTGCCCGGGACGTCACCGTTGCGCCCGCCAATTGATCGAACTGCCCTTGTTCTTTTTTCAGCATCCAGTCCCTGTCGGTGCTGGTCTGGAGCGATTTGCCACTGAAAGCCCGCAGCCAGGCATTGGGCCAATCGGCAATCGTCGCGCCCAGGCCGGGTGTTTCGGACTGTCGCAGGGTTTTCACGCCCAGCAGCCGACCCAGCGGGTCGATGGCGATCAACAACTCGATGGTGCCTTCATAACCCAGGGCCTGAGTCCGTAGCAGGATGGCCGATGGCTGGCCGGAACGTGTCGCGAGATAGCCGCCCAGCAGGGTGCTGTGGGCCAGAGGCACGGGCTCCGTCACGATCGGCTGCGCCAATGGCTGGTTGTCGTACAGGTCGGCCGGCAGTACATCGAGCAGGGTTCTGTTGGCGTCGGCCTGTTGCCGGGCCTCGATGTGCTCGGCGGTGCCGATCTGCGTGAGATAGGCAGCCCCAACGCCCAGGCCGGTCAGCAGTATCAGGGTCGCAACACCGCCAGGATTGCTCATGTCGCCTGCCGCCCTTGTCGTGCCTCGGCGAAACGGTCCAGCGCCGGCACGCCGAGATTCATCAGCAGTACCGCAAACGCCACGCCGTCGGGGTAACCGCCCCAGGTGCGGATCAGATAGACCAGCAGCCCGACGCCTGCGCCGAACAGCAGGCGCGCAAGCGGAGCCTTGGCGCCCGAGACGGGTTCGGTCACGATAAAAAACGCACCCAGCAGAGTTGCGCCGGTGAGCAGGTGGAACAGCGGCGAGCCATGGGAATCCGAGCCCGAACCGTTCCAGCACAACAGGCTGACGATGAACAGGCTGGCCAGCATGCCTACCGGTGCATGCCAGCTGAACACACGTTGTTGCAGCAGAAACAGGCCGCCCGCCAGGAAGGCCAGGTTGACCCATTCGATACCTTTGCCACCGAAGCGTCCGAAGGCCGGATGGCTGGCGAACAGTTCGTCGATGGTCAGGGTGGTGTTGATACGCAGGCTGTCCAACGCTGTCGCACCGGCCCAGGCATCGGCTGGTGGATGAAGGCCGAAGACCTGTTGCAGGCCTTCGAGCAAATCAACGCTGTGGGGAGCCGGCCATTGGCTCATGTGGGAAGGAAACGCCACCAGCACCAGGGCGTATCCAAGCATGGCCGGATTGAAAGGATTGTTGCCGACGCCCCCCCACAGGTGCTTGCCGAACAACAGGGCGCAGGCGGCTGCGGAAACGGTCAGCCACCAGGGGCAATACGCCGGCAGGGCCAACGCCAGCAGCGTGGCGCTGACCAGCGCGCTGCCATCGTCCAGTTCGGGTCTGAGGGGCCGATGTCGCAAGCGCAGGACCAGGGCCTCGACCGCCAGAGCGGTGAGCCCGGACAGCAGCAGGTTGAATGCGATACCCCAGCCATACACCCACATCAAGGCCAACACACCGGGCAGGGTCGCCAGCAGCACGCGTCTCATCGCCTGCCGCAGTGCACCCTGCGAGGCGTCAGGACCGGGCATGAGCGTCCACCTGGTATTCGGCGTCCTTCACCGCTTGCTCCAGCGCCCGCAGCTCCTGGTCCGGGACGGCGGCGGCCCGGCCCTTGCCGAGTTCGGCCCGACGCATCGCCAATTGAATCTTCGCCCGTTTCAGCTCGGCATCCTGCGCTGGTGCTGGTGCTGGTGCTGGCGTGGCGCGTGGTGCAGCGCTTTCCAACTGCGCCAGGGCCTGTTGCGCCGCTTCGAACTGGCGTTGCAGCTGGATCAGTTGCGACTGCTGTTCGAAAGTCGGTGGATGGCCGAACGCTTTCAAGGACTTATTCAGTTGCGCCCGGCTCATGGCCAGGTCGACCTTGGCCTTTTTCAGCGCTGCGTCGGCATTGGCGGCCTTTTGCGCGCGCACCCGCTCCAAGGCGGCCTGTACGGGATCAAGGGGCTGGCTCTGGGCTGGCTGGGTGCGGGCCAGGCGCTCGGCCTGGCGCTGCTCTTCGTCGCGCCGCAGACGCGCATTGCGCTGTTCGAAGCGCCGCCGTGCGTGATCGCGCTTGGCGGTTCGTGCCAGTCGTTCTTCTGCGCTGGCGGCCAGGTCACCGACCACGGGCACTGTCGAAGCCGGCAAGGGTTTCATTTCGATGCAGTCGACGGGGCAGGGCGCGACACAAAGGTCACAGCCGGTGCACAGCTCGACGATGACCGTATGCATCAGCTTGGGCGCACCGACAATCGCATCGACCGGGCAGGCCTGGATGCATTTGGTGCAGCCGATGCACTCGTTTTCGATGATGAAGGCGACCTGGGGCGGCGCCGAGCCCCGGCTGGTGTCCAGTTCCAGTACTGGCACCTTCATCAGGTCGGCCAGGGCCGCGATGGTTTCGCTTCCGCCGGGCGGGCATTTGTTGATCGGCTCGCCCGCGGCGATGCCTTCGGCGTAGGGCTTGCAACCCGGATGGCCGCACTTGCCACATTGGGTCTGTGGCAGCAGGGCGTCGATACGTTGAATCAGGTTCATGTCTTGACCAGCCCGCGCAATCCAAGAAATGCCACCGCCATCAGCCCGGCTCCAATCAGCTGGATCGGCAGGCCACGAAAGGGCTGGGGAATGTCATTGTCGACCGTGCGCCGGCGCAAATCATCGAACAGGCTCGACACCAGCCAGAAACCCAGCCCGGCGCCCAGGCTCAGGGCGATGGCGTGGACCAGTCCCTGGTCGGCCCGGCTGTTGAGCAGCGTGACCCCCAGTATGCCGGCATTGCCGAGCAGCAGCGGCCACAACCCCTCGAAAGACCATGCCGGTAGCCAAGTCGCCAGCAGACGCAGCAGTGGTCCGATCAGCAGCACGCTCAAGGGCAGCCAGGCAAACAGGCGCAACGATGTCAGGCTTGCCGGGACCAGCAGCCAGCGATCGACCAGGTAGCCCAGGGTGCCGACCACCAGCATCAGGCAGGCCGACGCCAGGCCCAGGGCATGCACCTGCCTCCTCCCGTCCACCGCCAGCATCGGATCGACGCCCAGCGGCCAATGCAGCACCAGGTTGCTGATCAGGGCGGTGCCCAGCAGTGTGAGGAAGACGTCTGACATGGCGTGTGGACAGCAAGGAACCTGTTACAAGATTAGGCATTATCTGGCGCGCGGCCAGATACGAAAATCCCACAGCCGCCAGCAGGGCGGCTGTGGGATCAGTGCAGCACGCAGTCGCGTTTACTTGATCCTCTGACCCGGCTTGGCGCCGCTGTCGGGGCTCAACAGGTAGATCTCCTCACCCCCCGGGCCTGCCGCCATCACCATGCCTTCAGAGATGCCGAAGCGCATTTTGCGCGGCTTGAGGTTGGCGATCATCATCGTCAGCCGGCCTTCGAGCTTGGCCGGGTCCGGATAGGCGCTCTTGATGCCGGAGAATACGTTGCGTTGCTCGTCGCCGATGTCCAGGGTCAGGCGCAGCAGTTTATCCGCACCCTCCACGGCCTCTGCCTTGAGGATCAACGCGACGCGCAGGTCGACGGCGGCAAAGGTATCGAAATCGATTTCCGGCGACAGCGGGTCCTTGGCCAGTTCGCCGTTGCCGGCAGGAGCGCCGGTGTCGGTCTGGCTGGCAACCAGGTCTTCCTTGGAGGCGTCGGTCATGGCTTGCACCTTGGCGGCTTCGATACGGGTCATCAGCGGCTTGAATTCGTTCAGTTGATGGTTGCTCAGCAAGGTCTGGTGGTCGTCCCAGGTCAGCGGTGCCACGTTGAGGAACGCTTCGGCATCGGCGGCCAGCAGCGGCAGCACCGGCTTGAGGAAGATCACCAGCTGGCGGAACAGGTTGACGCCCAGGGCACAGATGGCCTGGACTTCATCCTGCTTGCCTTCCTGCTTGTTCAGCGACCAGGGCGCCTTGTCGGCGATCCAGGCATTGGCACGGTCGGCCAGGGCCATGATTTCACGCATCGCCCGGGCAAAGTCGCGGGTCTCGTAGGCCTCGGCGATGCTCGGTGCGGCGGCCAGGAAGGCGTCGGTCAGTTCCGGCGCGGCATTGCCGGCCACCAGGACCCCGGCGTTACCCTTGTGGATGAACCCGGCGCAACGGCTGGCAATGTTGACGACCTTGCCCACCAGGTCGGAGTTGACCTTCTGCACGAAGTCCTCGAGGTTCAGGTCCAGGTCGTCGACGCCGCGGCCCAGCTTGGCCGCGTAGTAGTAGCGCAGGTATTCCGGGGACAGGTGGTCCAGGTAGGTCCGTGCCTTGATGAAGGTACCGCGGGACTTGGACATCTTCTGGCCGTTGACGGTCAGGTAGCCGTGGACGTTGATGCCGGTCGGCTTGCGGAAACCGGCGCCTTCGAGCATCGCGGGCCAGAACAGTGCATGGAAATTGACGATGTCCTTGCCGATGAAATGGTACAGCTCGGCAGTGGAGTCCTTGCCCCAGAACGCGTCGAAGTCCAGCTCCGGCGTGCGGTCGCAAAGGTTCTTGAAGCTGGCCATGTAGCCGATGGGCGCATCCAGCCACACGTAGAAGTACTTGCCGGGTTCGCCAGGGATCTCGAAACCGAAATACGGGGCGTCGCGGGAGATGTCCCACTGCTGCAGGCCGGCGTCGAGCCACTCGGAGAGCTTGTTGGCGACGGCATCCTGCAGGGTGCCGCTGCGGGTCCAGGCCTGCAGCATCTGCTGGAAGTCCGGCAGCTTGAAGAAGAAATGCTCGGAGTCCTTGAGCACTGGCGTGGCACCGGAAATCGCCGACTTGGGGTCCTTCAGGTCGGTCGGTGCGTAGGTCGCGCCGCATTTCTCGCAGTTGTCGCCGTACTGGTCTTCGGTGCCGCATTTCGGGCAGGTGCCCTTGATGAAGCGGTCGGCCAGGAACATTTTCTTTTCCGGGTCGAAATACTGGGTGATCGAGCGCGTGGCGATGTGCCCGGCGTCACGCAGCTTCAGGTAGATCAGGCTCGACAGCTCACGGTTTTCTTCGGCGTGAGTGGAGTGGAAGTTATCGAAGTCCACCAGGAAGTCGGCAAAGTCGGCGCTGTGTTCAGCCTGGACATTGGCGATCAGTTGTTCCGGGGTGATGCCTTCCTTTTCCGCGCGCAACATGATGGCCGAACCGTGGGCGTCGTCGGCGCAGACATAGATGCATTGGTTGCCGCGATGCTTCTGGAAGCGCACCCACATATCGGTCTGGATGTACTCCAGCATATGGCCGAGGTGAATCGAACCATTGGCATAGGGCAGGGCACTGGTGACGAGGATCTTGCGTGGCTCGGACATGGGGCTCGGCTACTTGATGAAACGGAGGTCGGCCACTATAAAGCGCTGGGAAATATATTTCACCCCACCGGCCTGTTTCCGCATGCATCGATTGGGCGCGGTGAAGGGCGCCGGGCCACGATCTGTGGTGAATGGATCGAGCGAAACATCGCACCGCCCCGCTGGACTGCGCAGCAGTCGCAAAAACAGTCGAACCAGACCAACCCGGGCGCGAGGTTCTGGGGCGCTTCGCAACCCGGCGGGGATGAATCCCTCGCCACAAAAGGTGTTCGCCCTGTTGTAATCGGGTCGCCACGCGCAAGCGTGGGGCGTAGGATAGCGGCCTGTTTTCAAGTCCTGCTATCGGAGTTGCCCATGAGCGCCGTCAATCGCGCAACGGTGGAAGCCGTCCTTCGCCAATACACCGACCCCTACCTGAACCAGGATCCGGTCAGCGCCGGATGTGTGCGCGATATCGACGTGCAAGGCGATCGCGTCAACGTTCGATTGGAGATCGGCTATGCCGCCGACCTGTTCAAGGGCGGTTGGGCGCAGATGCTGCAGATGGCGATCGAGGCCCTGGACGGGGTGACGAGCGCCAAGGTCGAAATCACCAGTGTGATCGCCCCCCACAAGGCCCAGGCGCAGGTTCCTGGTCTGGCGAACGTCAAGAATGTCATTGCCGTGGCCTCGGGCAAGGGCGGTGTGGGCAAATCCACCACCGCCGCCAACCTGGCCCTGGCCCTCGCCCGGGAAGGGGCGAAGGTCGGCATGCTGGATGCGGACATCTATGGACCGAGCCAGGGCATCATGTTCGGCATTGCCGAGGGCACCCGGCCGCAGGTCAAGGACCAGAAATGGTTCGTACCGATCCAGTCCCACGGCGTGGAAGTCATGTCCATGGCGTTCCTCACCGACGACAACACGCCGATGGTCTGGCGCGGACCGATGGTGTCCGGTGCCTTGCTGCAACTGGTGACGCAGACCGCCTGGGGCGACCTGGACTACCTGGTGATCGACATGCCGCCCGGCACTGGCGATATCCAGCTGACCCTTGCACAGAAAGTCCCGGTGGCCGGTGCGGTGATCGTCACCACCCCACAGGACCTGGCACTGCTGGACGCCCGCAAGGGGGTGGAGATGTTCCGCAAGGTGAACATCCCGGTGCTGGGCGTGGTGGAGAACATGGCCGTGCACATCTGTTCGAACTGCGGGCATGCGGAACATCTGTTCGGCGAAGGTGGCGGCGAGAAACTGGCGAACCAGTACGGCGTCGAGCTGTTGGCTTCGTTGCCGCTGTCCATGCTGATCCGCGAACAATCCGATGGTGGCAAGCCGACTGTCATTGCCGAGCCGGAAAGCCAGATCGCCATGGTCTACCAGGAACTGGCCCGTCACGTGGGCGCGCGGATCGTCCTGCAGGAAGCGGCGATGCCGTCGATGCCGAACATTACCGTCAGCGACGACTGATCTCACGCCGACCCTCGTGGAAGCGGGCAAGCCCGCTCCCGCAAGGGGACGTGGCGGTTCTACATCCGCAACCCGCCATCCATCTCCAGAATGCGGCCGGTGTAGTAGTCGTTCTCGAAGATATAGGCCGCCGAATGGGCGATCTCTTCAGGCCTGCCCATGCGTCTCAGGGGAATGGCGCTGGTCATTCTCTCCAGCGCCTCGGGTTTCATGCCCAGGGTCATCTCTGTCTCGATAAAGCCCGGTGCGATGCCGGCCACACGGATACCGTAGCGCGCCAGTTCCTTGGCCCAGGTCACGGTAGCGGCTGCCACGCCGGCCTTGGCGGCCGAATAGTTGGTCTGGCCGATATTGCCCGCCCGGGAAATCGAGGAAATATTGATGATGGCACCGCTGTTCTTCAGTTCGACCATCTTCGCGGCCACCTCGCGGGTGCACAGAAACACCCCCGTAAGGTTCACATCGATCACTGCCTGCCACTGGGCCAGGCTCATCTTGGTCATTTCGCCGTCCTTGACCTTGAGCAGCAAGCCGTCACGCAGGATCCCGGCGTTGTTGATCAGCCCGTGGATCGCTCCGAAATCTTCGGCCACCCGGGCGACCATGTCGCTGACCTGTTCTTCATTGGCGACGTTGCACAGGTAGGCGCGGGCCTCGACGCCCCTGGCCTTGCAGGCGGCAACCGCCTGGTCGAGTTTTTCCTGATTGAGGTCCACCAGGGCGAGCTTTGCGCCTTTGTCGGCGAAATACTCGGCCATGGAGCGGCCCAGACCCTGGCAACCGCCGGTGATAATGATTACTTTGTCGGTGAGTTGCATTCTCATGTCCCGGTGGCGCAGCGGTGAAGGGGAGCCCTGTGACGGCCTCTCGATCGGCGACGGTCGTTCAGCTGCGCAGAGAACTGCCCGTTGAGGGGCTGAAACATAGCCCGAACGCCTGACCGTTTTTAGACGGCTTTCACTAAAGGAGTCATAAATTGAGCGTTGACGTTGCCAAGCATGCACGAGAATTGCTGCTCAAGGAATACCGTGGAATGCTCTCCACCCATTCCAAGTCCATGCCCGGCTTTCCGTTCGGTTCCGTGGTGCCTTACTGCCTGGACGAGCAGGGCCGGCCGCTGATCCTGATCAGCCGCATCGCCCAGCACACCCATAACCTGCAAAAAGACCCCAAATGCTCGATGCTGGTGGGCGAACGGGGAGCCGAGGACGTGCAGGCCGTGGGGCGCCTGACCTATCTGGCCGAGGCGCAAAAGCTCGAAGACAGCGCAGCCATCGAGGCCGCCGCCGAGCGCTATTACCGCTACTTCCCCGAGTCGCGGAACTACCACCAGGCCCACGATTTCGATTTCTGGGTGCTCAGCCCGGTGCGCCACCGCTATATCGGTGGCTTCGGCGCCATTCACTGGATCGACCGGATTACGCTTGCGAACCCCTTCGCTGGCAAGGCGGAGGCGAGCATGATCGAGCACATGAATGCCGATCATGCCAAGGCCATTGCTCATTATGTGGAATTGGCCAATCTTCCCAGGACCGAGCCGGCGCAACTGGTAGGCATCGACAGTGAAGGCATGCACCTGCGCATCGGCCAAGGACTGCATTGGCTGGCGTTCCAGGCACCTTGCAACACGCCGACACAAGTACGCGAAGCCTTGGTTTATCTGGCTCACGCCGAACAATGGCCAAAAAATGCAGAGGCCGACGCTTGAATTCACGAAAGGGTGACGTCATTTAGGGTTTCATAGCTGGTGGCCTGTGTGGCTGATTCGAGTACAGGCCACCAGGCATTCTTGCGTTGAGGAACCCTTTGATGCGCCCTTTTTTGTTGCTCTTCCTGCTATTCCCGGTGCTGGAGCTGTTTGTATTCGTCAAGGTCAGCGGTGCGATCGGGTTTTTCCCGGCCCTCTTGCTGGTGATTCTCGGCTCCATGCTCGGCGTATTCGTATTGCGTATCGCCGGTCTCGCCACGGCACTGCGTGCTCGTGAAAGCCTGAACCGTGGCGAACTGCCCGCCCAGACCATGCTCGAAGGCCTGATGCTGGCCTTGGGCGGTGGCCTGTTGATCCTGCCAGGCTTCATCAGCGATGTGCTGGGCCTGATCATGCTGTTGCCTTTCACCCGTCGGATGCTGGCCAACAAGATGCGCCAGCGTGCCGAAGAGCAGGCCATGCGCCAGCGTGCCTTTTCCGACGATCTACAGCCTCGTGGCGGCCCGGCACCGCGGGAGCCCCTGGGCCGAGAGCCGAACGTGATCGAAGGCGAGTTCGAACACCGCGACTCCAAGTAGACCCACCGCACGGCACCTTCGGGTGCCGTGTTCGTTTTCGGGGCGCCGGAAGAAAATTTTTTCGTCCCGGCCCTTGTAATCGTCTTGTACGCCCTTATGTATCGGTCACCGCAAGGTTCCCGGTGGCAACACTGGACAGACTTCCGCGGTTCGGCTGACGAACCGCATCCGGCTTTGCCGGCTTTTGTTAAACCCGCCGGGAATACACCGGCCGATGAAAACCAAAATTAGGAGAGATCGACAATGAAGCTTCGTCCTCTGCATGACCGCGTCGTCATCCGTCGCAGCGAAGAAGAGAAGAAAACCGCTGGCGGTATCGTCCTGCCAGGTTCGGCTGCTGAAAAAGCCAACCACGGTGAAGTTCTCGCTGTAGGCCCAGGCAAGGCACTGGAAAACGGTGAAGTACGTGCGCCGGCCGTGAAAGTGGGTGACAAGGTTGTGTTCGGCCCTTACTCCGGCAGCAACACTGTGAAAGTCGACGGCGAAGACCTGCTGGTAATGAGCGAGAACGAAATCCTCGCTGTTATCGAAGGCTGATTTCTCCCGCCCATTTTTCCCGTTACTACAAAGTATTTAAGGAATATCGATCATGGCTGCTAAAGAAGTTAAATTCGGCGACTCCGCCCGCAAGAAAATGCTCACCGGTGTCAATGTCCTGGCTGACGCAGTAAAAGCGACCCTGGGCCCGAAAGGCCGTAACGTGATCATCGAGAAAAGCTTCGGCGCTCCGACCATCACCAAGGACGGCGTTTCCGTAGCCAAGGAAATCGAACTCGAAGATCGTTTCGAAAACATGGGCGCGCAGCTGGTCAAGGACGTTGCCTCCCGTGCCAACGATGACGCGGGCGACGGCACCACCACCGCCACCGTTCTGGCTCAGTCGATCGTCAACGAAGGCCTGAAGGCTGTCGCTGCCGGCATGAACCCGATGGACCTCAAGCGCGGTATCGACAAGGCCACCATCGCCATCGTCAAGGAGCTCAAGGGCCTGTCCAAGCCTTGCGCTGACTCCAAGGCGATTGCCCAGGTCGGCACCATCTCTGCCAACTCCGACAACTCCATCGGTGACATCATCGCTGAAGCCATGGAAAAAGTCGGTAAAGAAGGCGTGATCACCGTCGAAGAAGGTTCGGGCCTGGAAAACGAACTGTCGGTTGTCGAAGGCATGCAGTTCGACCGCGGCTACCTGTCCCCGTACTTCGTCAACAAGCCAGACACCATGGTTGCCGAGCTGGAAAGCCCGCTGATCCTGCTGGTGGACAAAAAGATCTCCAACATCCGCGAAATGCTGCCGGTGCTGGAAGCCGTTGCCAAAGCTGGCCGTCCACTGCTGATCGTGGCCGAAGACGTCGAAGGCGAAGCCCTGGCGACCCTGGTCGTGAACAACATGCGTGGCATCGTCAAGGTCGCGGCCGTCAAGGCTCCAGGCTTCGGCGACCGTCGCAAGGCCATGCTGCAGGACATCGCCGTCCTGACTGGCGGTACCGTAATCTCCGAAGAGATCGGCCTGAGCCTGGAAAGCACGACCCTGGAGCACCTGGGTAATGCCAAGCGCGTGACCCTGTCCAAGGAAAACACCATCATCGTCGACGGTGCTGGCGTACAAGGCGACATCGAAGCGCGTATCGCACAGATCCGTGCCCAGGTTGCCGAAACTTCCTCGGACTACGACCGTGAAAAACTGCAAGAGCGTCTGGCCAAGCTGTCCGGCGGCGTTGCGGTGATCAAGGTTGGCGCCGGTTCCGAAGTCGAAATGAAAGAGAAGAAAGCCCGCGTTGAAGACGCCCTGCACGCTACCCGTGCAGCCGTTGAAGAAGGCGTGGTACCTGGCGGTGGCGTAGCCCTGATCCGTGCTCTGGAAGCATTGACCCAACTGAAAGGCGACAATGCCGATCAGGACGTTGGTATCGCTGTGCTGCGTCGCGCTGTTGAAGCGCCGCTGCGTCAGATCGTTGCCAACTCCGGCGACGAGCCAAGCGTTGTGGTCGACAAGGTCAAGAACGGCGAGGGCAGCTTCGGTTACAACGCTGCCACTGGCGAGTACGGCGACATGATCGAAATGGGCATCCTGGACCCAACCAAGGTGACCCGTTCGGCCCTGCAGGCCGCTGCTTCCATCGGCGGTCTGATCCTGACCACCGAAGCTGCGGTTGCTGATGCACCGAAGAAAGAAGGTGCAGCTGGCGGCGGCATGCCAGACATGGGCGGCATGGGTGGCATGGGCGGCATGATGTAAGCCAGCCTTACCCCTGTACTGAAAAACCCCGTCTGCGTCAGCAGGCGGGGTTTAATGAGATGGTCAGCCTGACCGAGAAGCCCTGCAGGTTTACGCTTGCAGGGCTTTTCTCGTTTTCGGCGGAGGATCTCTCATGAACACGATGACGCTTCTCGGCATCGACATTGGTAAACACAGTTTCCATCTGCACGGCCAGGACGCCAAAGGTCATCAGGTTTTGCGCAAGAAAACCAGCCGCAGCCAATTGCTCGGCACATTGGCCCAACTGCCGGCCTGCACGGTGGTGATGGAGTCGTGTGGCGGTGCCCACTGGCTGGCTCGACAGGTTGAGGCATTGGGCCACGAGGTAAAACTGATTGCCCCGCAATACGTTAAGCCGTTCGTCAAAGGCAACAAAAACGACTTCATTGATGCCGAAGCGATTTGCGAGGCGGCGAGCCGCCCCGCGATGCGCTTCTGCTCGATTAAAACCGCAGAGCAACAAACGCTTTCAGCTTTGCATCGTGTCCGAGATTCCTTGATTGGCCATCGCACCGTCGCGACCAATCAGATTCATGGTTTTTTGCTGGAATTCGGGATCAGCCTGCCCATTGGCGCAACGGCGTTGAACCGCGTGCCAGCGCTGCTGGACGATCCACAACATCCGGTTCCATTGCGCCTAAAGAGCGTGTTGATGCGTCTTCATCGTCAAATCCAACAGCTGAATGATGAAATCAAGGACATCGAGTCCGACCTGAAACAGCAGTTGAAAGAAGACGATGCCGGAAATCGTTTGCAGAGTATTCCTGGCATCGGCCCAATCACCGCCAGTGCGGTATTGGCGGATGTGGGCGATGCGTCGAACTATCGAAGTGGACGCGATTTTGCCGCTTCGCTGGGGCTGGTGCCGAGGCAGTATTCGACGGGTGGGAAGACGGTGCTTCTGGGGATCAGCAAGCGTGGCGACAAGCACATCCGCCAATTGCTGGTACAGGGCGCGCGATCCGTTATTCAGCATATCGATAAGCGAGAGGACGCCTTGGGGCCTTGGGTTCGAGAGCTACTGACGCGTCGCCACTCCAATGTCGTCGCGTGTGCGCTAGCAAACAAACTGGCGCGAATCGTGTGGGCGGTACTGGCCAAAGGCGGCCAGTACGACCCACATCCGAACGCTTGAATGCACAGCGTTACCACCGGCTTTTGCGACGTCACTGACTGATGACAGTAAACGGCAAACGGCCCGACTGAGAACCTGGCAATAAAATCAGCTTTAGAAGCTGAGGGTTTTTTCAGGACAGTCGGGAGCGGCTACTCATCGAGGGCCGAGCGTTGTTGCAGCAACGCTCACAACGAGCCCGGATACATTAGCGCAAGCCAGCTTTACCGAAAACAGCCCATGAGGTTGCAGGAGAAGGGCTGACCATACATTTTATTCGCTTCAAAAATGTTAGCTCGAAATGGCGGTGTGGCTATCCCGTTCAGGCATTGGCGGGACGCGCCTCGGCTACCGACTCATTTGTGGAAGCTGGCCGGTACAGGATGTAGTAATAACATCCCAGGCAAATCAGCCAGCAGAACACCGCCGTCCACACATTGTGGGAAAAGAAGTGTGCTCCCTGCATCATCCGACCGACAGAAAACACCGTGCCCAGGGCGAAGGCCAATACCAGCGTCTGGCGGGCGAGGCGCGGGCGACGGTCGCGCAGGGCGAAGAACAGCGCAAACAAGGTGAAGCCGGTCGCCGCATGGCCGCCGGGCCAGCATCGGCCAGGCTTGTCGGTGGCAGGGCGAGGACTCAGCAGTTCACTGTAGGCTTCGCTGCCGCCAAATTCCTTCAGGCTCCAGGGACATTGCACCGCCGTCACGGCTTTCATCGGGGTAACGAAAGAAGTCGCCAGGGCCAGGGATAAGACCAGGCAGCCCATCTCGCGTTTGAAGGGTTTGAGTCGGGCGACGAAAAACGTGCCGATGAAACCGAGGATCGCCAGCACGGAAAAACCGATGACCATCTGTTTGGCCCGGTCATGCAGGATGTCTTCCAGAAAAAAACTGTGCCGGCCGATGAAACCACCACCGGCCGGGTCGTAGAACAGCCTGGCCAGCTCCATGTCCACGGTCGTCGCCTCCAGTAGCACCAGAATCAGGGCAACCACGGCGGGCACGCCCAGGGCGATCCGGAAATTCAAGGGTCTGGAAGCGGGACGGATGGCTGTGTGGACCATGGCGGTACCTTCGATGGCAGTGTTCATGAACGGCAATGCGCGCAGTCTGCCCGGCGCTGCGTTGGGGAGGTGTGAATGCCCGGTGAAAAACTCGTCAAGATCCTTTTTCCGGAAAGGTCCCCTCAAGGTTCACCGGCGAGGACCAAAGATGCGCCTCTAGCCGGAAGCTACGCTTGGCCTTAAGCTGCGCGGGCCACGAAGACCGTCTAGCGTGAGCGGAGGAGATCCCATGCGAATTCTGTTGGTTGAAGACAACCGTGACATCCTGGCCAACCTGGCCGATTACCTGGGGCTCAAAGGCTATACCGTCGATTGCGCACAGGACGGTTTGTCGGGGTTGCATCTGGCCGCGACCGAGCACTACGACCTGATCGTGCTCGATATCATGCTGCCGGGGATCGACGGCTACACCTTGTGCAAGCGCCTGCGGGAAGATGCCCGGCGCGACACGCCCGTGATCATGCTCACGGCTCGCGACCAACTGGATGATCGCTTGCAAGGTTTCAAATCCGGGGCCGACGATTACCTGATCAAACCCTTTGCCCTGTCGGAACTGGCGGCACGGATCGAAGCCGTGATGCGTCGGACCCAGGGCGGCGGTCGGCGCGCCTTGCAGGTTGGCGACCTGAGCTACGACCTCGACACCCTGGAAGTGACACGCGAAGGCAAGCTGCTCAAGCTCAACCCGGTCGGCCTGAAGCTGCTGGCAGTACTGATGCAGAAGAGCCCCCACGTGTTGCGCCGGGAAATCCTCGAGGAAGCCTTGTGGGGCGACGACTGCCCGGACAGCGACAGCCTGCGCAGCCACGTTCACCAATTGCGCCAGGTGATCGACAAGCCTTTCGACAAACCCCTGCTGCATACCGTGCACGGCGTGGGTTATCGCCTGGCCGAGGGCCGAGATGGAGTTTAAGCAGAGCCTTGCCCAACGGATCATCATCGCTTTTGCACTGATGAGCGCGTTGGTGGCCGGAGCGTTCGCCATGGGCATCGTGGCGACGGTCCATCTGGTGGAAGAAAAGTTGATTTCCGCCGGGCTGGGAGGCGACCTGCAGCGCCTGTTGCTGATGGACAGCGTGTCGGACTGGAGCCATCGCCCGGAACCCGACCAGCTGTTCTACTTCAGTGGTGGCCCGGGCGACTTCGAGTTGCCCAAGGATCTGCGTCATCTGGAACGCGGTTTCCATGAAGTGTTCCGGGAGCAGTTGTCCTATCACGCCATGGTGGAGATCGTGGACGGTCGGCACTACGTGCTGCTGCAAGACCAGAGCGATTTCGAGGAGCGTGAACGGGTACTGTTCGCCGTGGTGCTGGTGGGGTTCGTGCTCAGCCTGGCGCTTGCAGTGTTCCTGGGTTGGGTCCTGGCTCGTCGGGTGATGGCGCCGGTGGTGCGCCTGGCCCAGCAAGTGCGCCATCGAGACCAGCTCCTCGGGCTCGCCCCGCCGTTGGCCCCCGATTATGCCGCCGATGAGGTGGGCGAACTTGCCGTGGCATTCGACGCCACGCTGGGGCGTTTGCGCCAGGCGTTGACGCGGGAACGGTTGTTCACCAGTGATGTGAGTCACGAGTTGCGCACTCCGTTGATGGTGCTGGCGACGTCCTGCGAGCTGTTGCTGGAGAACCCGGCCTTGGATCAACGCGGTCGCACCCAGGTCGAGCGTATCAACCGCGCCAGTGAAGAGATGCGTGAGCTGGTGCAGACCTTCCTGATGCTCGCCAGGACCCAGCGTGAAGACAGTGGCATGTCCCCTCGAATGACGCTGGGCCAAGTCGCCGATAACCTCATCGGGTTGTGGCGAACCCCGATCGAGTCCAAGGGCCTGGAACTGATCTTCGAGCCCGGGCATCCCCCCGATACCCTGTACAACGCGACATTCCTGACAGCCGTCATGGGCAACCTGTTGCGCAACGCCTTGCACTACACAGACCAGGGGTTCATTCGCCTCACGCTGAATTCCAGCGGGTTCGTGGTCGAGGACAGCGGGGTCGGTATTCCCGAGGAGAAGCGCGAGGCGATGTTCGAACCGTTCGTACGCGGCAACGAAAAACGCGGAGAAGGGCTTGGGTTGGGGCTGTCGCTGGTGCAGCGAATCTGTGAGAACCAGGGCTGGACGGTGAGCCTCAGCACCATGGAGCCTAACGGTTGCCATTTCGAAGTGGACTTGAATCCGCAGCCTTGAACGTTCCCGTCACCTGCTTGCATGTCGAAAAGTCTTGAAAACATTCGGCCGTTTACACGACGAAGTTTTCACAAAGACATGACCTGACGCCAACATGCCCAACCCTAAGGTGGAAGCCATTCAGTAATGGAGGCTTCTCACCATGTCAAATGCCATCAAGCTCGATTTCTCTGAAAAGTACGACGAGCAGCATGCCCAGCAATACCTGCATAAACACCGTGACGGCTTGAGTCGGCGCCTTTCCCATCAGCGTGACGAGCAACTGGCCCGGCGGGCATTGGCGCTTGCGGGGGATCCTGGCCTGGTGCTGGATTTGCCATGTGGTGCCGGGCGTTTCTGGCCCTTGCTGGCGGAAAAACCTAATCGGGTCATCATCGGTGCGGACAATTCCGAGGCGATGCTCATGACGGCATTGAAGGCCCAGCCGACCGATGTCGTAAAACGGGTACGACCTTTGCACACATCTGCGTTCGACATTGCCTTGCCTGATAACGCCGTCGACAGCATTTTTTGCATGCGTTTGTTGCACCACATCGGTGAAGCCGCGCACCGACTGGCGATCCTGCGGGAATTCCAGCGTGTCAGTCGAGACAGCGTGATCGTTTCATTGTGGGTCGATGGCAATTTCAAGGCCTGGAAGCGCAAGCGCCTGGAACGTTCACGTGGGCAGAAAGACTACCAGAACAGATTTGTGTTACCGGCCGCTACAGTCGAGGAAGAATTCCGACAGACTGGGTTCCGTATTCAAGAACGATTGGATTTCCTACCGCTCTATGCCATGTGGCGAGTTTATGTATTACGCAAGAGGTAACAGCATGGTTGCGCAGGCGCAAGAGGTACCGACGGTTCACCTTGGCAATTTCGATCACTTCTGGAACCAGCAGGGGGAGTGGGTCGAAGCACCCAATGTGCGCCGTGGCGGTGAAAGCGGTGTGCAGCGGATCCACAATGATGACGGCAATCTACTGTACGCCAAGCGTCAGATCGGTCATGTGTACCGCAGCTTTTTCCATCCGTTTGGTCGGCCAACCGTACTGCGCGAGCAGGACGCGCTGCTGGCTCTGACTCGGCTGGACGTTGGCGTCCCCCAGATCATCTTTTGCGGCGCCCAGCGCGATCCGGTCCATAAATGGCGTGCACTGTTGGTGACCCATGCGTTGGATGGCTTCGTGGAGTTGGAACAGTGGTATGCCGCAGGCGAACGCGAGCGTCATGGCGAAGCGCTGCATGAGCGTATCCTCCAGGCATTGGCTGAGAACCTGGCTCGCATGCACAAAGGTCGCTGGCAACACGGCTGCCTCTATATGAAGCATGTGTTTGTGCGGGTCAGCGGCGAGGGCGAGTTTGCCAAGGCCGAGGTGGCCCTGTTGGACCTGGAGAAGTGCCGCCAGCGACTGACTGCCCGAAGTGCCGCCTCCCATGACTTGAAGCAGCTGCGTCGCCATTCGTCGTTCAGCGAGTCTGACTGGAGAAAACTCGTCTACTTTTATGAGGCGGCGTTTGGCAGCGCTATCAAAGGCTTATGACGATGAAATTGGAAATTGCTAGAGGTGTGTTCCTGGTGGGAGCCCTGGCAGTGACATCGATGGCGGTGGCTGTCTGGGAACAGCCTCGTTCGCAGATCCTCAATGCCTCCCACACCGATGCACATTGCCCATTGCCGCGGGTGGCCAAGGCCAGTGAGGCGGTCAGGCCGGATCAGGACCTGTTGCTGTTCATGTTCGGTCTTTCCCAAGGCATGAGGCCACAGAGTTGAGTTTCACGAAACCAGAATGAAAAGGCCTCGCTTGTACGAGGCCTTTTCATTTCATGCAGTCTTGTCCGGCTTGGCCAGCAGCGTGTAGATGCAGGGCAGTACGAACAGGGTGAACAGGGTGCCGATGGACATGCCGGTGGCAATCACCATGCCGATGTCGAAGCGGCTGACCGCCCCGGCACCCGTGGCCAGGATCAGCGGTACCATGCCAAACACCATCGCCGCGGTGGTCATCAGTACTGGCCGCAAGCGAATCGAGGCGGCCTGCTCCACGGCTTCCCTTGGTGCCAGCCCCTGTTCCTTGCGCAACTGGTTGGCAAACTCGACGATCAGGATCCCGTGCTTGCTGATCAGGCCGATCAGCGTCACCAACCCTACCTGGGTATAGATGTTCATGCTCGACCAGCCGAGGAACAGCGGAATCAGTGCTCCGCAAATGGACAGCGGCACTGTCACCAGGATGACCAGTGGATCCCGGAAACTCTCGAACTGGGCGGCCAGTACCAGGAAGATGATTGCCAGGGCCAGGGCAAAGGTGACCCACAGTGCGCTGCCTTCCTGGACGAACTGACGCGATGCGCCTGCATAGTCGAAGGCGAACCCCGTTGGCGCTTCTTCCTGGGCGATCTGGCGAACCGTCTCGATCGCCTCGCCCATGCTGACGATGGGAAAACCTGAAATCGTGACTGCGTTGAGCTGCTGGAACTGGTTCAACTGCCGCGGTCGAGCCCGATCACTGACCTTGATCAGCGTGGACAGGGGGAGCGATTCGCCCTGGGCATTCTTGACGTAATAGTTGTTCAGCCAGTCCGGGTTGTCCCGGTAGGGGCGTTCTACCTGGGCGATGACCTTGTAGCTGCGCCCTTCGATGGTAAAGCGGTTGATTTCCGATTCCCCCAGCAGCGTGGCGAGGGTGCCGCCAAGGTCCTGCATCGATACGCTCATCTGGGCGGCCTTGGCGCGATCGATGTCCACGACGACCTCGGGTTTGTCGAAGGCCAGGTCGATGTCCATGAAGGCGAACTTGCCGGACTCCAGCGCGCGTTTCTTGACCCGCTCGGCAATCTCCAGCAGCGTCGCGTAGTCTTTCGGCGCGTTGATGACGAATGCAAAGGGCAGCCCCTCGCCAGTGCCCGGCAGGGAAGGCAGGTTGAAGCCGAAGATCTGCAGGCCCGGTATCGTCTCCAGTCGTTCCTGGACTTCAGGCAGGATTTCCATCTGGGTGCGGTCGCGTTCGTTCCAGGGCTTGAGGAGGAAACCACCGATACCGGACTGGACGCCGTTGTAGCCATTGATCTGGAACGAGGAGTAGTACTCCGGGAATTCCTTGAAGATCGTGAGGAAGTGGTCGGTGTAGGCGTTCAGGTAATCGAGGTTGGTGTGCTGTGGCGCGCTGGCCATCATGAAGATGATGCCCTGGTCTTCATCGGGGGCCAGCTCGGATTTGGTGAACATGACCAGCACCGGAATCAGCAGCAATACGATCACCGCGAATACCAGCACCGCCGGCCGGGTATTGAGGGTGCCGTGGAGCATGCGCTGGTAGCGGCTTTTCAGGCGTTCGAACATGCCATCCAGGCGATGAGCCAGGCCCGAAGGGTTTTCGTCGCGCCGCAGCAGCATGGCGCACATCATCGGCGACAAGGTCAGGGCAACGATGCCGGATATCACCACGGCACCGGCCAGGGTCAGGGCGAACTCCTTGAACAAGGCGCCTGTCAGGCCTTCCAGCAGGCCGATCGGCGCATACACCGCTGCCAGGGTGATGGTCATCGAGACCACCGGCATGGCAATTTCCCGGGCGCCTTCCAGCGCAGCGTCGAACGGGCTCTTGCCTTCCTCGATATGCCGGTGGATGTTCTCCACCACGACGATGGCATCGTCCACCACCAGGCCGATGGCCAGCACCATGGCGAGCAGCGTCAGCAGGTTCATCGAGTAGCCCATCAACTGCATGAAGAACATCACGCCGATCATCGACAGCGGGATGGTCACCACCGGGATGACGACCGAACGCAGCGCACCGAGGAAGAGAAAGACCACGACGATGACGATCAGCACGGCTTCGAAGAGGGTCTTCACCACTTCATCGATGGAAGCCTGGATGAACAGCGTCGCGTCATAGGCGATCTCGGCCTTCAGGTTCGACGGCAGCTGGGCTTCCAGTTCCGGCATGACCCGGCGTACTTCCTTGATCACGTCCAGCGGGTTGGCGCCGGGGGTGGCCTTGATGCCGATGTAAACGGAGGGGGTGCCCCCGAAGGAGCTGATGGTGTCGTAGTTTTCCGCGCCCATCTCCACCCGCGCCACGTCCCGTAGCAGCACGCGGCTGTCACCCTCGGTCTTGAGCGGAATCGCGGCGAAGGCTTCCGCGGTCTTGAGCTCGGTATTGGCGTTGATGCTGGTGACGACGTATTCGCCTTTCACTTCGCCGGCGGCCGAGAGGAAGTTGTACTGGCGCACGGCAGCTGTCACGTCGGCGGCGGTCAGGCCGAAGCCGGCGAGCTTGACCGGGTCCAGCCACAGGCGCATGGCGAAGACCTGGTTGCCGAGGATTTCCGCTTCAGCCATGCCAGGGAGGGTGGCCAGCTTGGGCTGGACCACCCGCGACAGGTAGTCGGTGATCTGCGGGTTGCTCAGTTCCTGGCTGTAGAAACTGATGTACATCAGCGCCGAGGCATCGGCCGCCTCACGGCTGAGCACCGGGTCTTCCGCGTCCTGGGGCAGCTCGTTCTTGACTTCGTTGGCCTTGGCCAGCAGCTCGGTGAACAGCCGGTCGTTGTTGGTGCCGATGCGGGCATAGACCGAGATCACCGAGAAGTTCTGGCGGCTGACCGAGGTCATGTAGTCGATGCCCTCGGCGCTGGCCAGGCTCTGTTGCATCGGCTGGGTGATATAGCCCTGGATGGTCTCGGCGTTTGCCCCCGGATAGGCGGTGGTCACCGTGATCAGGGCGTTTTCCATTTGCGGGTATTGCCGCAGGGGCAACTTGCTCCAGGCCTGGAAGCCCAGCAGAACGATCAACAGGCTGACCACGGTGGCGAGCACCGGGCGGCGGATGAACGGATCGGTAAAAGCCATGGGGATTCCTTGATCAGTCCGCGCGTGGCGGGCTGTTCTGTTCGGTCAGGGTCTTGTCATCGCTGATGGCGACGGGGGTGCCGTTATCGAGCTTGATCTGGCCGGCGATCACGACCTGTTCACCGCTTTGCACGCCCTTGGAGACCAGCACCTGACCGTCACGGCGCTCACCGGTCTCGACGAAACGCCGTTCGGCGATCAGCACTGGCTGGCCCTTGTCATCCTTTTCAGTGCTGCCGTCGGCGGCTTTCTTCTGCGTCACCACGTACATGGAGTTGCCATAGAGGGTGTAGGTCACGGCACTTTCCGGTACGACGATGCCGGCAGCCATCTCCGGCAGGATCACCTGGAGGCTGGCGAACATGCCGGGTAGCAGCTTGCCGTCGGGGTTGGCCAGGGTGGCGCGCACCAGTACGTTGCGAGTGCTGTCCTCGACCTTGGGGTTGATGGCGCTGATGGTGCCGACGAAGGTCTGGCCCGGATAGGCCGATACGTTCACGTTGACCGGTTGGGCAATGGCAAGCCTGGGCACCGTCTGTTCGGGCACATAGAAATCCACGTAGAGGCTGCTGAGGTCTTGCAGGGTGGCGATTACCGTACCGCTGGCCAGGTAGTCGCCGACATCCACCTGGCGAATGCCGATGGTGCCGCTGAACGGCGCGACGATCTGTTTCTTGGCCAGCGAAGCCTTCAGTTGGTTGACCGTGGCCTGGTTCTTCTTGAGTTGCGCCCCGAGCCGGTCGAATTCGCCCTTGGAGATCGCCTGGCTGCCTACCAGCTGCCGGCCGCGGCCGAAGTCCAGTTGCGACAGGCCAAGGTCCGCCTGGGCGGTTTCCAGCAGGGCGGTTTCGACATCACTGTCCAGTTGCAGCAGGGGCTGGCCGGCCTTGACCTTTTGTCCCGACTGGAAGAGCACCTTCTGCACGGTCCCGGCGATCTCCAGGCTCAGGTCCACGCCTTGCAGTGCCTTGAGGCTGCCAACGGTGGGCAGTCGTGCCTGCCAGGGTTGTTCGGCGGCGGTGGCCACTGCCACGCTGATGGGCGGTTTCGGTGCAGAAAACATCTGGATCTGCTGGTAAACGGAGAAGGCCTTGTAGCCAGCCAGCAACAGCACCACCAGCAGGACAACACCCAACATGATCAGCATGCGGCGTCGCAGCATGTTCCACTTCCTTGGAAAAGCCTAAAAGAAATACAGTCAGGCGGGCACCTTACTCCGAGTGTGCGGGGGATTCCAGATGTTGTCGGGGGGCTGTCGCGTAGGATTATTCCTGAAATTTCAAGGGGCTCGGCCCAGGCGGCTTCGCCCCTTCGATCACACCAGGTGCAAATGGTTGTCCCAGAGCCCCGCTGGCAGGTCCAGCGGTTTTGCAACCAGTTGTGGCTGGCGGCAATCGTAATAGCGGCATCGGCCTTGACCCGAGGTCACGACGAAACCGTCGGCCACCGCACCCACGCCGGCGCAGTCTGGAAGAGGCGCGTCCAGGCGCACTTCGCCGCTGTCCAGGTCCCAGATGAAAAAGCGATTGCCCCGCGGCGCCGTCAGGGCCACCAGGCGCAGCTCGCTGTGCACGGCGACACTGGCGGTGTAGTGCCCCATCGCCTGCAACTGGTGGTCGGCCACCGGGAACGCCTTGAATGGCTGGCCCGGGCGCTTGATTGCCAGCAGCTCTGAGGATTCGTGAGGATCGCCCATGAACTGCTGGCCGGACACGATGGTGCCATCGCTGGCTATGCCCAGGTGGCGCACGCTGTTCATCGGTTGGGCGAGGGTTTCCTTGCTCAGCAGCGTGCCATCGCGCCGCATCAGGACCAGGCTCGGCTCCATGGCGTCGAGGTTCATCTCTACCCGGCTCTCGGCCTCGGTGCGGATGCCGCCATTGGCCACCACCAGGGTCTCGCCGTCGGGCAGCCACGACACCTGGTGCGGGCCGATGCCATGGGTGGAAATCTCGCCGCTGTGCACCAGGCGCTCGCCGTCGAAACGGTACATGCCCAGCAGGCCGCGTCCCGGATCGCTGGTGTCGTTCTCGGTGGCGTACAGCCATTCGCCGCTGCCATGGATCACCGCGTGACCATAGAAATGTCGGTTCGGCAACGAAGCGATCGTCTGCAGCAAGGCTCCGTCGCGCAGGTCGATCAGATAGCTTTCGGTGCCCGGACGCCGGGCGACGAACAGGGCGATGGGCCGTGTCGGATGGTTGACGATGTCATGGCAGCGTTGCCCGACCCGGGTGGCGAATACTTGCGTGCCATCCAGTCGGTAGCCGACGGCATAGTGCTTGCCGTCACCATCGTCTCGTGCCGACAGCAGTAGCGGACTCTTGTCCTTTTGCTTGAACAGCGTCCAGCCGCCCAGGGTAACGGCACCGAGCAGCAAGCTGCCCAGCGCCAGAGCCTGACGTCGAAACATGATCAGTCACCGTCGTTGGCGTTGAAGCCCAGTTGGATGCCCAGCGCCTTGGCCAGTTCACCTTCGTGCAGGCGATGGACGACATTGAGGCTGTCGTACAGATCGTTGAGTTGCTGGCGACCGGCGTCGTCGCCGAGCATTTCGGTCAGCGAACGCTGGCTGCTGGCGAACAGTTTCAGCGAAGCGTCATAGGCGGCGTCGATCTTGTCGGCCAGCGGTTTCTGGTCGCTTGGCAGCAAGCCGCGCAGGCCTTTGTTATCCACGCCTTCCCAGACGGTCCGGGCAGCACTCAGGCTGGCCTCCAGGCCTTGCAACGAGGATTGGCTGCGCCAGGCATCGGCCTGGAAAGGTTGTGGGACGCCCTTGCTCTGACGGCCCATCGGGGTGCCGAGTTTTTTCTTCAGGGTGTCCAGGGCGGTGACCTGGACACGTAGCAGGTCGGCAATGGCCTCATGGGAGTCGGCGTAGCGCTGGTTGGGGAACTTGCTCATCTGGGCGAGCATGCCGTCGTTGGTGTTCCAGCGCGACAGGATCTCTTCGGCGAGTTGTTTCTGGCGTTCGCCAATGGCCATCAGCAGCGGGCAATACTTGGCTTTCTGCGCGCTGTCGGCCATGTCGATCCGGGCGTCGAACAGCAGGTATTCGTAGGCCGACAGGCCCTGGACCACGACGCTGGACTTGGCCAGGCCGGCAGCGTCGATCTGCGGCTGGCTGTTGACCAGTTGCTCGACCTGACGGCCTACCAGGTTCTTCTTGTCCGGCCAGAACTGCACCTGCCAGGCGCGGTTGCCCTCGGCCAACGGGCCGATCAGCAGCGGCTGGAGTTCGGCCCAGGCCTTTTGTGCCTTGAGGAAATCGGCGCGAGCGGTCTCCAGGTTTTCCTTGCCCTGGCAGAACGCCAGGGCGCTGGCTGCCAGTTGTCGGTCGGCATCGACCCAGCGGCTGTAGGTCGGCAGGATCACTTGCTTGGCGATAGCCGCCGAGGTGACCGCCTGTGGATCCTGTGGCGAGCAGGCACCGAGGGCGAGGGCGGCGAGGCTGGTGAACAACAGCTTGGGACGGAACATTGTCGGGCTCCCGTTTTTCGGAAAATGCGTTTAAAGAGAATTCAGGAACGCCAGCAACGCGGCGCGCTGCTCGGCATTGAACGCCAGGACCTGGCGCTGCGCCGCTTGTGCTTCGCCGCCATGCCAAAGCACGGCTTCGAGCAGGTTGCGGGCGCGACCGTCGTGCAAGAACTGGGTGTGGCCGTTGACAGTTTCGGTCAGGCCGATGCCCCACAGCGGCGCAGTGCGCCAGTCACGGCCACTGGCCTTGAATTCGCTGCGGTTGTCGGCCAGCCCTTCGCCCATGTCGTGCAGCAGCAGGTCGGTGTAGGGCCGGATGACCTGGTTTGCCAGCTCCGGTTCGGCGGCGTTGGCCGAGGTGGTGTACTGCGGTGTGTGACACGATTGGCAGCCGGCCTGGAAAAACAGGTTCTTGCCGGCCAGCACCTGGGGCGAGTCGACATCGCGACGGGCTGGCACGGCGAGGTTGCGGCTATAGAACAGCACCAGCCGCAGGATGTTGTCGCTGACTTCCGGCTCGCCGTCCGGGCCATTGCCACTGGGAGCGCGTTTGCAATCGACCTGGGCCTGGGTGCAATCGTCGAACGGGCGCAGGCTTGTCGTCAGGCCCATATCGCCGGAAAAGGCATGAACGTTCTGTTGGTTCAGGTTGGGCTGGCCGGCCTTCCAGCCGAAGCGCCCCATGACGGTTTTGTGCTGGGCATCGTCCCAGACCTGGTTCGGTCGCCCGGCGATGCCGTTGCTTTCCCGCGCCTGGGCCTCGGCATTCGCCAGGATCGCAGCGTCGGGAATGGCCTCCAGCAGCCCCAGGCCGATCATCGGTGGAGCGACGCGGGCGGAAAAGCGCGTGTCGGGATGCATCGGTCCATAACCGAGCTGGGTGATCCGCAACTCAGGCTTGCGCAACTCCACGACGGTGCCATCTTCGAAGCGCACAGGAACGGCGGAGTAATCGACCCGTACCTTGCCTTCCGGGACGACACCTGGCACGGACATGTCCTGCAGTTGCCCGCCGTAGACGGGCTCGGGCACCACACCCAGTTGTTCGATGACCTTGGCGTACGGCGGTGCGTCGGGTATCGACAGGCGCACCAGCATCGATACCGCACTGGTCGCGCCGGGTTCCGGCGGATGGCCGCGACCATCCTTGATGTGGCAGTTCTGGCAGGCGTTGGTGTTGAACAATGGCCCAAGACCATCCCGGGCAGTGGTGGTGGACGGCGCGATCACCCAGGGGCTGCGGAAGAAACTGTTGCCGACACTGAAATCCACGCGCCGCGAGGGTGGCAGGTTGGCCGAAGGCAGCGAGAAGGCATTCTGATCGGCCTTGCGTACCGTCGCCGCGCCACCGGATCGGGCTTCACCCGGTTCGGCCTGGGTAAAGCGCGGGGCGTCGTCGCAGGCACTCAGGCCCAAGGCCATGAACAGTGCACATAGACGAAGAGGCAACGACAGCATCGGGCGACCTGGGAGATAGGTGAAAAGAGGGCGCAAAGTCTAACAGGGCGGGGCGGTTTGAATAAGAGGAATTATCGTTTGCTCTGATGGCGAACAGCCTCGCCCGACGAGAGCACACTGCGCGGCCACGGATTCGCTGGAATCCTTGCCAGGTCACGGTTGGACAACCGCGCCCGGCACCAACGGCAATTCAAGGCTGGCGATGAACCCGCCCTCGGGGTGATTGGCCAGCACCAGCGCACCACCATGGCGTTCGGCGGCGCGGCGGGCGATGGCAAGGCCCAGGCCATGGCCGGCGGCGGTCTGGCCCGGCGCGCGGTAGAACGGCTCGCCCAATTGCCCCAGGTGTTCGGCTTCCACCCCTGGGCCATGGTCACGCACGCTGATCAGGATCCGCTCCCCTTGGCGCACCGCGCGCATCTCGATCGGTTGCCCGGGCGGGTTGAAGCGCTGGGCGTTGCGCAGCAGGTTGTCCACGGCCCGTTCGATCATGGTCGGCCAGCCCTTGAGGGTCAGGTTCGGCTCAATGTCCAGTTGGACCGTTTGTTCCGGTGAGGCCAGTTGCGCGTCCTTTTGCAGGGCAACCAGCAGGCCGTCGAGGTCTACCTCTTCGGCGCTGGCGTTATCGGCATCGACCCGGGCCAATACCAGGATTTCGCTGATCAGCGCTTCCAGGCGGTCGCATTCGCGTGTCAGGCGCGGCCACAGGTTTTCCCGCTCCTGGGGAGCCGCCCGCTCGGCCAGAGCCAGCGCAATGCGCAGCCGGGCCAGGGGCGAGCGCAGCTCGTGAGAGACATCCCGCAGCAATTGGCGCTGACTGCCGATCAGGCTTTGCAAGCGTGCGCCCATGCGGTTGAAGTCTGTCGCCAGTACCCCGAATTCGTCCCGGCGATTGGCCAGTTTGGCGAGACTGTTCTGCTGATAGGTCGTCTGCCCCAGGTCATGCACGGCACCGCGCAGGCGACTCAACGGGCGAGTGATGGAAAGGGTCACCAGCAGGCTGAACAAGGTCAGCACCACCAGCGCGATTCCCAGGGCGCTCAGCGGCCACAGCAGGCTGCCGCGATGCCAGGCATCCAGCTCGGGGTGGGGGATGCGATAGATGAACAGATACGTGTCGCCGGTCTTGCTGCTGGTGAACTCATCGGTCAGTCGCCGCCAGGGCAGGCGGCGGTCATCGTTGTTCTGACGTGCCTCGAAGGCCGCGGCGCGATGTGGAAAGGTGCCCCGCACCACGGGGTCGCCGCTTTCGTTGAGTACCTGAACGTCGATATGGTACTGACGCTTGCGTTGTTGCAGGATGCCTTGGGCGGCGTCTTCGCCCTGGCTTTCGTAGGTTTGCGTCCATTCTTCGGCCAGGGTGTTGAGGCCCGGATGACGGCTCAGTATCCAGGCGTCCTGGTTCAGCATGTGGCCCATGAGAATCGAAAGCCCTGCCACCAGGGTAATCGCCAGCCAGAAACTGGCCAGGATGCGCCAGAACAATGAACGCACGGTAAATCCTCGAAAACAAAGAAAGCCCAACGGTCATCAACCGTTGGGCCGGGATGCATCAGCGCATTATTGCGCTTTTTGTGGCTGTTGCGCTTTCCAGGCCTTGAACTCAGCCCATTCGGCGCGACGCTCGGCCTGTTTCTTCTGGATCGCGTCGAACTCTTTCTGCTGTTCAGGTTTGAGCAGGCCGCGGATCTGGGCATCGACTTTCTCGTGGCGAGCCTTCACTTCATCCTGCATGGCCTTCTGGTCGGCCGGCGATAGCTTCGCCAGGTACTTCTCGACCAGCTCCCGGCGTTCGTGGCGCTGTTCGCCCATGATCCGACGGATCTGCTGGCGCTGTTCGGGGGTCAGGTCCAGTTGGCTGTACGGACCTTTGTCGTGCATCTGGCCGTGACGCGGGCCGTCCATCGGGCCCATCGGCCCCATCGGACCGGCGCCTTCCGGCATGGCCATGGCGACGGTAGGCAGGGCGGTTGCGAACATCAGAGCGATGAGAGTCTTGCGCATGGTGTATCTCCTTGTCTCGTTCCCGGTCAGTTCCGGATGAGTGCAGATTACGCAGATCAAGGTCAGCGGCGGTCAGCGCAGGGTAAAGCTTGGGTAAAGAGGTCCTGGTGACGGGCTTACAAAACGGTCGAAGCGCAAGCTGTGACAAGCAGATGATTGCGGCGAGGGGATTTATCCCCGTCGGGCCGCGTAGCGGCCCCCCTGTGTTTATCCGATACATCGCAAGGCAGGCACGCCTTGGGAGCGCTTCGCCCCCCACCAGGGATAAAACGCCCTCCCCACAAAGGCATCATGGCCTCGGTCCAGGCAAGGAATCGGTGCAGTGTTCAGAGGCTGTAGTAATAGCCCCGACTGCGCAGGGCAACGATGCGCGGCCGGCCGTCAGGGTGGGGACCGATCTTCTTGCGCAGGTTGCTCACGTGCATGTCGAGGCTGCGGTCGTACAGGGTCAGCTTGCGGCCCAGGGCAATCTGCGCCAGTTCCTGTTTGTCCAGCGGCTCGCCCGGCTGCTTGAGCAGCGCTTCGAGCAGGCGGCTTTCGGATACGGTAAGCGTCTGTTCCTGTTCATCGATGCTGACCACGCCCCGTACCGGACTGAACGTCAGGTCACCCAGTTCGATCTGGCTGGATACGGCGGTGGGGTGGCTGCGGCGCAGCACTGCGCGCAGGCGGGCGGTCAGTTCCCGCGGATCGCAGGGTTTGGCCAGGTAATCGTCAGCGCCCAGCTCCAGGCCGAGGATACGGTCCAGGGGTTCGCCACGGGCCGAAAGCATCAGCACCGGCAGCTCGGGATGATCACTGCGCAATTGCTTGAGCAGTTCCAGTCCGCTGCCGTCGGGCAGCATCACATCCAGTACCACCGCCGCCGGTGCGGTTTCGGCCAGGGCCTTGCGGGCACTCTGACCGTCATGGCAGGCCCGTACCAGGAAACCCTCCTGGCCCAGCCAACTGCCCAGAAGCTCGCACAGCTCCTGGTCATCATCAATCAGTAACAGCTCGCTCATGAATCACTCAATTTAGCCATTGCCGACGTTGTCTACGTCCACCGCTGGCAAAGATACCGCAGAGTACGGCCAATAGCGCTACCCCGGCGCCGATGACGAACCACTGCTGCTGGTCGGTCAGCAGGCGTGGCAGCGGGCTGGCCTGGGCTTCCTTGAGTTGCAGCTTCAGGCGCTGGTTCTCCTGGCGCAAGCGGCTCACCAGGGCGCTTTCACGTTCGTTGTTGGCGTTCTGCAATTGTTGGGTAAGCTCTTCGCGTACTCGCTCGCTGTCCTTCAAGCGTTGCTGCAGTTCGGTGAGCTGGCCGCCTGCGCTCAGGGACAGGGGCGTCGAGTGACTGCCCTCGGTGTGTTCTTCCCCGTGGGCGGGTGTCCCGATTGCCAACGTGATCCATAACAGGCACAACGGACCTTTGCGCATTGCCACTCCTGAATTCCAGTCGAGATTAGACAGAATAGGCTTTGTACGAAAAGTCGCCGAGCGCGTGATCAGGCAAGCCCGTTATCAACGCAGCCAGATCGTCGCGAAGGCACTTTTTGTACAAAGCCCAAGCCTGGGCAGGTTGTCGGCAGGCAAACGAGAATAATGAGCAATTGAGCGCAATGAGCCACCCAGGCTCACTGCGCGAAGGGTCACGGCATGACTTGCTTGAACGGCTTGACCACGACATTGGCGTAGACGCCGGCGGTCACGAACGGATCGGCTTCGGCCCAGGCCTGGGCATCGGCCAGGGAAGGGAACTCGGCCACGATCAGGCTGCCGGTGAAGCCGGCGGCGCCCGGGTCGTTGCTGTCCACCGCCGGGTGCGGGCCGGCCAGCACGACACGACCTTCGGCCTTGAGCTGTTGCAGGCGTTCCAGGTGCTCAGGGCGGGCGGCCAGGCGTTTTTCCAGGGAATTGGCGACGTCGGTGGCAATGATTGCGTAGAGCATGTCAGTCCTCGGTTTTTGGCGTGGTGGGGTCGGCATCGTGCAGATGGCGGGACAGGTAGATACCTTGGCCGACCAGGAACAACAGCGTCATGCCCAGGCTGCCGAATACCTTGAAGTCGACCCAGTATTGCTGGAACGTGAACGCAACGAACAGGTTGGCCGCGCCGCAGAACAGGAAAAAGGCGATCCAGGCGATGTTGAGCCGGGTCCAGATCAGGTCCGGCAGGTTCACGGCGTGGCCCATGATGCGCTTGACCAGCAGGCGATCACCGATGAAGTGGCTGCCGATGAAGGCCAGGGCGAACAGCCAGTTGACCACCGGTGCTTTCCACTTGAGGAAGGTTTCGCTGTGGAAGGCCAGGGTCAGGCTGCCGAAAACCAGGCAGGCGATCAGGGTCAGCCACTGGCTTTTTTCCAGTTTGCGCTGGGACACGAACAGCGCTCCATAGACCACCACGGAGCTGATGATCAGTACCGCGGTGGCGCTGTAGATGCCGCCTACGGTCAATGACTGACCGGCAATGTCGATGGCCCGGGGATCAAGTTTGTAGACGATGAAGAACAGCAGGAGCGGGATGAAGTCGATGAATTGTTTCACAATGGCAGCCAGAAGCAGGATGTGGCGGCATAATAACAAACATCCTTGGCCGCGATAGGGCCAGCTGATTCGAGGTAACACACCCCCGTGAATGTTGATTTGCACTGCCATAGCACGGCCTCCGATGGCGCCCTGGCGCCTGCGGTTCTGGTGGCGCGGGCGTTCGAGCACGGCGTGCGAGTCCTGGCCCTGACCGATCACGACACCCTCGAGGGCCTCGAAGAGGCCCGTGGCGCGGCGACGGCCCTGGGCATGCAACTGATCAACGGCGTCGAATTGTCCTGCACATGGGGTGGGGCGACCATTCACGTGCTGGGCTATGGTTTCGATGTCGACGCACCGTCGCTGGTCCGTGCCATCGCGCAATTGCGCGACGGCCGCTGGCTGCGTGCCGAAGAGATCGGCCGCAAGCTGGCCCTCAAGGGCATGCCTGGCGCCCTGGAGGGCGCGCGGCAGATCCAGCAGGAGCTGGGGGACAGCGGCAACGCACCGGCCCGGCCGCACTTCGCCGACTGGATGGTGCGCGAGGGGTTCGTCAAGGACCGCGCCGACGCCTTCCGCAAATGGCTGGGGGCCGGCAAGCTGGGGGACGTCAAGCAACATTGGCCGACGCTGGAGGAAACCGTCGAAACCCTGCGGGCCGCCGGTGCCTGGGTCAGCCTGGCGCATCCCTGGCATTATGATTTCACCCGTAGCAAACGCCGCCGCCTGATAGCCGACTATATTCAAGCAGGGGGCCATGCCATCGAGGTGGTCAATGGCCACCAGCCGGCCGAACAGGTCGGCAGCCTGGCGATCCTGGCCCGGGAGTTCGGGCTGTTGGTGACCGCCGGCAGTGATTTCCATGGCCCGGGGGGCTGGTCCGAGATAGGCGAGTACCGCCCGCTACCCGAAGATCTGCCACCGCTTTGGTGTAGATTCAAACATGATCCCGTCGCCGTCTGAACAGGTAGAACACGTGAGTCAATTTTTCCAGATTCATCCGGAAAACCCGCAAGCGCGCCTGATCAAGCAGGCGGTGGAAATCATTCGTAGCGGTGGCGTGGTGGTCTATCCCACCGACTCTTCCTACGCCATCGGCTGCCAGATTGGCGACAAGAACGCCGTGGAGCGGGTCAGACGCCTGCGCCAATTGGACGACAAGCACAATTTCGCGTTGATCTGCAGCGATCTGTCGCAGCTGGGCCTGTTCGCCAAGATCGATACCGGTACCTTCCGCCTGCTCAAGGCCCATTTGCCGGGGCCTTACACCTTTATCCTCAACGCCACCCGTGAAGTACCGCGGCTGTTGTTGCACCCGAAGAAACGCACCATCGGCCTACGCGTGCCGAGCCATCCCATTGCCCTGGCCTTGCTGGCGGAACTGGGCGAGCCGCTGATGAGCGTGACGCTGATCATGCCCGGCGAGACCGAGCCGATGACCGATCCCTATGAAATTCGCCAGGTGCTCGAACATCAGGTGGACCTGATCATCGACGGCGGTTTCGGCGGCATGAAGGCCTCTACCGTGATCAACCTGGCCGACGGCGAGCCGCAAGTGGTGCGCGTGGGCTGCGGCGACCCGACGCCGTTCATGGTCGAGGCCTGAATGTCGGCTGTGGAGACCGTGGTGGACACGACCGACAGCCAGGCAGGCGCCCAGCAGGAGCTGCCGTTCGCCATGGTCTATGGCCAGGCGGTCATGGAAATGCCCCTGGACTTGTACATTCCGCCGGATGCGCTGGAAGTATTCCTCGAAGCTTTCGAGGGGCCCCTCGACCTGCTGCTCTACCTGATCCGCAAACAGAACATCAATATCCTCGACATTCCGGTGGCGGAGATCACGCGCCAGTACATGGGCTACGTCGAGCTGATGCAGTCGGTACGCCTGGAACTGGCGGCCGAATACCTGGTCATGGCGGCCATGCTCGCGGAGATCAAGTCGCGCATGCTGCTGCCACGCTCGGCCGAGGTCGAGGAAGAAGAGGACGATCCCCGCGCCGAGTTGATCCGCCGCTTGCAGGAGTACGAACGTTTCAAGGTCGCGGCCGAAGGTCTCGATGGCTTGAACCGGGTCGGCCGGGATGTGGTGGTACCCAAGCTCGATGCGCCAGAAGCGCGGGCGCGCAAATTGTTGCCGGACGTGAGTCTGGAAGAACTGCTGATGTCCATGGCTGAAGTCCTGCGCCGCGGCGATATGTTTGAAAGCCACCAGGTCAGCCGCGAAGCGTTGTCCACCCGCGAGCGCATGAGCGATGTGCTGGAGCGGCTCAAGGGCGGCGGCTTCGTGCCGTTCGTGGAGCTGTTCACCGTCGAGGAAGGGCGCTTGGGAGTCGTGGTGACCTTCATGGCGATCCTGGAACTGGTCAAGGAATCCTTGGTCGAGCTGGTGCAGAATGAGCCGTTCGCCGCGATCCATGTGCGGGCACGAGCCGAATAACGAGCGAATCGATGAATCTGACTGAACCCCGTGAACTGGCGCCCTTGCTTGAAGCTTTCCTGTTGGCTTCGGGAAAGCCGCAATCGATGGAGCGCCTGTTCGAACTCTTCGAGGAAGGCGAGCGGCCGGAGCCGGCCGTGTTCAAGAAAGCCTTGGCGCTGTTGGGCAAGTCCTGCGAGGGACGGGCCTTCGAACTCAAGGAAGTGGCTTCCGGCTACCGCCTGCAGATCCGCGAGAAATTCGCGCCCTGGGTCGGACGCCTGTGGGAAGAGCGACCGCAGCGCTACTCCCGGGCCATGCTCGAAACCATGGCGTTGATTGCCTATCGCCAGCCGATCACTCGGGGCGAAATCGAGGATGTCCGCGGCGTGGCGGTGAACAGCCATATCGTCAAGACGTTGCTGGAGCGTGAGTGGATCCGCGTGGTGGGTTATCGCGATGTACCCGGCAAGCCGGCGATGTTCGCCACTACCAAGGCATTCCTCGACCACTTCAACCTGAAGAACCTGGACGAGCTGCCACCGTTGGCCGAACTGCGTGAGCTGGAGCCCGAACCGGTGCTGGAGTTCGACGACGCCCCCGTGCCTCCAGGTCTGCAGGAACTGGCCGATGCCAGCGCCGAACCGGAGGAGCCCAGGGAAGAAACCAGTTTCCATTCGCTGTTGCTGGAACTGGACACAATGGAAGAAGGCCTCAAGACCGATTTCGATGACCTGCTGCGTGACGGTCCACCGGTAACGGAAGAGGAGGCGCCTGGCATTGAAAGCGAACCCCAGGCCGAACCCGAGCAGGATATCCTTGGCGTGGCCGAAGCCCGGGAGAAGCTGCTGGCTGCCGTGGCCGCCCTTGAACCGCGCGAGCCCGAACCCGAGCTGAGTGAAGAAGAGGCCGAAGCCCGCGCGCTGGCCGAAGCGATCGAAAACGAGCGGCGCCAGCTCGACGACTGATCAGGCTGCATCCCGTCGGAGCGGCAGTGCCAGCAGGAAATGACCATGAGTTCCACTAAAGACCCCTGCATCAGCCTCTGCAAGTTCGACGATGACATCTGCATCGGCTGTGGCCGCAGCAAGCGCGAGATCAAGGCCTGGAAGAAACTCGACAAGGACGACAAGCGCACCGTGCTCGCCGAGGCGGCGTTGCGGCTGATCAGGTTGGGCAGCACCGGTCGGCGGAAAAAGCGTTGACGGTGTATCGATCAGCTAGTCTGTGATGCGCAAACGCCTGAACGGGCGTATGATTCGCGACCCTTTGGCGAACCCTTCGCCGAACGACCCGTTTTCAAAGCGTCAGGCCTGACCTGACCGGAACACACCGGGAGGTGCCCAGCATGAAAGACCAAGACCAGAACGACACCCAGGAAATCGGCCCCGCAGGCGAGAAACTGCAAAAAGTCCTCGCCCGTATCGGCGTCGGCTCGCGCCGCGACGTGGAAGCCTGGATCACCCAGGGCCGGATCAAGGTCAACGGCAAGGAGGCCACCCTGGGCCTGCGCGTCGACTTGCATGACGCCATCACCATCGATGGCAAGGTGATCAAGCGCGAAGAGGCCGCCGAAACGGTGCGCCGCGTGATCATGTACAACAAGCCCGACGGCGAGATCTGCACCCGTGACGACCCGGAAGGCCGTCCGACCGTGTTCGACAAGATGCCGCGCCCAAAGGAAGGCCGCTGGATCAACATCGGTCGCCTGGACATCAACACCACAGGCTTGCTGATGTTCACCACCGACGGTGAACTGGCCAACCGCCTGATGCACCCGTCCTACGAGATGGACCGCGAGTACGCCGTGCGGGTCCGTGGTGAAGTCGACGATGAGATGATCGAGCGCCTGAAGGCCGGCGTGGTGCTGGAAGACGGCCCGGCGCGTTTCACCGACATCAAGCAGGCACCGGGCGGTGAAGGTTTCAACCACTGGTATCACTGCGTGGTCATGGAAGGCCGTAACCGTGAAGTCCGGCGTCTGTGGGAGTCCCAGGGGCTGGTGGTGAGCCGGCTGAAGCGTGTGCGTTTCGGTCCGGTGTTCCTCAACTCCGACCTGCCGATGGGCCGCTGGCGCGAAATGAGCCAGCAGGAAGTCGACATCCTGGCGGCCGAGGTGGGCCTCAAGCCTGTGGCCATGCCGCAGATGACCGCCAAGAGCAAGGACAAGCTGGAGCGGATGCAGCGCAAGTCCTCGCGTCCGATGGGCAAGACCGAACGTGTGCGCACCCTGCGCCCTGCGGCCGATGGCGCAACGGCTCCGCGCGCGCCCCGCGAGCCGCAGCTCGAAGGCGAACGCCCGGCCCGCAAGCCTGGGCCTCGCCAGGACGGCGAACGCGGCCCGCGTACGCCACGTCCGGCCATTGGCCGTACCGAACGTGGCGAAGGTCGGGGCACGCCAGTGGCTGAGCGTCCGGCTGACGTCAAGCGTCCGGCCAAGCCAACCTCGAAGAAACGTCCGGGTATCACCCTGGTTGATCGCGATACGCCGTCTGACAAGCGCCGTGGCGCCCCGGCCGGCAGCGGCCAGCGTCCTGGATTTGGACGTCGCAAACCGGAGTGAGGCCGTTCCAAGCCACACGCGGCATGAAAAAACGCCAACCGTTGGGTTGGCGTTTTTTTTGCCCCACGTGCAACGTTTCTCTTAAAACACGAAGCGCCCGTCGAACATGGGTTCGTTGTCCAGCGCCAGCACACCGCTCTCGAAAATCAGATCCAGGTGATGACTGCCCTTGGCGCCGCCGCCGAGCCCCAGGTGCAGGCCGCAATGACGCTCCTCGAAACCGGCGTTGCGGGCGTAGAGGCTCTTGACCCCTTCGTTGGTGCCGATGCCCAGTTCCTCGATGCGACGGTTGGACGGATTGGCGTCCAGGTACCGGTTGAAATCGTGTTCCAGACCCGGTACGTCGGTGGCGATCTTCCGGATGGTGGAGTCTTCGATCCACAGCTCCAGCGGTGATTGCAGCACACCATACTTGCGCGCGAACGGAATAGTGCTGAGGAAGGTGCCGAGAAATTTTACCTGCCCATTGATGGTGTCGCTGTGGGTGGCGATTTCACCCGGCGCCAGGTCGAAGTTGCCGACGCCGTTGATGTCGGTCCATTTTTTCACGCTGCTCAGGGCAGTGTCGAAATACGAGCCGTGGTCATCCTGGAAACTCAGCGTGGTCGCTTGGGACATGCGCCGGATCAGGTGGCTGTTGAGTCCCGCGATGCGTTGTGGGATGACGCTGAAGGTGTCATAGAAATAATCGCCATAGTCCTTGAACAGCAGCGATTTTCTCCAGTTATCCGCCATCACGCCTTGCAGCGCACGGACAAAGTCCGGACCGTCGGGGCGCGGGTTGGGCAGGGTGGAGGAGTCATAGAAGAAAATGTAGAGGTCGCTTTCGGCAATTGCCTTGGACACACGCTCCGTGGTCTCGAGGTCCAGGCGCATGGCGCTGAACCGCAAAGGCGAGCTGCTTGCTGCCTGTTCGGCGATGGCACCGGTCAGTGCTTCATAGTCAGCGGTGTGGCCGAGTAGCACCTTGGCGGGCTGGATGCCGGCCAGGGCGGGGTGGTGTTCGAGGTAGTAAAGGAAATGTGAGATGGCTCGTTGCGTGTCCATGCTTATTATTCCCTGACAGATTGATTGACTTCCTGACGACCCGAAAAAGTGGCGGAGCCGACCGGCCGGATCACCTCCGCCGGGTCGTGCTTACAGAGGCCACATCGCCGTGCCGAACGGAACGACGGCATCGGCTTGCATCATTTCAACGGCGGCTTCATGGGTTGGCGCTTCAAACCATTCGTCCAGTTGCAGTTCGGTTTCCAAGTCCTTGTCCAGTGCTTGCATAGTGAATCTCCTAGATGACTTTTACGGAAATTTGCGCAGCGTTCCGGTGAGTGAGAACTGACTGGAAGTGGCCTCGCAAAGGCTTGCCGGCAGATGCCTTGGCAAGTCGCTAAAACCTAGTCGAGGGTTTTTTGGAATGCAAAAAAAATTTTTCTATTTTTCGTGAATAAACTTTTTATTCCATTTTCAGTGATTTTTTTACCCTGAAAAAACAGTCACCTGGAAATGTTTTTTAATTAGGAAGCTTCCTACCGTCAATTTGCAGACGTCTTACAAGAAATTCCCATGTGGAAATTTTGCGTTACGCTCTGTAAAGAAATAATGACGAAAAGACGCCGTTCATCCGCCTCCTGACACGGCCTTCAAGGCATGTAAGAAAAAGATTCCAGGGCAGCCGCACGGCGCTCGATCGAAAGGGGTTCCAGTGCTTGTTTCCTCACGGCAGGAAAGGTGAGATGCGCTCCATGCCTGTCGTGCAGGTGCATAACAAGAAGGAGGCGCAATGAACGCCGTAGCTCAACTCCATCCCTTGCGTCGTGGTGTTTCCACGTCGCTCACTTCGAGGGCTCGCAAGGGCCTGGACCTTGATTCGCAGCCGCCCGGGATCTTCGAGGCGGCCTCATGCGATCCCGGCAAATGACACGCTGATCCGGTGGTGTCTGGCAGCAGGGGGTCGGCGGTGTACAATGCGCCGCGTTTTACTGTGACCCTTCGCGTACCCACGCACCTTCAAGGTTATCCGCCTTGTTCACTCCGCCACGCCACAAGCGTGTCGGGTTCGATTTCGTCACAGATAAAAACAAACAGGTGACGCATGACCGTTGTAAGAACGCTGAATTCCTGGTGCCTGCGCTGGGGTTTGATCGGCGCCGCTTGAAATCCGATTCGAGTGGCAACGTCCTGACGAACATCATCAAACCTTGCGTGAGACCTTTTTCATGAGTGGACAAAACTCGCATTCAGGCGAGCTGAAACGCGGCCTGAAAAATCGACACATTCAACTGATCGCCCTCGGTGGCGCAATCGGCACCGGCCTGTTCCTCGGATCGGCGGGGGTGCTGAAGTCGGCCGGCCCGTCGATGATCCTGGGCTATGCCATCTGCGGCTTCATCGCATTCATGATCATGCGCCAGTTGGGCGAAATGATCGTCGAGGAGCCGGTAGCCGGTTCCTTCAGTCACTTCGCCCATAAGTACTGGGGCGGTTTCGCGGGCTTCCTGTCGGGCTGGAACTGCTGGATTCTGTATATCCTGGTGGGCATGTCCGAGCTGACAGCGGTGGGCAAGTACATCCACTACTGGGCGCCGGACATCCCGACCTGGGCCTCGGCGGCAGCATTTTTCATCCTGATCAACGCCATCAACCTGGCTAACGTCAAAGTCTTCGGCGAGGCCGAATTCTGGTTCGCCATCATCAAGGTCGTGGCGATTGTCGGCATGATTGCCCTGGGCAGCTACCTGCTGGTGAGCGGTCATGGCGGGCCGCAAGCCTCGCTGACCAACCTGTGGAGCCATGGCGGATTCTTCCCCAACGGCGTGAGCGGCCTGGTGATGGCGATGGCGATCATCATGTTCTCCTTCGGTGGCCTGGAAATGCTCGGCTTTACCGCCGCCGAAGCCGACAAACCGAAGACCGTGATTCCCAAGGCCATCAACCAGGTGATCTACCGGATCCTGATTTTCTATATCGGTGCCCTGGTGGTGCTGTTGTCCCTGACCCCCTGGGACAGCCTGTTGACCACCCTCAACGCCTCCGGCGATGCCTACAGCGGCAGTCCGTTCGTACAGGTGTTCTCGATGCTGGGCAGCAACACCGCGGCGCACATCCTCAACTTCGTGGTGCTGACCGCCGCGTTGTCGGTGTACAACAGTGGCACCTATTGCAACAGCCGCATGCTGCTGGGCATGGCCGAGCAGGGAGACGCGCCTGCCATGCTGGCCAAGATCGACAAGCGTGGCGTGCCGGTGCGCTCGATCCTTGCCTCGGCGGCGGTGACCCTGGTGGCGGTGTTGCTCAACTACCTGATTCCGCAACACGCGCTGGAGTTGCTGATGTCCCTGGTGGTCGCGACCCTGGTGATCAACTGGGCGATGATCAGCTACTCGCATTTCAAGTTCCGCCAGCACATGAACCAGGCCCGCCAGACACCGCTGTTCAAGGCGCTGTGGTATCCCTACGGCAACTACATCTGCCTGGCGTTCGTGGTGTTCATCCTGGGCGTGATGTTGCTGATCCCCGGTATCCAGATCTCGGTCTATGCGATTCCGGTGTGGGTGGCGTTCATGTGGGTCTGCTACCTGGTCAAGAACAAGCGCAGTGCCAGGCAGGAATTGGTCGTGGCGCCTGCCAAGTAAGCACGAAACCCTGTGGGAGCGAACTCGCTCGCGATGGTGGGTCAGCAATATCAAGGGTGACTGACACACTGCAATCGCGAGCAAGCTCGCTCCCACAGGGTTAGGCGTTGTCTGGGGTATTCGGGGTATCCTGAGCGTCCTGATACCGGACCCTTTCCCATGCTGGTGATTTCCAACACAGTGCACATTCCGGACGCCGAGATCGAATTGACGGCCATCCGTGCCCAGGGCGCCGGCGGGCAGAACGTCAACAAGGTGTCCAGCGCCGTGCACTTGCGCTTCGACATTCCGGCCTCGTCCTTGCCCGAGTTCTACAAGGAACGGTTGCTGGCCCTGCGTGACAGCCGCATTACCGGCGACGGTGTGCTGGTCATCAAGGCCCAGCAGTACCGCACGCAGGAACAGAACCGGGCTGACGCCCTGGCGCGCCTGACCGAACTGATTCTCGGTGCCATCAAGGTGGAGAAGAAGCGTCGCCCGACCAAACCGACCCTGGGCTCCAAGACCCGTCGCCTGGAATCCAAGACCCGTCGCGGCTCGATCAAGGCCGGGCGCGGTAAGGTGGACTTCTAATGGGATAATAGAGGTAGCCCACTAGATTCGCTCCCGTTCCTCGCGATACCTCGGCGCCTGTCGGTACAGATAGATGCTCAATGCCAGCCCGCCCAGGGCCGCCAACGCAGCGAACAGAAAGATCGAGGCAAAGCCAAAACCCGCGGCAATGGCCCCAGCCAACGGTCCGGTGATCCCCAGCGATAAATCGATGAACAGCGAATAGGCACCCACCGCCGCGCCGCGGCTGGAAGCCGGTACCAGGTTGACCGCTTCCACCCCCAGGGCCGGAAATACCAGGGAAAAGCCGAACCCGCTCAACGCCGCGCCCGCCAATGCCCAATGGGCATCGGGTGCCAGCCACAACAGCAGCAGGCCCAGGGTCTCCACCGACAGGCAGGCAATTGCCACGCGGAAACCGCCCAGACGGTTGATCAGGTTGCCGAACAGCAAGCGTGCCCCGATGAAGCAGGCGCCGAACAAGCTCAGGCACAACACTGCGTTATCCCAATGTTGCGTCGCGTAATACAGCGTGATGAACGTTGCGATGGTGCCAAAGCCGATGGAGCCCAAGGCCAGGCCGCTACCATGCGGCAGGACGCGTCCCAGCACATGCACGAAGGGCAGCCGTTCGCCAGCGACGATGGGCGCGGCGGTTTTCGGCCAGGCCAATGCCACCCCCAGCACCGCCAGCAGGATGATGCTGACGCCCATGCTCCAGAGGCCCAGGGACTTGACCAACCACACCCCCAGCGGGGCGCCAATCGCCAGCGCGCCGTAGCTGGCGATGCCGTTCCAGGAAATCACCTTGGCGGTATTCGCCGCGCCGACCCGGCCGATGCCCCAGCCAATCGAGCCCGAACCTACCAGGCTTTCCGCGCTCCCCAGCACCAGGCGCCCGATGAGCAGGCTGATCAGGCTCAGGGTCGGCAACTCATGGGGCCAGGCGGATACCAGCATGAATACACCGCTCAGCCCGCACCCGGCAAGGCCGAACATGACGGCGCGCTTGCTGCCGAGGTTGTCGATGATTCGACCGGCGTAAGGACGGCTGAGGAGTGTCGCCAGGTACTGGACGCTGATCACCAGCCCGGCGATGACCGCGCCGAACCCCAGCTCGCCGTGGACGAAACCGGGCAGCACGGCCAGGGGAATGCCGATGTTCAGGTAGCCAATGAAGGTGAACAGGACGATGGAAACGACTTGCAGCGTGACCGCCAGGGGGCGCTGGGAATCTGACATGGGGAAAGGGTCCACGGAACAGCGAAATAGATAGGCTGCTTATGATAACGGCGGACGTGGTATCCAGGCGTGAAAAAGTAGAACTATTTGCCCCTCGCCGATCCGTCGTCGTCTTTCCCGGCTACCAGTTGCGTGGTCACCAGGGCGGCGATGGCATTTTCCTCGCTACCGAAACGCGCCAGCAGCGCAGCCTGTTTCTCGGGGGAAAGGCGTGTCCAGACATCGACCATTTTCTCGGCGGTGCCGATCAGTACGCTGGCCTGGGCTTCGCTGAAGGTAGATGTGTCGTCGGTCATGGCGGGACTCGGGTTCAGGCAGTGTGGAAAACGCATCTTAGCGTTTTCCACACGGTCTGGTGTTGCGGCTGGATCAGTGTGAATCAGTTTTCGCTGTCGGCCTGGCGGCGTTCTGCGGCTTCTTTGGGCTCGGGTTGGCGGGCGTCAGGTTGCCCCCCAGCTTGTCGCGTGGTCGTCTGCTCAGTTTCGTGCAGGCTTGGGAAGGGGAGATTGGGAATCTCGTGCATATCGCGCTCCTCGCAAAGTCTGTTGACAGATCGGGTAGATCCGCGCTTTTTCAAAGCCTGGGCAGGATACAGCAGGAGAAATGACAAAAAGACTTTTAAATCCCGTTCGGCCGACAAAAGGGCTTGTCCAGACAGGCCTATGCAAGCCCGCCGTCAGGCGCCAACAATCGGATGAACGGTGATCGCAAGCGCTCAAGAACGCGGATGACAGGTCGATGTTCAAGACATATCCCCGCATTCATGCCGTGACATGGCTTGCGCGAGACAAGGAAGTCCGGACGCACTGTTCGGGGCCTGGCCTTATTACTTCCTGGAGAGCTGCCTCCATGTTTCTGCAAAAATCCCTGAGAGCCCAGATTCTTGCTCTGCTGAGCGGGAGCCTGCTGGCGATGTTGCTGATCGCCCTGGCGTCCTTTCATTTCCTTTCCGATGGCATCCAGAACTATCGAAGCCTGATCGATGGGCCGCTGCGCGCCTCGCAGTTGATCGATGAGGCCAACCTGCAATTCAAGGTGCAGGTCCAGGAGTGGAAAAACGTGCTGTTGCGTGGCAAGCAACCGGCGGACCTGGATAAGTACTGGAAGCAGTTCGAGGATCGCCAGCGCGATGTCCAGGGGATCCTGGGAGAATTGATCGGGCGCGAAGGTGTACCGGCAACCATCAAGACCCGCCTTGAACAATTGCGCAGCGAACATCGTCAGTTGGGCGCGGCCTATCAGAAGGGCCGTGATGCTTTCGTCGCTGCGGGCGGCGATGCGGCGGCAGGCGACGCCGCAGTCAAGGGTGTCGACCGCGCAACCAGCGAGCAGATGAGCGAACTGGTCATCGAGCTTCGCAAGCTGAGCAAGGAGCAGTCGGTGCTGATCAGTGCCGGTGCCGATCGAACGATCCTGTCGGGCACCGCAATCATGCTGGTGTCGGGCCTGCTGATCGGTGTGTTCAGCCTGTGGCTGGTCAATCGCAACCTGGTACAGCCCATCCGGAGCCTGATTGCATACGTGACTCAACTGAGCCGCGGCCGTTTCGCCGAGCGAGTGGTCAGCCACCGCCAGGATGAACTGGGCGACCTGGCCCTGGCGGCCAATACCTTGCGTGATTTTCTCGCCGAAACTTTCTCGCGCTTGCAGCGCAGTGCTTCGGAGCTGGACAGCGCCAGCGGCGAACTCAATGCCATCGCCGGCCTGATGAGCCAGGGCACCAACGAGCAATTCGAACGTACCGACCAGGTCGCCACGGCGATGAACGAGATGTCCGCCACTGCCCAGGAGGTGGCGCGCCACGCCGCCGACGCCGCGCGGGCGGCCGACGATGCCGATCATTCGGCGCAGCAGGGCGAGAAGGTCATGCAGGGAACCATCCATACCATCACACGCATGCGCGGCGAAATCGCCAATACCGCCACGGTGATCCGCCAGCTGGAAACCGACAGCGGGCGCATCGGCAAAGTGCTCGAAGTGATTCGCGGCATCGCCGAACAAACCAATCTGCTGGCCCTCAACGCGGCCATCGAAGCGGCCCGTGCCGGTGAGGCCGGGCGCGGCTTCGCGGTAGTGGCCGATGAAGTGCGCAGCCTGGCGCAGCGTACGGCCTCTTCCATCATCGAGATCAACCAGATCATCCAGACCGTGCAAACCGGCGCGGTGGACGCGGCCCAGGCCATCGAAAGCGGCCAGACCCGCAGCGAGGAAAGCGTGCAACAGGTGACCCAGGCTGGAGCCATGCTCGAACGTATCACCCAGGCTGTGGAGGCGATCCGCGACATGAACCGCCAGATCGCCACGGCTGCGGAAGAACAGACGTCGGTGGCCGAGGATATTTCGCGCAACCTGACCGAAATCACCTGTATCGCCAGCACCAACCTGGACAACGTACAGCGCACTGAAACCGCCAGTAGAGGCCTGCATGGCTTGTCGGGGCAGTTGAACGAAGTGACGGCGCGGTTGAGTGCCTGACCTGCTTTATCCGGGCAGGCTGTCGCAGTCGTGGCGAGGGGGGGATCGCTCTCGCCACGACTGATTCCGGCGCACCGTCGCCTCAGGACGTTGGCAAGGCCTGGCTCAATAGTCGCGTCGCTTACGGAACGCCCATCGACCGGCGATCAGTGTGAAGGTCGCCACCAGCACTACCAGGACCCAGAAACCTTCGGGATCGTCTGCAAGGGGCACGCCGCCGACGTTCATGCCAAAGAAACCGGCGATGATGTTGATGGGCAAGGCCAGTACCGTGACCACCGTCAGGGTGAACAGGGAACGGTTGGTCTGTTCGTTGAGATTGGCGGCGATTTCTTCCTGCAGCAGCTTGATCCGCTCGCTCAACGCGGTGAGGTCGTTGATGATCAGGGCAAACTCCTCAGTGGATTTGCGCAGTTCCTTGACGTCTTCTTTCTGCAACCACTGCGGCGGGCGGTTGAGCAGGCGCAGCAGCGAACCCGGTTCCAGGGCCAGCAGCCGTTGCAGACGCACCAGTACCCGGCGGTTGGCGCCCAGTTCTGCGCGGTTGGTTGAAAGTCGCGACGACAGCAGCTCATCCTCGATCTGGTCGACGCTGAGGCTGGTCTTGCGCACGATCTGAGTCAGCACTTCGCCCTGATCGCGTAGCAAGTGCACGAGCAATTCCAGTGGCGAGCGAAAGCATTCGCCGGCCTTGACCGAAGAGCGCAGCTTGTCCACCGAGTGCAGGGGTTGCAGGCGTGCGCTGACAATCAATCGGCTGTGCACGCAAACCCACAGGGTGGAGACGTCCGAGGAAACCATGCTGCTGAGGTTGAACACCACGTCGTTGACCACTGCCAGCAGCGCCGAATCGACATGCTCGATGCGGGTCGAACGCGAGCCTTCATGCAAGGCTTCGAAAAATTCCTGTGGCAGGCGCAGATGGCTTTTCATCCAGCGTTCGCACGCCGCGTGGGCCAGGTTCAGGTGCAGCCAGAGGAATGCATTGTCGTCTTGCGATTGCTGCAGATATTGCAGGGCCTGCGCCGAGTCGATCTCCCGCCCGCGTTCGCCGGGTTTGAAACGAAATCCATAGAGCAGGCCGAACAGGTCCGGGTCGCGATGGCTTTGGTCGAGGCTGTGGTTCATGAGGTCTCGCTGGCGGGAAGTGCCTGTGGCATCCACAGGTTCACTTGAGGCCATCATCGCAAGCTTTCTTGATGGTTGTGTGACAGTTGGACGGCAAGGGTATGGCCTGAAAGAGCCGGGTTGCGCAATGGAGTTACAAGTTCTTTCACCTGGAAAAAACAAAGCCGCACAACTCGAAAGTTGTGCGGCTTTTATTGTCTTGCCTGCGAATTATCTGTCTTGCTTGTTGCTGAGGACTTTGCCGGTTGTCGCATCGAAGTCGACATCGAACTCTTTGCCGTCGGCGGTTTTCAGTTCCACTTCATATTCGTAACCATTGAAGTGGTTATCCAGGTCAGTGTCGGTGATGGTGGCGCCCGGGTGCAGTTTCAGGGCTTCCTCATTCATCGACTCCAGGGATTTGATCTTGCCTTCCTTGACCAGTTGTGGAACCTGGTCGATGCGTACGTCCGCTTGGGCCAGGCCAGCGGTGAGGGTCAGGGCGGCGGCGGTGAACAGGGCAGTCAAAGTTTTCATAAGTTCTTTCCTTGGTGTCATCGAAAGGGTGTGTTGTTTAAGTGGGCTCAGGCTAACTCTGGCAACTTAATTCACCCTTAATTTCAAAAGAATCAAGAAAAGCGCAGAACAAGGCCTATGGGCCCAATGTGTTCAACCCATAGGCTGACGTAGTTTAGTAACCGTTCTTCTCCAGCAACTGCACGACGCTGCCAGTCTCAGGACGCTTGAAGTACTTGAGCAGTTCACTGGCGCGGTTGGTAAAGATGCCATCCACGCCGGCATCCATCACCTTCTTGAAATCCACGGCTTCGTCCACGGTGTAGACGTGCACCAGCAAGCCCTGGTCATGGGTGTACTGGTTCATCCAGGGTTGTACCAGGTCCGCATAGCTCTGGCTGCCCCCATGGGTCAACGCCGCGGAAGGGCCTGTGCCGATTGCGCCCTGGTCCTTGGCGTAACGTACCCATTTCTCGAATTCGGCTCGGTCCTTGGGCTCCTGCCTGGCGTAATAGACCCCCTTGTCCGTTTCGCCGGACTCGGCGAACGTCACCTTGGATTTTGGCTCGATATTGCCTTCGCCTACCCACAGCAACAGGACCTTGGGCACTTTCGGCATTTCTTTGTGCAGCAGTTCCAGGCTGCTCTTCTCGAAGGTCTGCAAGACCACCTTGCCCTTGCCCTGGCCCACGCCGGTCGCGCTCTTGGCCAGCTTGGACCCGGCCGGGCTCAGCCAGCCACGGTCCTGCAGCTTGTCCTTCAGGTCGCGTTCGATACCCGGGAACAGTTTCGGCTCCTTGGTTTCGATGTACAGCCCGGGCTTCTGGGCCGGATTGCCTTCGGCGATGTTGATGACTTCATCGAGGGTCAGGATTTTCAGCCCTGCGAACGCAGGGCGCGCCCGATCCGGGTAGGCGGCATTGAACCAACTGCCAGCGTCGAGGGTTTTGAGTTCCGCCATGGTGAACGCATTGGCGGGGCTGTCCTTGCGTTCGGGAAACCTGGTCGCGACGTCCGTGGTGCGCAGCAGGCTGTCATCATGCAGGACGAAGAGCACACCGTCCTTGCTGCGTTGCAGATCCAGCTCCAGGTAATCGGCGCCCAGGTCGCGGGCCAGCTTGTAGGCCGCGGCGGTGGATTCCGGCGCGTCGAATGAAGCGCCACGGTGGGCGATCACTGCCGGATGGGGGATGCCCTGGAGGGTCGCCAATGCCTTGGGAGTCGAGGCCTCGGCTGCGTGTGTCTGACCGAAGCCGAGCAACAGGCTCAACATCAAGGCGCTGCGGGTGAAGGTAACAGGCATGCTCGAGTTCCTTTCGTAGGTTCGCAAAAACCTATCTTTTAACAACTCGATGCGCCGAACGCTATCGCCAGACCGACACAAAGCTGCGTAAAGCAGATTTTTCCCACGGCTTTTCAGGCGGCTTTGCAGTACTCTTGGCGGCAACAGTTTCCCCGGCAGAGGGAGACCTGAACACAATCGCTTGCCCTGCGTGTAAACCATCGATCAGACGTCCCACGGGACGCATCCATGAGGTTTACCATGCGCACCACTTCGACCTTCATCTGCCAGGCCGCCGATCAGCTCCAGGGTTTTGTCGGCCTGAACCGCAAGACCGGCCAGTACATCGTGCGTTTCAGCGAAGACGCCTTCGGCATGGACGTGGCCGACGACGGCATTATCCCCACCAGCGAATTCGTCTGGGCCCCTGCCGCCCAAGGCACCATGATCCTGAAGCGCGAGCGGATCCAGTTGCTGCTGGACCAGAACATCGACGATCGGATCAACCTTACCGAACCCCTGCGGGTGTACATGGCACGTAGTGACCTGCCGGAGATCATGGCGGTGCGTCAGTTGGTGAACGGCTGAACCGGGCGGATATCGGCAATCGCGTGGTGTTGGGCAGGTCCCTCACCACGGGGGCAAGAAGCGCGCTCAGACCTGGCGCTGGAACGCATATTCCCGTTCGACCTTGCACACCCGCGTGTGGAAATGGGTGTACCAGGTGGCGCGACCGCGCTCCTGGATTGCACGATGTTCAGGATGCCGCTTCCAGCTCTGGATCGCCGCTTCGCTGCTCCAGTAGGAAACCGTGATGCCCAGGCCGTCCTCGCCACGGGCCGATTCGACGCCGAGAAAACCCGGCTGTTCCCTGGCCAGCGCCAGCATGCGCTCGGCGGCTTCGGCGTAGTCTTGGTCTGCATCGGTGCGCAGGGAAGTGAAGATAACGGCGTAATAATGTTCACTCACGGGGCTACGCTCCGGCAGGCTTCGACAAATGCATTGACCAGCGGCGGGATGCGGTTTTCCAAGGCCGCGCGCTCAGGCTGGAACAGCGTGGCGACAAAGAACGGATGCCCCCGCAGTTCCACGGCGCGCAGCTCGCCGGCCGGATCCCTGGCGACGGCGTACAGCGGTCCGTCCAATAGCTCCTTCTCGAACCGCGGATTGACGCCGAAGCGGCACCGATACCCTTCGAACACCGTCTGGCGACCATAAGCCTTGGCCGTCAATGAGTCCGCTACGAGCCCAAGGCTGTCGATGGTTTCGATCAGAGCACAGCTCAGCGGTGTCAGCAGGATGCGTTCGGCTTGCGGGGCGGTTTCGCCATGGACGGCATCGGCCCAGCCCATGACGTTGCGGGCATATTCCAGCATCGCATGTTGGAAACCGCCGCAGGTGCCCAGGAAAGGGCGACCCTGTTCGCGGGCAAAACGAATGGCGTCCAAGGCCCCGGTTTCGTTTCGGTAAGGACTGCCGGGCACGCACCAGATGCCGTCGAAGCCTTCCAGAACGCTCCCATGACTGATGGATTCCGTTGCCAGCCATTGGAAACTCACGAGCTGGCCGGTTTGCTGGCCAATCATCTCCAGGGCCAGGGGAATGGCCCGGTGGGCGATTATCTGCGGGTCATGATCGCCGACAAGGGCGATGTGCGAAGGACGCTGTTTTTCCATGGGAAGGCCTGCCGCTTGTTGATTCCTGGCCGCCACTATAGATTGGCGTTCACGCAATCAATATTGGCGTTTACCCAAGTGCTCAATGCATCGACGCAATATCGCCTGGACTATCCCGACCTGTCCCTGATTCTGGCGCTGGTGCGTGGCGGCTCCCTGGCTCGGGCCGCACGGCTGTTGCAGGTGGACGTATCGACGGTGTTTCGTTCGGTGCGTCGGCTTGAGGCGTCGCTGGGACAGCCACTGTTCGAGAAGAGCCGTGCCGGGTATTTGCCCACGAGCCTGGCACAGGCATTGTCCGAACAGGCCGAGCGTGCCGAGCAAGCCCTGGAAGCTGCGCGTATCGGCGTGGAGCAGGGCGGGGAGGTGGTCAGCGGCACGGTGCGGTTGACCTGTACCGACTCGGTCCTGCAAGCGCTGTTACTGCCTGCTCTGGCGAGGTTCATGCCCGCCTATCCGGCGTTGCACCTGGAACTGAGTACGTCCAACGACTTCGCCAACCTGAGTCGCCGCGACGCTGATATCGCATTGCGATTGACCCGCACGCCACCGGAGCACCTGGTCGGCCGACATCTGGGTGATGTGACCTTCCGGGTATGTGCGAGCCCGTCTTACCTGTGCGCTGTGACTTCGGATGACCTGGCAGCAATGACCTGGATCGCGCCCGACGACTTCCTGCCCGACCACCCCACCGTGACCTGGCGCCGCCAGCATTTTCCCGGCGTGATACCGGCTTATTGCTGCAACAGCATGCTCTCGGTCACCGAGCTGGTGCGCGCCGGCCTGGGCATCGCGGCGCTGCCGGACTTCCTGGTCGATGACGCCCAGGGCCTCACGTCCTTGGGTGAACCGTTGGCTGGCTACGACACGGCGCTTTGGCTCCTGACCCGGCCAGACTGCCGGGCCTTGCGCTCGGTGGTGACGTTGTTCGATGAACTGGGGCGTAGCGTGCGGCTGCGTTGAGTATCAACGCTGATAATGGGCCAGGAACATGTCGAGGGCCGATTCAACCACCTGGGTCTGTTGCTCAGCGGTCAGGCCAGGTTGGCCCATGGAAATCTGCGGCCAGAAGGCGAACGTCTTGATCAGCCCGTGCATCTGCTGGGCGGCAAAGGCCGGCTCCACAGCTTTCAACCGGCCATCGGCCTGGGCCTGGCGAATCCAGGCCGTCAGGCCTTCTTCACGCTGTCCCATGCGCGCAACCATGTTCTGTGCCCGCTCGGGAGAATGGATCGTTGCGGCGATGGCGATGCGCGCCAGGTCGAGGAAGTTATCGTCCGCCAGCATGTGCAGTTTGGCTTGCAGCAATCGACGAAGCTGCTCGCGCAGAGGCCTGTCGGGGTCGTAGGCGGTTTCCTGCTCTGCCGTCACGCTGTTCCATAACCGGTTCAGGATCTCAGCGAAAAGTTCTTCCTTGCTCGGAAAGTGGTTATACACCGTGCGCTTCGACACACCGGCCGTTGCCGCGATCTTGTCCATGCTGGTGATATCGAAACCACTGCTGCGAAATTCGGCAATGGCGGCCTCCAGGATGGCTTCGCGTTTTCGGTCGGTGAGGCGCTGCGGTACGGTCATGGGTAAAAATAGTCCAGAAAAGATAAGTTACACTCGGTGGTTTACTTGTTGTCGGCAGTGATGCAGTCTGCAACCTACACCGGTCGGTGTAGTTTTACCATCAAGCGAACGGCTGAGCGTGCATGCAACGGCCATTTAGCGTTCAACAACGGCGAAGCGCAATGCCAGTGACGCCCTTGGAGTTATCGCATCATGACCCATCCCTCTATTTCGTCCGACAGCTCATCTATTCATCCCGCGTCTCGACGGGAGCAAGGAAAGTATCGCAACCACGCCTCGACGCCTCGGGAAGGGGTCGGCAAGGCCTTGCGCATTCTGTGGAACATGGTCTTCCACAAGCCCCGCGACACCCGCCCTAAGGGCGCCGTCCCGGTCCGGCCGTTGACCCGTGCCGAGCTGCTGGCGGCGCCCAATGGCAGTGTCTTTCGCCTGGGCCATTCCACCGTACTGCTCAAGCTTCGGGACAAATTCTGGCTGACCGACCCGGTTTTTTCCGAGCGTGCCTCCCCGGTGCAGTGGGCCGGCCCTAAACGCTTTCACCAACCGCCCATCAGCCTGGAAGAGCTGCCGCCCATCGAGGCGGTGATTCTTTCCCACGATCATTACGACCATCTCGATCACCAGGCCATCATCCAGCTCGCCGACAGGACCGAGCATTTCCTGACGCCACTTGGAGTGGGCGATACCCTGGTCAAATGGGGCGTCGACGCCAGCAAGGTGCGTCAGCTGGACTGGTGGCAGGGCACCGAGGTGGACGGTATCGAGTTCATCGCCACCCCCTCCCAGCATTTTTCCGGTCGGGGCCTGTTCGACGGCAACAGCACGTTGTGGGCCTCGTGGGTGATGATCGACGGTGACACCCGGATTTTCTTCAGCGGCGATACCGGTTATTTCGATGGCTTCAAACGCATCGGCAATCGCTACGGCCCCTTTGACCTGACCCTGATGGAAACCGGTGCCTACAACGTCGAATGGCCCCTGATCCACATGCAGCCCGAACAGACCCTCCAGGCGCATATCGATCTCAGGGGCCGTTGGCTGCTGCCGATCCATAACGGGACGTTCGACCTGTCGATGCATGCCTGGTACGAACCCTTCGACCGAATCCTGGCCCTGGCCTGGGAGCGTAACGTTCTCATCACCACGCCGCGGATGGGCGAAGCCTTCAGCCTTACGCAACCGCAACGTGGCCGGGCCTGGTGGCTGGATGTGGAGGCGTCGGCCTACCAGAACCAGACCGGTATGGCCTGATACCGTGTCACACCCGCAGGGTCATTCGATCATCGCGTAATCGGCCCGCTCCATGGGATCCGGCGTGGCACCCTTGATGTTCATGCCGCGCCCCGGTGCGAAGCCAGGGAAGAACACCAGGCCCTCGGCTTCCAGTCGAAAGGCCAGGGCCAGGCGCGTCACGTCGCGCAACTCCCCGCCGGCTTCGAAGCGCCGTATGGCCGGAACTGAAACACCGGACTGGCGGGACAATTCCTCGACACTCCAGCCCAGCATGGCTCGGGCCTGGGCACTGTGGGCGGGGGTGAACTGGTAGACAGCGATGCGTTCCAGGGTGGTTTTGATTGCGAGAGAGGCCATGGGGGTTCTCCAAAGCGGTGGGTTCAAAAATACTGTGTTTTTGTACAGTTGTTTTGAGCCCGGATCAATCTCATTTTTTTGATGGATGACCGGTGGTTTTCTCCAGCCAGGCGCTCGGGGCCTGGCCCAGGATCCTTCGAAACATCGTGGAGAACGCCGCGGGACTGTCATAGCCCAGATCAAGGGCAATCCTGGTCACTGAATCTCCTACAGCCAATCGAGACAATGCCGACAGGACGCTGGCCTGTTGTCGCCATTGGCTGAAACTCAGCGACGTATGCTGCCTGAACAGGCGATTGAACGATCGCAGGCTGACGTGCAACTGCTCGGCCCATTGCACAGGCGACGCATGGGCGTCGGGTTTTGTCAGGAAGATCTGGCACAGGCCCAGCAAGCGGGGCTCCTTGGGCAATGGAAGGTGCAGTGGCAAAGGGGCGCTGCGCGGCAGCTCATGCAAGAGCAGTTGGACCAGCGCACCATCGCGTCCGGCTTCGTCGTAGTCCGGTACAAGCTCCACGGCCTCTATCAGAAGCTGGCGCATCAGGGGCGACACGCCGATGACCTGGCAACGGCTGTCCATGCCTGTGATGACAGCTGGTTCAAGGTACAGGCTGCGCGTGCTGACGCCCAGCATCAACACTTCATGGGCGACCCCTGGCGGAATCCATACCGCCTGTTGCGGCGGCACCACCCAGTTACCGTCCTGCGTGCTGACCTTCATCACCCCAGTTGCACCGTAGAGCAACTGCGCACGGCGATGGCGGTGTAGCGGCAACAGGTATCCATGGGGATAGTCGGTGCCGATGGCGACCACAGCCCGGGGCGTCGCATCCAATACATCGATCGAACCATTGCGCATCGAAAGCCTCGTTTTGGCGTAAACGCAAATATTATTGGCCAGTTTGCTACAGCGGGCCATGTCTCGTTTACCTATCGTCGACACCTTTCTCCGGCAGTGGATTTCTCTGATGTCCTACCTATTGCTCGCCTGTTTCGGCTGCCTGAGCGGCGTGACCGCCGTGCTGTTCGGGTTTGGCGGCGGCTTTGTCGTCGTACCGCTGATCTACCGCTGGCTGATGGCACGTCACGCTAATGACGCCATCGGTGAGTCGGCGATGCACATCGCCGTGGCGACCTCCACCTGCGTCATGATCGTCAACGCTCTGGTCGCGACCCGAAAACACCAGCGCGCCGGTCAGTTGCTTGCTCATTACCTGTGGCCGTTCGGTGCCTTCATCGCCCTGGGCGCGGCCCTCGGTGCGATGACTGCCACCTGGATGAGCGGCGAAATCATTCGCTACGTCTTCAGCGCCTACCTGGCCCTGACCATTCTGGATTGCTTGCTACGGCGAGGTTTTCTTACACGCCAGAGCGACGTCGTCCCTCGCTCCCTGTCGACACTGGAGACGACGTTGGGAGGTACTGCTGTCGGAATCATCGCCACGTTCCTGGGTGTCGGTGGCAGTGTCATGACTGTGCCGCTGCTTCGCCGGTGTGGCTTGAGCATGTCCCAGGCTACATCGATGGCAAATCCACTGAGCTTGCCTGTCGCTTTGGCTGGTACCGTTACCTACATGGCTTTGGCCGGCCTCACCGGAGCTGACCTCGGGCCGTGGTTCGTCGGATATGTGGACCTGCTGGCGTTCGCTGTACTCACGCTCGGTGCGGTACTGGGCATCCGCCTGGCAATGCCATGGGTCGGGCGGATACCGGATCGACTGCATGCGCGGGTATATGTCGGGCTGCTGATGGTGGTGATGGGCGCAATGTTGTCGGGGTAGGGGGTTATTGGTCGGCCAGCCCCGGTGCTTCCCGGATGATGAAGTGATCCAGGTTCTCGATATTGGCGCTGAATACTCCGAACGTCTGGTCGGGGTTTTGCTTGCTCGGCACCTGTTTCAACTCCGGCGTCACCCCATAAAAGAAGCAGTACAACGGCGCGTCACTGTCCACGGCGTGCTTGATTTCTTCCAGGAACGCTTTGCGCTTGCGGTAGTTGTCGATCAGTTTCTTGCTCAGGTAGACATTGACCGAGTAAGGCTTCTTCTTTGTCTCATCCGGTTGCTTGAACCAGACCTTCTGTTCGAAGTCGATGCGAAAACTCTGCGTGTAGTCCTTGATCTCCTTGATCCTGCCCCAGTAGATCAATCCCCTGTTGTCCAGCAGGTACTCGATCTTCTTGAAGAACGAGGCGTAGGGTGCCGTATGCTCGCCGATCTTCAGGGGCATGCGCTTGAGCAACGCCTTGTCCGCGAAGTTCGATACGAAACACTCCACCGGATGAGCGAAGACATGGGTCCTGTCCGGTGCCGAACCACGGCCCGGGTGCTCGCCATGACTGGCGAGGGAAGGCGCGCGTTCTTCGAGTATTCCATCGGTCGTCACCGTCGGGCTGGACGGCTTGCGCACATACTCGCGCCGAGCCAGCAATAGCTCCGAAGGAAAATGTTCTTCCCGAGCGTCATCCGATTCCTCACCATCCGCCTCCAGGCCAGACGCCGGGGTCTTTAGACTGGCATAGGGGCAACCCTCGATATGCCGCGTACTGGGGATGTTCTTGAAGTGCGGCGTGCGTACGTAGTTCACGTTCTTGGCATTGAATGTCCCCAATACATTCGTCGCGTCGAACGCTATTCGACAAACATCGTTGGGGCACTGGAAATGCTCCTTGGCGGAGTCGAAGTCCATGGTCTCGTCGAAATTCAAATCGCGCACGTCATAGATCGACAACTTGTCGTCGAGGCTGAGGCAGTAGGCGAGGTCGAATTTCATGACGGGCTCGGGTCCTTGAGAACAAAAGGATATTAATAGCGAGTGGTGGGGTGAGATGCACTGATTGTTTTGCAAACACGGCAGTAAGCCGGTGTCCCCCGACTCGCCTGGCAACCTGTGGCGAGAGACTGTGCTTTCGCTGGCTTGCGGGGCAATCCCGATGCCAGGTGCAAGAAGTCCTTAACGCGCCTACATCCAACGGTGCTTTCTGATCCAATGAAAAAGGGCTGCCTAATGGCAGCCCTTTGTTTTGTCGTGAGAGAACTCAGTCCCAGCTAAGCGCGCCGCCGGTTTGGTATTCAATCACCCGAGTCTCAAAGAAATTCTTCTCTTTCTTCAAGTCCATGATCTCGCTCATCCAAGGGAACGGGTTAGTCGTGCCTGGATACTCTTCTTTCAGACCAATCTGCGACAGGCGACGGTTGGCGATGAACTTCAGATAGTCTTCCATCATCGCCGCGTTCATGCCCAACACGCCGCGAGGCATGGTGTCGCGGGCGTATTCGATCTCCAGCTGCGTACCCTGCAGGATCATCTGGGTCGCTTCTTCCTTCATCTCGGCATCCCACAGGTGCGGGTTTTCGATCTTGATCTGGTTGATCACGTCGATGCCGAAGTTCAGGTGCATGGATTCGTCGCGCAGGATGTATTGGAACTGCTCGGCGACGCCGGTCATTTTGTTGCGCCGGCCCATGGAGAGGATCTGGGTGAAGCCGCAGTAGAAGAAGATGCCTTCCAGGACGCAGTAGTAGGCGATCAGGTTGCGCAGCAGCTCCTTGTCGGTTTCCGGGGTGCCGGTCTGGAACGTCGGGTCGGAGATGGAGCGGGTGTATTTCAGGCCCCAGGCGGCTTTTTTCGCCACCGATGGGATCTCGTGGTACATGTTGAAGATCTCGCCTTCATCCATGGCCAGCGATTCGATGCAGTACTGGTAGGCGTGGGTGTGGATCGCCTCTTCGAACGCCTGGCGCAGGATGTACTGGCGGCATTCCGGGTTGGTGATCAGGCGATACACGGCCAGGACCAGGTTGTTGGCCACCAGGGAGTCGGCGGTGGAGAAGAAGCCCAGGTTGCGCATCACGATGCGGCGTTCGTCGTCGGTCAGGCCTTCCGGGTTTTTCCAGAGGGCGATGTCGGCGGTCATGTTGACTTCTTGCGGCATCCAGTGGTTTGCGCAACCGTCCAGGTACTTCTGCCAGGCCCAGTCGTACTTGAAAGGCACGAGCTGGTTGAGGTCGGCGCGGCAGTTGATCATGCGCTTTTCATCGACGGCGACGCGGGCGGAGGCGCCTTCGAGTTCGGCGAGGCCTTCGGCGATGTCGAGTTTGTCGAGGGCGGCCTTGGCGCGAATGATCGCCGCCGAGTCGCTGGCCGTCACGGCGCGCGCTTCCAGTGCGGCGGCACCGCCGGCACTGTCGAGGCGGTCCATGTTGGCTTCAGAAGCGTGGCCGGCGTTGGTGCTTTTTACAGCAACTTCGCCGTCTTCTTTGTCGAATTCGTCCCAGCTCAGCATGACGTGTCGTCTCCTGCGTGAGGGCCAGATGCCCGGTGAAGGCCTACTGGCCGCGTTGGATCTTGGAAAATCGTTTGTTGCAGCAGCTGACGCAGGCAATAAACAGAAAAATGTACGGGTCATGCCGAAGCGGCTGTGAACGCGAAGAGGCAATGTGCCTTTGCGTAGGCTTCAGGCTGGCTTGATCCCCTGTAAGGGAATATTGCAGGCCCGTTTAAGGCGGCATTATAAGGACTTTTTTGCCTACGTGGTGCGGCGAAATCGCCCACGGAGGAGGTGGCGGGGTGGCATATCCGCGTCGGAGCGAGAGTTTACAAGGCTTGCGTCAGGAAAGGACCACTGAAGATTTTTTTTGCATGGGTCGAATGGCGAGAGGTTTTGATCAAAAAACGATCTATTTTTGCGGTTTTGCACTACATGTTGTGTTTGTTGAGGGTTTTCGACGGTCCCAGACACAACCCGGCCCGACCGGAGTCGGGCCTTGGAAACTGCCAATAATGATCAATCGATGCGCGCCGAATCGGTGCGGTCGCTGCCATCGGCAGCGACGCTCGTCGAAGCGGTGTGGTCGTTGGCATTGGTGGCGACCGTGGCGCTGTTCGAGAGGTTGTAGCGATCGATAGCGACGGCGGAACCGGTGTGATCGAAGCCGTCGGCGGCGAAGCCATGGCTGGCCAGTACGGACAGGGTCAAGGCGCAGAACAGTTTGCTTTTCATGGTGGTTGCTCCTGGTTCGTTCACACGTCGGTCAGCCGTTGGAGCAACCGTTGCCCATGATGCTGTAGCGAAGGATGTGGAGCTGGCCCTTCGAATCTTCGTATTCCATCTTCGCCGGGACCACTTCGCAGACGTTCGGAATCTCGCTCATGTAAATGACTTTGGCGATGTCCAGGTGGGTGGAGTAGGTGTACTCCTCGATGGCCGGTTGTTGCTGTGCGACATCGGTCGGGACCTCGTCTGCCATTGCGCTGGCGCAAAGACTGCCGAGGACCAGGACCCATAGAGCTTTCATCTGATTCACCTTTCTTGAGGTCGAGTGGGTTCACGCAACCTTTTTGGGGTTGCGTGTGGAGCTGGGTTTGGAAGTTGGATTAACGGCCTTCGTGGGGGCTGTGTTGCGTTAATCGTGTTTGCCGGTTGGCGAGATGGATTCTAGGGAGCCGGGCCGGACGCAAACAGACCGGGTTTTGATAAACACTTTTGGTTGATTTGGTAATAATCGCCGGGAACGGGGCGCTGTCTGCGGCCAATGGTCTGGATCACCGACGCTGTGGCGAGCACGCCCGTTGTCATAGGGAAGTGCTCTGAAAACGGGCCTCGGGAGGGATTACCGACACTTTGTAGGGACTTGTTACTACCATCGTCGAATGGTTCCATAGGCCCGCGCCGAGCTACAACGGACCCATACAAAAACAACTATTGTCACCGAGGTAAGAAAGATGAGTGCGGCTTCCCTGTATCCCGTTCGTCCCGAGGTAGCGGCCAGTACGCTGACTGACGAGGCGACCTACAAGGCCATGTACCAGCAGTCGGTGGTCAACCCGGATGGTTTCTGGCGCGAGCAGGCCAAGCGCCTCGACTGGATCAAGCCGTTCACCACGGTGAAGCAGACATCCTTCGACGATCACCACGTCGACATCAAGTGGTTCGCCGATGGCACCCTGAACGTGTCCTACAACTGCCTCGACCGCCATCTGGCCGAGCGCGGTGACCAGGTGGCGATCATCTGGGAGGGCGACGACCCTGCCGAGAGCCGCAAGATCACTTATCGCGAGCTGCATGAAGAAGTGTGCAAGTTCGCCAACGCCCTGCGTGGCCAGGACGTGCACCGCGGCGACGTAGTGACGATCTACATGCCGATGATTCCCGAGGCCGTGGTCGCCATGCTGGCCTGTGCCCGGATCGGCGCGATCCACTCGGTGGTATTCGGTGGCTTCTCCCCCGAGGCGCTGGCCGGCCGGATCATCGACTGCAGGTCCAAAGTGGTGATCACTGCCGACGAAGGCATTCGTGCCGGCAAGAAGATCCCCCTCAAGGCCAACGTCGACGATGCGCTGACCAACCCGGAAACCAGCAGCATCCAGAAAGTCATCGTGTGCAAGCGCACCGCTGGCAACATCAAGTGGAACCAGCACCGCGACATCTGGTACGAAGACTTGATGAAGGTGGCGGGTACCGTTTGCGCGCCGAAGGAGATGGGTGCCGAAGAGGCGCTGTTCATCCTCTATACCTCCGGTTCCACCGGCAAGCCCAAGGGGGTGCAGCACACCACCGCCGGCTACTTGCTGTATGCGGCCCTGACCCACGAGCGCGTGTTCGACTACAAGCCGGGCGAGATCTACTGGTGCACCGCCGACGTCGGCTGGGTCACCGGCCACAGCTACATCGTCTATGGACCGCTGGCCAATGGCGCGACCACCTTGCTGTTCGAAGGCGTGCCGAACTATCCGGACATCACCCGCGTCGCGCAGGTCATCGACAAGCACAAGGTCAATATCCTCTACACCGCGCCGACCGCCATCCGCGCGATGATGGCTTCGGGTACCGCCGCTGTCGACGGTGCCGATGGCAGCAGCCTGCGCCTGTTGGGGTCGGTGGGCGAGCCGATCAACCCGGAAGCCTGGGACTGGTACTACAAGAACGTGGGCAAGGAGCGTTGCCCGATCGTCGACACCTGGTGGCAGACCGAAACCGGTGGCGTGCTGATCAGCCCGTTGCCAGGTGCCACAGCCTTGAAGCCGGGTTCGGCCACGCGGCCATTCTTCGGCGTGGTACCGGCGTTGGTGGACAACCTCGGCAACCTGATCGAAGGCGCCGCCGAAGGCAACCTGGTGATCCTCGATTCGTGGCCAGGCCAGGCGCGGACGCTGTACGGCGACCATGACCGTTTCGTCGATACCTACTTCAAGACCTTCAGCGGCATGTACTTCACCGGTGACGGTGCGCGTCGTGATGAGGATGGGTACTACTGGATCACCGGTCGGGTGGACGACGTGCTCAACGTATCCGGCCACCGCATGGGCACCGCCGAGATCGAAAGCGCCATGGTCGCCCACCCGAAAGTCGCCGAAGCGGCGGTGGTCGGTGTGCCGCACGACATCAAGGGGCAGGGCATCTATGTCTACGTCACCCTGAATGCCGGCGAGGAAACCAGCGAGGCCCTGCGCCTGGAACTGAAGAACTGGGTGCGCAAGGAGATCGGCCCGATTGCGTCGCCGGATGTGATTCAGTGGGCGCCGGGGCTGCCGAAAACCCGTTCGGGCAAGATCATGCGCCGTATCCTGCGCAAGATCGCTACGGCCGAATACGACAGCCTGGGTGATATCTCCACCCTGGCCGATCCGAGCGTAGTGGCGCACCTGATCGAGACCCACAAGACCATGAACGTCGCCTGACGGTAATCCGTAACACCGAAAAGCCCCGCCCGGTTTTGCCGAGCGGGGCTTTTTCGTGGGGCTGGCGCGCGCCCTCGCCACAGGTCAGGTGTTCGAGTGACTGCGGTGCCTGGTTTTGGGGCTGCTTCGCAGCCCGCAGGAGCAAGCTCCCTCGCCACAGGTTCGGCGAATGAATAAATATCGGCGTTTGAAGCAGGAGGTGTCTGAGCGTTACCGGTGTTTTGAAATGTGTAACCAAAGGCGCCACAACGGGGCGATGTGAAACGTGAAGCCCCGTCATAGGGCGGCTTCGGGCGTCTTGTAAAATAAGGCGACACGCTGTGCTTGCCGGATTAGAAGGGTTTGCCAATAATGGGCCCGCAATTTGCAGCATGGATCGGTTCCCCTTCTTTTGCTCTTGCATGAATTTGCGGAGCTGTCAATGTGCTCAAACAGCTTTCTCGGTGCTTCTGTAATTTGTTGTCGCATTGAAGAAATATCGGCTTCCGACCTGTCGTTAGAATGCCGATCACTCGCTCGTCGTGGCCTGCGTTGAATAAAACGTGGGCTTCCTAGGACGCAGCACCTGAGTTCGTTTTACCCATTCGCATATTGGGCTGTTGCTCACTCTGCCGTTTTGCCCTTTACCGATGGAGTCCCAAGATGAAGAAACTTGTGCTGCTTGGCGCCCTGGCACTGTCCGTGCTGTCCCTGTCGTCGTTCGCCGATGAGAAACCGCTGAAGATCGGTATCGAGGCGGCTTATCCTCCGTTCGCCTCGAAAGCCCCGGACGGCAGCATCGTCGGTTTCGACTACGACATCGGCAATGCGCTGTGCGAAGAGATGAAGGTCAAGTGTGTGTGGGTCGAGCAGGAGTTCGATGGCCTGATTCCCGCCTTGAAGGTGCGCAAGATCGACGCGATCCTGTCCTCCATGTCCATCACTGAAGATCGCAAGAAGTCCGTCGACTTCACCAACAAGTACTACAACACTCCGGCTCGCCTGGTGATGAAGTCCGGTACCCAGGTCAGCGAAAGCCTGGCCGAGCTCAAGGGCAAGAACATTGGCGTGCAGCGCGGCTCGATCCACGAGCGTTTCGCTCGCGAAGTCCTGGCCCCGCTGGGTGCCGAGATCAAGCCGTACGGCTCGCAGAACGAGATCTACCTGGATGTTTCCGCAGGTCGTCTCGACGGTACCGTGGCCGATGCCACCCTGCTGGATGACGGTTTCCTCAAGACCGACGCCGGCAAGGGGTTCGCCTTCGTGGGCCCGGCCTTCACCGACGAGAAATACTTCGGCGACGGTATCGGCATCGCGGTTCGCAAGGGTGATGCGCTGAAAGACAAGATCAATGGCGCGATCGCTGCCATTCGCGAAAATGGCAAGTACAAGCAAATCCAGGACAAGTACTTCGCCTTCGACATCTACGGCAAGTAATACCGTCCCGCTACTCGGGCGAAATGGCGCAAGCAACAGGCTCCCTGCGGTTTGCGCCATTTTTTCATCCCACTTTCGAGGACCTGAATCATGTTGAAAGGCTACGGGGCTGTCATCCTCGATGGCGCATGGTTGACGCTTCAGCTCGCCTTGTCGTCCATGGCTCTGGCCATCGTCCTGGGGCTGATCGGCGTCGCGTTGCGGCTCTCGCCGGTGCGCTGGCTGGCTTGGCTGGGCGACCTGTATTCCACGGTCATCCGGGGTATCCCCGACCTGGTGCTGATCCTGCTGATCTTCTACGGTGGCCAGGATCTGCTCAACCGTGTCGCGCCGCTGCTCGGGTATGACGACTACATCGACCTGAACCCGCTGGCGGCCGGCATCGGCACCCTGGGCTTCATCTTCGGTGCGTACCTGTCGGAAACCTTTCGTGGTGCGTTCATGGCGATTCCCAAGGGCCAGGCCGAGGCGGGCATGGCGTATGGCATGAGCGGCGTCCAGGTGTTTTTCCGGGTGCTGGTGCCGCAGATGATTCGCCTGGCGATTCCGGGCTTCACCAACAATTGGCTGGTGTTGACCAAGGCTACCGCACTGATCTCGGTGGTGGGCCTGCAAGACATGATGTTCAAGGCCAAGCAGGCGGCGGATGCCACTCGCGAGCCTTTTACCTTCTTCCTGGCAGTGGCGGCGATGTATCTGGTGATCACCAGTGTCTCGTTGCTGGCATTGCGTCACCTCGAGAAGCGCTACTCGGTAGGCGTAAGGGCGGCTGATCTATGATCTTCGACTACAACGTCATCTTCGATGCCTTGCCGCTGTACTTCAGTGGCCTGCTGACCACGCTCAAGCTGCTGGCCCTGTCGTTGTTCTTCGGCCTGCTGGCGGCGTTGCCCCTGGGGCTGATGCGGGTGTCCAAGCAGCCCATCGTCAATATGACGGCCTGGCTCTACACCTATGTGATTCGCGGCACCCCGATGCTGGTGCAGCTGTTCCTGATCTACTACGGGCTGGCGCAGTTCGAGATCGTACGCGAAAGCTTCCTCTGGCCGTGGCTGTCCAGTGCGACCTTCTGTGCATGCCTGGCATTCGCCATCAATACCAGTGCCTACACCGCCGAGATCATCGCCGGCAGCCTGCGGGCCACGCCTAACGGCGAGATCGAAGCGGCCAAGGCCATGGGCATGTCGCGCTACAAGCTGTATCGCCGGATCCTGCTGCCGTCGGCCCTGCGTCGGGCGCTGCCGCAATACAGCAACGAGGTGATCATGATGCTGCAGACCACCAGCCTGGCGTCCATCGTGACCCTGATCGACATCACCGGCGCCGCGCGCACGGTGAACGCCCAGTATTACCTGCCTTTCGAGGCTTACATCACGGCCGGTGCCTTCTACCTGTGCCTGACCTTCATCCTGGTGCGCCTGTTCAAGCTGGCCGAGCGTCGCTGGCTGAGTTACCTGGCCCCGCGCAAGCACTGATAACGCATCGACCCGCTCGACTGCTCAACGACTGACGTTTTGTGAGAACCGACCGCATGTACAAGCTTGAAGTCCAAGACCTGCATAAACGCTATGGCAGTCACGAAGTGCTCAAGGGCGTGTCCCTGAAGGCCGCCGCCGGGGATGTCATCAGCATCATCGGCTCCAGTGGCTCCGGCAAGAGTACATTCCTGCGTTGCATCAACCTGCTCGAGCAGCCTCACGCCGGCAAGATCCTGCTCAACAACGAAGAGCTGAAGCTGGTAGCTGGCAAGGATGGCGCCTTGAAGGCCGCTGACCCCAAGCAGCTGCAACGCATGCGTTCGCGGTTGTCGATGGTGTTCCAGCATTTCAACCTGTGGTCCCATATGACTGCGCTGGAAAACATCATCGAGGCACCCGTGCATGTGCTGGGCGTGCCCAAGGCCGAGGCCCGGGAGAAAGCCGAGCATTACCTGAACAAGGTCGGCGTGGCCCATCGCAAGGACGCCTATCCGGGCCACATGTCCGGCGGCGAGCAGCAGCGCGTGGCGATCGCCCGCGCGTTGGCGATGGAGCCGGAAGTCATGCTGTTCGACGAGCCGACCTCGGCCCTCGACCCGGAACTGGTGGGCGACGTGCTCAAGGTGATGCAGGCCCTGGCCCTGGAGGGTCGGACCATGGTGGTGGTGACCCATGAGATGGGTTTCGCCCGTGAGGTGTCGAACCAGCTGGTGTTCCTGCACAAGGGGATCGTCGAAGAAAGCGGCAACCCACGGGAAGTGCTGGTCAACCCGCAATCGGAGCGCCTGCAACAATTTCTTTCGGGCAGCCTCAAGTAATCGCTCCCGTTACGCCGCTGATTTGGGTCATGCTGAGCACCAAGTGCCAGATGGTCTAATTTGGTTGCAGCCGCTTTTGGCTTTAACACTGTTTTCGCTTCGGATTGCCCGACATGACTGCCCATCGAATTGGTTTCCTGATTTGGCCCAGCACTAAAGCCCTGACGCTGGCGCTGGCGGAGGAGGCCTTGCGTGTTGCTCAGCGGGTGCATCCGGAGGTGGCCTACGAACTCTCGTTCCTGCAGGCCGAGCCGCCGGTGGAGGGCACGTGGCAATTGCCGGGTGAACCCTGGGCGGGCAAGCTTGAAGGCCTGCAGAAGCTTTTCCTGCTGGCCGATGAGCCGCCGACCGCACTGGCCTCGAACCTGAGCAGCGCCCTCAAGCAATTGGTGCGTGCCGGCTGCGTGATCGGCGGGTTGTCCGCTGGCGTTTATCCCCTGGCCCAGTTGGGTCTGCTCGACGGTTATCGTGCAGCGGTGCATTGGCGCTGGCAGGACGATTTTTCCGAGCGTTTCCCCAAGGTCATCGCCACCAGTCACCTGTTCGACTGGGATCGCGACCGACTGACCGCGTGTGGCGGCATGTCGGTGCTCGACCTGTTGCTGGCGGTGCTGGCCCGGGATCACGGTGCCGAGCTCTCTGGCGCGGTGTCGGAAGAACTGGTGGTCGAGCGTATTCGCGAAGGTGGCGAGCGTCAGCGCATCCCGTTGCAGAACCGCCTCGGCTCCAGCCATCCGAAGCTCACCCAGGCCGTGCTGCTGATGGAAGCCAATATCGAAGAGCCGTTGACCACCGACGAAATCGCCCAGCATGTCTGCGTATCCCGCCGGCAACTGGAGCGGATCTTCAAGCAATACCTCAATCGCGTGCCGAGTCAGTATTACCTGGAGCTGCGCCTGAACAAGGCCCGGCAGATGCTGATGCAGACCAGCAAATCCATCATCCAGATCGGCTTGTCCTGCGGTTTTTCCTCGGGGCCGCATTTCTCCAGCGCCTATCGCAACTTCTTCGGTGCCACGCCGCGGGAAGATCGTAACCAGCGGCGCAGCAGCAATCCATTCGAGCTGTCTTCGGTGCCCTCCGAGCGCGGCTAGGGCTGGCACACCAGCTGCTACAGCATCTGTGGTTGGGGGCTGGCACACCATCCTGTGGCCAGGGCTGGTACAGCATCTGTGGCTGACACGACACCCTGTGGCGAGGGCATTCCAGCAAGCAAGGGAAATGTGAGTGTCTCTGCCTCAAAGCCTGCGCCAACGTTTAAACTGCGCCTTTGCGACGCTATTTGTCGCATTGCCGTAAACCCGCGCAAAACGTGGGTTGGCGCTATAAGAAGTTGTCGCTTGGCGACAAGGTCAGGCCGAAAACTGTCCTTACAATCCCCCCATCACTCGCCAGTTCCAGGCGAGTGTTCCTCTTCAGGAGACTCCGATGTCCGTTGAGCAAGCCGCGGTACAACGCGCCGATTTCGACCAGGTGATGGTCCCCAACTATGCACCTGCTGCCTTCATACCTGTGCGTGGCGCCGGTTCCCGCGTGTGGGACCAGTCCGGTCGCGAGTTGATCGATTTCGCCGGCGGCATCGCGGTCAATGTGCTGGGGCATGCCCATCCCGCGCTGGTCGGCGCATTGACCGAGCAGGCCAACAAGCTGTGGCACGTGTCCAACGTTTTTACCAACGAGCCGGCGCTGCGCCTGGCCCATAAGCTGGTCAACGCGACCTTTGCCGAGCGGGCATTCTTCTGCAACTCCGGTGCCGAAGCCAACGAGGCCGCCTTCAAGCTGGCCCGTCGAGTCGGGTTCGATCGTTTCGGTAGCGAGAAATACGAAATCATCGCCGCGCTCAACAGCTTCCACGGTCGCACTCTGTTCACCGTCAACGTTGGCGGACAGGCGAAGTACTCCGATGGTTTCGGTCCCAAGATCGCCGGCATCACCCACGTGCCCTACAACGACCTGGCAGCGCTGAAGGCAGCCATTTCGGACAAGACCTGTGCCGTGGTGCTGGAGCCGATCCAGGGCGAGGGCGGCGTATTGCCGGCTGAAGTGGCTTATCTGCAAGGCGCTCGCGACCTGTGCGACGCCCATGACGCGCTGCTGGTATTCGACGAAGTGCAGACCGGCATGGGTCGCAGCGGCGAGCTGTTCGCCTACATGCATTACGGCGTGGTCCCGGACATCCTCACCAGTGCCAAGAGCCTGGGCGGTGGTTTCCCGATCGCGGCGATGCTCACCACCGAGGCGCTGGCCAAGCACCTGGTGGTCGGCACCCATGGCACCACCTACGGCGGCAACCCACTGGCATGTGCGGTGGCCGAGGCGGTGATCGATGTGGTCAACACCCCTGAGGTGCTGGGCGGCGTCAAGGCCAAGCACCACAAGTTCAAGGCTCGCCTGGAGCAGATCGGCGAGAAGTACGGCCTCTTCACCCAGGTGCGTGGCCTCGGCTTGCTGCTCGGCTGTGTGTTGAACGATGCCTGGAAAGGCAAGGCCAAGGACATCTTCAACGCTGCCGAACAGGAAGGCCTGATGATTCTGCAGGCTGGCCCGGACGTGGTCCGTTTCGCCCCGAGCCTGGTGGTGGAAGATGCCGACATCGACGCGGGCCTGGACCGTTTCGAACGGGCCGTGGCGAAGTTGACCCAGGCCTGATTCATTTCAATTGAACCGGGGCTACTGTGGGAGCGAGCCTGCTCGCGAAAGCGGTGATTCGGCTTGCGTCAAGGTTGGATGTGCCACCGCCATCGCGAGCAAGCTCGCGCCCACAGGGTGTGGTGGTGGCCTCCAGGCAGGCAGTGAGCCCGGTATTTTTTTCCGAATCTCGACCTCCCGGTCGAACCGTTTATTTCAAGTTAAGGAGTGACACCATGCTGGTGATGCGCCCCGCGCAAATGGCTGACCTGGGCGAGGTACAGCGTCTGGCTGCGGACAGTCCGATCGGTGTCACTTCCCTGCCCGATGACGTGGAACGCCTGAGCGACAAGATTGCCGCGAGCGAAGCCTCGTTTGCCGCCGAAGTCAGCTTCAACGGCGAGGAAAGCTATTTCTTCGTCCTGGAAGACACTGCCACCGGCAAGCTGGCGGGCTGTTCGGCCATCGTGGCGTCGGCCGGTTATTCCGAACCGTTCTACAGCTTTCGCAACGAGACCTTCGTCCACGCGTCCCGTGAGTTGAAGATCCATAACAAGATCCATGTCCTTTCCCAGTGCCACGACCTGACGGGCAACAGCCTGTTGACCAGTTTCTACGTGATTCCGGAGCTGGTGGGGTCGCCCTGGGCCGAGCTCAATTCCCGTGGACGCCTGCTGTTCGTCGCCAGCCATCCGGAGCGCTTCGCCGATTCGGTGGTGACCGAGATCGTCGGCTACAGCGATGAAAATGGCGACTCGCCGTTCTGGGACGCCATCGGTCGCAACTTCTTCGACCTCAATTACGCCGCCGCCGAGCGCTTGTGCGGGCTGAAAAGTCGCACTTTCCTTGCCGAGCTGATGCCCCATTACCCGATCTACGTGCCGTTGCTGCCGGACGCGGCGCAGGAGGCCATGGGCCAGGTCCACCCGCGTGCGCAGATCACCTTCGACATCCTGATGCGCGAAGGCTTCGAGACCGATCATTACATCGACATCTTCGACGGCGGCCCGACGCTGCACGCCCGGGTTTCGGGGATTCGCTCGATTGCCCAGAGCCGCGTGGTGCCGGTGAGGATCGGCGAAGCCGTCAAGGGAGCCGGTCGCCAATACCTGGTGGCCAACGCCCAGTTGCAGGATTACCGCGCCGTGTTGCTCGAGCTCGACTATGCGCCGGGCAAGCCGGTGACCCTGGACATGGAAGCAGCCGAGGCCCTGGGCGTCGGCGAAGGCGCCAGCGTGCGCCTGGTGGCGGTTTAATGAGTTTCGCGGGGTGCGTGAGCAGCCCGTTTGAGGAGATAGCATGATCGTTCGTCCCGTACGCAGCAGCGATTTACCCGCCCTGATCGCCCTGGCCCGCAGCACCGGCACCGGCCTGACCACCCTGCCGGCCAATGAAGAGCGCCTGGCCCATCGGGTCGGCTGGGCGGAGAAGACCTTTCGCGGCGAAGCCGGGCGTGGCGATGCGGATTACCTGTTCGTGCTCGAAGACGACGATGGCCGGGTGGTGGGCATTTCCGCCATCGCCGGTGCCGTGGGGCTGCGGGAGCCCTGGTACAACTTCCGCGTCGGCCTGACGGTCAGCGCATCCCAGGAGTTGAACATCTACCGGGAAATCCCGACGCTGTTCCTGGCCAACGACCTGACCGGCAACTCCGAGCTGTGCTCGCTGTTCCTGCACGCCGATTACCGCAATGGCCTCAACGGACGCATGCTGGCCAAGGCCCGGTTGTTGTTCATCGCCGAGTTCCCGAAGCTGTTCGGCAACAAGATCATCGCCGAAATGCGAGGCATGTCCGATGAAACCGGGCGTTCGCCATTCTGGGAAAGCCTGGGCCGGCATTTCTTCAAGATGGAATTCAGCCAGGCCGATTACCTGACCGGCGTGGGCAACAAGGCGTTCATCGCCGAACTGATGCCCAAGTTCCCGCTGTACACCTGCTTCCTGTCCGAAGATGCCCGGGCCGTCATCGGCCAGGTCCATCCGGACACCGAGCCTGCGTTGTCGATGCTCAAGAGCGAAGGGTTCAGCTACCAGGGCTACGTCGATATCTTCGACGCCGGCCCGGCCGTGGAGTGCGAAACCGGCAAGATCCGCGCAATCCGCGAAAGCCAGGCGCTGGTCCTGGCGATCGGCACGCCGGGAGACGACGCCACGCCGTTCCTCATCCATAACCGCAAATGCCTGGATTGCCGTATCACGGCCGCCCCGGCGCGTTTCGCCTCGGGGACCCTGGTGGTCGATCCGCTGACCGCCAAACGTCTTCAACTCAACGCTGGCGATCAGGTTCGCGCCGTCGCGTTGTCTGCTGCTCGGGAGTCGAAATAATGAATTCGCTGTACATTGCGGGAAGCTGGCTGGAAGGCCAGGGCGACGCGTTCGAGTCATTGAACCCGGTGACCCAGCAAGTGCTGTGGTCGGGCAAGGGCGCCACGGCGGCTCAAGTGGAGTCGGCGGCGCAGGCGGCGCGCCAGGCGTTCCCGGACTGGGCCCGGCGCCCGCTGGAGGAGCGGATCCAGGTGCTGGAAGCCTTTGCCGCCGCCCTGAAGCGTCGCGCAGACGAGCTGGCCCGCTGCATCGGTGAGGAAACCGGTAAGCCATTGTGGGAAGCGGCCACCGAAGTCACCAGCATGATCAACAAGGTCGCCATCTCGGTTCAGAGCTACCGGGAGCGGACCGGCGAAAAGAGCGGCCCCCTGGGCGATGCCACCGCCGTGCTGCGCCACAAGCCCCACGGCGTGGTGGCGGTGTTCGGTCCGTATAACTTCCCGGGCCACTTGCCGAACGGTCATATCGTGCCGGCGCTGCTGGCCGGCAACTGCGTACTGTTCAAGCCGAGCGAGCTGACGCCGAAAGTCGCCGAGCTGACGGTCCAGTGCTGGGTCGAGGCCGGTCTGCCGGCGGGTGTGCTCAATCTGCTGCAAGGCGCCCGGGAAACCGGCATCGCCCTGGCGGCGAACCCGGGCATCGACGGCCTGTTCTTCACCGGCTCCAGTCGGACCGGCAACCTGTTGCATCAACAGTTCTCCGGTCGCCCGGACAAGATCCTGGCCCTGGAAATGGGCGGTAACAATCCGCTGGTGGTAGACGAAGTGGCCGACGTGGATGCGGCCGTCTACACCATCATCCAGTCGGCATTCATTTCCGCGGGCCAGCGCTGCACTTGCGCCCGCCGTCTGTTGGTGCCGGAAGGCGCCTGGGGCGATGCCTTGCTGGCGCGCCTGGTGGCGGTCAGCGCGACCCTGGAAGTGGGGGCATTCGACCAGCAGCCAGCGCCGTTCATGGGTTCGGTGATTTCCCTGGGCGCGGCGAAAGCATTGATGGATGCCCAGAACCATCTGTTGGGTCTTGGGGCCGTGCCGTTGCTGGCCATGACCCAGCCATTGCCCCAGGCTGCACTGCTGACGCCTGGGATCCTCGACGTGACCGCGGTGGCCGAGCGTCCCGACGAAGAACTGTTCGGGCCGTTGCTGCAAGTGATTCGCTACGTGGATTTCCCAGCGGCCATCGCCGAGGCCAACAATACTCAATATGGTCTGGCCGCTGGCCTGCTGTCGGATTCCCAGGAGCGCTACCAGCAGTTCTGGCTGCAAAGCCGCGCGGGCATCGTCAACTGGAACAAGCAACTGACCGGTGCGGCCAGCAGCGCGCCGTTCGGCGGTGTCGGCGCCTCGGGCAACCATCGCGCCAGCGCTTATTACGCGGCCGATTATTGCGCCTATCCAGTGGCGTCCCTGGAGACGCCAAGCCTTGTCATGCCGGCTGCCCTGACCCCTGGCGTGCGAATGGCGTGAACCTCGATCGCGAGCAAGCTCGCTCCCACAAGGACAGTGCAAGACCCTGTGGGAGCGAGCTTGCTCGCGATAGCCGCGCCGCAGTTGTTATTTGATGCCTATAAAAACAGATTCTCGTGGAGCCTCGCTGATGAAATCCTTTGAAGTCAACTTTGACGGTCTAGTGGGGCCGACCCATAACTACGGCGGGCTCTCGTACGGCAATGTCGCGTCCCAGAGCAACAGCCAGCAATCCTCGAACCCCAAGGAAGCGGCGTTGCAAGGCCTGGCGAAAATGAAAGCGCTGATGGACATGGGCTTCCAGCAGGGCGTGCTGGCGCCGCAGGAGCGCCCCGACGTGGCGGCCCTGCGCCGGTTGGGCTTTGCCGGCAGCGATGCCCAGGTCATCCAGCAGGCGGCGAAGGAAGCGATGCCGTTGCTGGTTGCCAGTTGCTCGGCCTCCAGCATGTGGGTGGCCAACGCCGCCACCGTCAGCCCGAGCGCCGACACCGCTGACGGTCGTGTGCACTTCACCGCGGCCAACCTCAACTGCAAATACCACCGCAGCATCGAGCATCCCACCACCAGTCGGGTGCTGGGGGCGATGTTTGCCGATCAGCAGCACTTCGCTCATCACGCCGCGTTGCCGGCGGTGGCGCAGTTCGGCGACGAGGGTGCGGCCAACCACACCCGTTTCTGCCGGACCTACGGCGAGACCGGTGTCGAGTTCTTCGTGTTCGGTCGTAGCGCCTTCGACGCGCGTTATCCGGCGCCACAGAAGTATCCGGCGCGCCAGACCCTCGAGGCGTCCCGCGCCGTTGCCCGCCTGCATGGCCTGCGGGAGGAAGGCGTGGTGTATGCCCAGCAGAATCCGTCCGTGATTGACCAGGGCGTGTTCCATAACGATGTGATCGCAGTGGGTAACGGCGAAGTGCTGTTCTATCACGAGGACGCCTTCCTCGAGACCGAAAGCATGCTGGCGGAGTTGAGTGGCAAGCTCGCCAGGGTCGGTGGGAAATTTCAATCGGTGTGCGTACCGCGTTCTGCGGTCACCGTGGATGATGCGGTTCGTTCCTACCTGTTCAATAGCCAGCTGCTGTCGCGTCCCGATGGCTCGATGCTCTTGATCGTGCCGGAGGAGTGCCGCAGCAACGCCCGCGTCTGGCAATACCTGCAAGGCCTGACGAGCTCTGGCGGGATCATCCGCGAAGTGAAGGTCTTCGACCTCAAGCAGAGCATGCAGAACGGTGGTGGCCCAGCTTGCCTGAGGTTGCGCGTGGCGCTCAACGAAACCGAACTGGCGGCGGTCAACCCAGGGGTTATCATGACCGCGTCGTTGTACGATTCGCTGACCCAGTGGGTCGAGCGGCATTACCGCGACCGCATGACCGAAAACGATCTGGCCGATCCGCAATTGCTGCTCGAATGCCGGTCGGCACTGGATGAATTGACGCAAATCCTTAAACTGGGCTCGGTCTATCCATTCCAGATCAATTGAAAGCGCGCGCGACCTGACTACAGTCAACGCAGGGCGCGTGGCCTTACCCCCGGACGAGAACGTAAAAGACATGAGCGATTCCCTGCAACTGATTCTTGAAGACACCGACGGCACCCAACTGCAAACCTCCTGCACCCGCGTCGCGGTGATGTGGCAGGGCAAGGAGTTGTGGATCCAGCAGGATGGCCGCGGTCAGTTGCTGATCGGCGTGGACGTGGAGGAGGGGGATGAGGAGTACGCCAACCTGCTGCTGCGCCCATTGGCAACCAACCTGGTCAGCCTGCAACTGGAAATGGAACCGGCCGACCTCGGCGACGATGACCATGTCCATGGCCCGGATTGCGGCCACGACCATTAAGGAACCCGCGCTATGCTCGCCCTCGGCAAACTGCTTGAACTGACCCTCGCTGGCCGTGAACCGGCGGAGAAGACTCAACTGACTGTCGAAGGCGTGCGGATGCGCTGGTTGAGCGAGGGCGCGCTGGAGGTCAAGCCGCCCGAAGCCCGGGACAACGGCCTGGACCTGCTGCTATCGGCCGGTATCCATGGCAACGAAACCGCCCCGATCGAATTGCTCGACCGCCTGCTGCACGATATCGCCCGCGGCGATATAAAGCCGCGGGCCCGCATTCTGTTTCTGTTCGGCAATCCCGAGGCCATCCGGCGCGGTGAGCGTTTCGTCGAACAGGACGTCAATCGGCTGTTCAATGGTCGTCATGAGTTGAGCGGCGGTCCCGAAGCCTTGCGAGCCTGCGAGCTGGAGCGGCTGGCCGCCAGTTTCTTCAGTCGGCCGGAGCGCGCTCGCTTGCATTACGATCTGCACACGGCCATCCGTGGCTCGAAGATCGAGCAATTCGCCCTGTATCCATGGAAAGAAGGCCGTCAGCACTCCCGGCGTGAACTGGCGCGCCTGCGTGCTGCCGGCATGGAGGCGGTGCTGCTGCAGAACAAGCCATCCATCGTGTTCAGCGCCTACACCTACGATCAGCTTGGTGCGGAGTCCTTTACCCTGGAGCTGGGCAAGGCCCGTCCGTTCGGACAGAACGAAGGCGTCGATGTCAGCCTCCTGGAAATCCGCCTGAAGCAGATCATCGAAGGCAACGAGCCTGAACTGGATGAAGGGCTGGACGGCCTCCAGCTGTTCAGCGTGGCGCGGGAGGTCATCAAGCACAGCGACAGCTTCCGCCTGAACCTGCCAGCGGATATCGAGAACTTTTCTGAACTGGAAAAGGGCTATGTGCTGGCCGAGGACATTGCCCAGACCCGCTGGGTGATCGAAGAGGAGGGAGCCCGGATCATTTTCCCGAACCCAAAGGTCAAGAATGGCTTGCGGGCCGGTATCCTGATCGTGCCGGCGACTGACGAAAACCTGATCTGAAACCCACGCCAAACCACTGTGGGAGCGAGCTTGCTCGCGATAACGGTGTGCCAGTCAATGTTGAAGGTGACTGATACTCCGTCATCGCGAGCAAACTCGCTCCCACAGGTTGTTGAGTGGCTGTTAGCTCGCTACCGCCCGTTGCTCACTGCGGCGCAGCACCCGGGTCTTGTGCAGGGTGTCGGCGCAGGTCTTCGCCGCTTCCTGGCCCTTGTGCACGAAATGCTCGAAAAAGAACTTCTGGTGCTCTTCCCCGGCATGGAAGTGATGTGGCGTGAGCACCACCGAGAACACCGGTACTTCGGTATCCAGTTGGACCTGCATCAGGCCGCTGATGACCGATTGCGCGACGAACTCGTGGCGGTAGATGCCGCCATCCACTACCAGACCTGCGGCGACGATCCCGGCGTAGCGGCCTGTCCTGGCCAGCAGCTTGGCATGCAACGGGATTTCGAAGGCGCCACCGACTTCGAAAAAGTCGATGTCGCTCTCCTGATAACCCTGATTGAACATCTCGGCAACGAACCCCTTGCGGCTCTGGTCGACGATTTCCTTGTGCCAGCAGGCCTGGATGAACGCGACGCGCTCGCCCGGATTGAGTTTGGTCTTGCTATCGATTGCAGTGGGTTGCATGTTCTGGTTCCTGTTTGTGTGAAAAACAGGGCGTCATGAATCGAAGGGGATTCGAGGGGGCGCCGCGCGCAGACAGGCGCAGGCGGCCCTTGGGTAACAATCCCGTTCTCTCTTCATCCGGACTATGACCGTCGGCCCCGGAATCACACCGGGTCTGCTGACCTTGCCGCTGCACCGCGTGAAAAACCGTGCATCGCCAAGCGCTCGCGGGCTATGCACCTTGCGTGCAATTACCGCCGGTGGGGAATTGCACCCCGCCCTGAGAACGTTTTTGCCGCCATGGTTTGGGGCAGCGGCGGATTTTTAACACATAACCTACTGTGGGGGCGAGCTTGCTCGCGATAGTGGTGGTTCGGCTTGCGTTGATGCTGGATGCACTGTCGCCATCGCGAGCTAGCTCGCTCCCACAGGTGTTTTGATTAATCTTCATTTACAGGAGGGTGTTTTCCTGCGGCCAGCCTTGATTATTCCCCGCCATGCCCGCAGTAATTGCCCTTCGACAGGGAATTCCCCCATCTGAACTCGAGGCCAGATTCATGAGCGTTATTGATCTTCGCAGCGACACGGTCACTCAACCTTCCGCCGCCATGCTGGATGCCATGGCCACTGCGCCCACCGGCGACGATGTGTATGGCGAAGACCCGACCGTCAACCGTCTTGAAGCCGAACTGGCCGCACGCCTGGGGTTCGCCGCGGCGCTGTTCGTACCCAGTGGCACCATGAGCAACCTGCTGGGCCTGATGGCCCATTGCGAACGTGGCGACGAATACATCGTCGGCCAGCAGGCCCATACCTATAAATACGAAGGTGGTGGTGCGGCGGTGCTCGGTTCGATCCAGCCACAGCCGCTCGAAGTGCAGGCGGATGGTTCCCTGGACCTGGCGCAGGTCGCCGCGGCGATCAAGCCCGATGATTTTCATTTTGCCCGTACTCGCCTGCTGGCCCTGGAAAACACCATGCAAGGCAAGGTGCTGCCGCTGGAGTACCTGGCCCGCGCCCGCCGCTTCACCCAGGACCATGGCCTGGCCCTGCACCTGGATGGCGCGCGACTGTACAACGCTGCGGTGAAGCTGGAGGTCGATGCCCGGGAAATCACCCAATATTTCGACTCCGTCTCGGTGTGCCTGTCCAAAGGCCTCGGCGCGCCTGTCGGCTCGGTGCTGTGTGGCAGCATCGAACTGATCGACAAGGCTCGACGCCTGCGCAAGATGGTCGGTGGTGGCATGCGTCAGGCCGGCATTCTCGCGGCGGCGGGGCTGTATGCGTTGGACCACCACGTCCAGCGCCTGGCCGAGGACCACGCCAATGCCCAGCGGCTGGCCGACGGGTTGCGGGCGGCGTGTTACGAGGTCGAGCCTGTGCAGACCAACATGGTGTACGTGCAAATGGGCGAGCGGGCCGAGGCCATCAAGGCGTTTGCCGCCGAGCGTGGCATCCGGCTCAGTGCCGCGCCACGCTTGCGGATGGTGACGCATCTGGACGTCGACGCCGGGCAAATCGATCAGGTGATCGCCACTTTCGTCGATTTTTCCCGCCGCTGAGCAGCCAGGCGACGTAATTGAAGGTTTCTATCGCATAAACACGCTGTACCCCACGCGAAGGGCCGATATAATGCGGCCCTTTGCCGTTGCTTCGTCTGTTGACGTTTTGCACAGGCCTTTGGCCGCAGCCTCCGTGGAAGAACCTAATGAAAAGCGCAGAAATCCGTGAAGCCTTCCTTCGCTTCTTCGAAGAGCAAGGCCACACCCGAGTAGCCTCCAGCTCTTTGATCCCGGGCAATGACCCGACCCTGCTGTTCACCAACGCGGGGATGAACCAGTTCAAGGATTGCTTCCTGGGCCAGGAAAAACGTGCCTACACCCGTGCGGTAAGCAGCCAGAAATGCGTGCGTGCCGGTGGCAAGCACAACGACCTGGAAAACGTTGGCTATACCGCTCGTCACCACACCTTCTTCGAAATGCTGGGTAACTTCAGCTTCGGCGACTATTTCAAGCGCGACGCCATCACCTTCGCCTGGACCTTCCTGACCTCCGAGAAGTGGCTGAACCTGCCCAAGGAGAAGCTCTGGGTAACGGTCTATGCCACCGATGACGAAGCCTATGACATCTGGACCAAAGAGGTCGGTGTCCCGCCGGAGCGCATGGTACGCATCGGCGACAACAAGGGAGCGCCTTACGCTTCCGACAACTTCTGGACCATGGGCGACACCGGCCCTTGTGGCCCTTGCACCGAGATCTTCTACGATCACGGCGCCGATATCTGGGGCGGCCCGCCTGGCTCGCCGGAAGAAGACGGCGACCGCTACATCGAGATCTGGAACAACGTGTTCATGCAGTTCAACCGCACCGCCGATGGCGTACTGCATCCGCTGCCGGCGCCGTCGGTCGATACCGGCATGGGCCTGGAGCGGATCAGTGCGGTGTTGCAGCACGTTCACTCCAACTACGAAATCGACCTGTTCCAGAGCCTGCTGAATGCATCGGCCAAGGCCATTGGCTGCACCAACGACAACCAGGCTTCGCTGAAAGTGGTGGCAGACCACATCCGCTCGTGCGGTTTCCTGATCGCCGACGGCGTATTGCCGTCCAACGAAGGTCGTGGCTATGTACTGCGCCGGATCATCCGTCGCGCCTGCCGTCACGGTAACAAGCTGGGTGCCAAGGGCAGCTTCTTCTACCAGATCGTCGCGGCGCTGGTGGCGGAAATGGGCGAGGCTTTCCCAGAGCTGAAATCCCAGCAGGCTCATATCGAGCGCGTGCTCAAAGGTGAAGAAGAGCAGTTCGCCAAGACCCTGGAGCAGGGGCTGAAGATCCTCGAGCAGGACCTGGCCGAGCTCAAGGGCAACGTGGTACCGGGCGACGTGGTGTTCAAGCTGTACGACACCTACGGTTTTCCGATGGACCTGACCGGCGACATCGCCCGCGAGCGCAACCTGACCCTCGATGAGGAAGGTTTCGAGCGCGAGATGGAGGCACAGCGTGTGCGTGCCCGTTCGGCCAGCGCCTTCGGCATGGACTACAACAGCCTGGTCAAGGTCGATGTGGCTACCGAATTCACCGGCTATGGCGGCACCACCGGTTCGGCCAAGATTGTCGCCATCTATAAGGACGGGCAATCGGTCGACATCCTGAGCGAAGGCCAGGAAGGGGTGATCGTGCTGGACACGACGCCGTTCTATGCCGAATCCGGCGGTCAGATCGGCGACAGCGGCTACCTGCAGGCCGGCAACTCGCGTTTCGACGTGCGGGACACCACCAAGACCGGCGGTGCATTCCTGCACCACGGCGTGCTTACCTCGGGCAGCCTGATGATCGCCGCCCCGGTGGCCGCCCATGTCGACGCCGAGGTTCGCCACGCCACTTCGCTCAATCACTCCGCCACGCACCTGTTGCACGCAGCATTGCGCCAGGTGCTGGGCGAGCACGTCCAGCAGAAGGGCTCGTTGGTGGATAGCCAGCGCCTGCGCTTTGACTTCAGCCACTTCGAGGCCGTCAAGCCGGAGCAGCTCAAGGCCCTGGAAGACATCGTCAACGCCGAAATCCGCAAGAACTCCCCGGTGGAGACCGAAGAAACCGATATCGACACCGCGAAGAAAAAAGGCGCGATGGCTCTGTTCGGCGAAAAATACGGCGACAGCGTGCGCGTCCTGAGCATGGGCGACTTCTCCGTAGAATTGTGCGGCGGTATCCACGCCAACCGGACCGGCGACATCGGCCTGCTCAAGATCGTCAGCGAAAGCGGCGTGGCCTCCGGCGTGCGCCGGATCGAGGCGGTCACCGGTGCTGCGGCACTGGCGTACCTCAACGCTGCCGAAGAACAACTCAAGGAAGCGGCGAGCCTGATCAAGGGCAACCGTGACAACCTGATCGACAAGCTGTCAGCCGTGCTGGAGCGCAATCGCCTGCTGGAAAAGCAGGTTGAACAGCTGCAGGCCAAGGCCGCCAGCGCTGCGGGCGACGATCTGTCGGCACAGGCCGTGGACGTCAAGGGCGTCAAAGTGCTGGCCGTACGCCTGGACGGCCAGGACGGCAAGGCCCTGCTGGGGCTGGTCGATCAGCTGAAAAACAAACTCGGCCGCGCAGTGATCCTGCTCGGCGGTGTCCATGAGGAAAAGGTCGTTCTCGTCGCAGGCGTGACCAAAGACCTGACCGGCCAACTCAAAGCCGGTGATTTGATGAAGCAGGCCGCTGCGGCAGTGGGCGGCAAGGGCGGTGGTCGTCCGGACATGGCGCAAGGCGGCGGTACCGACGCCGGCGCGCTGGACGCGGCACTGGCCCTGACCGTTGCATTTGTAGAGCAGGGTATTTAAGGCAGCGCCCCGGGTTCGTGGTCTAGTCGCGAGCCCGGCCGCTGTTGTGATTATTGGGCGCCCTTCGTGGGCAGAGGCGGCTTTGAAATGGCTTTGATCGTACAGAAATTTGGAGGCACCTCGGTCGGCACTGTCGAGAGAATCGAACAAGTCGCCGACAAGGTTAAGAAATTCCGTGAAGCGGGCGATGACCTGGTGGTTGTGCTGTCGGCAATGAGCGGCGAAACCAACCGTCTGATCGATCTGGCCAAGCAAATCAGTGGTGATCAGCAGCCGGTTCCCCGTGAACTGGACGTGATCGTCTCCACCGGTGAGCAAGTGACCATTGCCTTGCTGGCCATGGCGCTGATCAAGCGTGGCGTGCCGGCGGTGTCCTACACCGGTAACCAGGTGCGCATCCTGACGGACAGCGCGCACAACAAGGCGCGTATCCTGCAGATCGACGACCAGAAGATCCGGGGCGACCTGAAGGCGGGCCGGGTCGTGGTCGTCGCCGGTTTCCAGGGCGTGGACGAGCACGGCAACATCACCACCCTGGGTCGTGGCGGTTCCGATACCACCGGCGTTGCGCTGGCGGCGGCCCTGAAGGCTGACGAATGCCAGATCTACACCGATGTGGATGGCGTCTACACCACCGACCCGCGGGTGGTTCCCGTGGCTCAGCGCCTGGACAAGATCACGTTCGAAGAGATGCTGGAAATGGCCAGCCTCGGTTCGAAGGTATTGCAGATCCGGGCAGTCGAATTCGCCGGCAAGTACAACGTTCCGCTGCGTGTCCTGCACAGCTTCAAAGAGGGTCCGGGTACCCTCATTACTATCGATGAAGAGGAATCCATGGAACAGCCGATCATTTCCGGCATCGCCTTCAACCGCGATGAAGCCAAGCTGACCATCCGTGGCGTGCCAGACACCCCCGGCGTGGCATTCAAGATTCTCGGCCCGATCAGTGCCGCGAACATCGAAGTCGACATGATCGTGCAGAACGTTTCGCACGATAACACCACCGACTTCACCTTCACTGTGCATCGCAACGACTACCAGGCTGCCGAGGCCGTCCTGAAGAAGACTGCGTCCGAGATCGGTGCCCGGGAAGTGGTGGGTGACACCAAGATTGCCAAGGTCTCGATCGTCGGCGTCGGCATGCGTTCCCATGCTGGCGTGGCCAGCCGCATGTTCGAATCACTGGCCAAGGAAAGCATCAACATCCAGATGATCTCGACGTCGGAAATCAAGGTTTCCGTGGTGATCGAAGAGAAGTACCTGGAACTGGCCGTGCGCGCCCTGCACACGGCTTTCGAACTCGACGCGGCTGCCCGACAGGGCGAATAAGGCGTTGTCCCGAGGGCGCGGCTTGGCCGCGCCCTTTGTTTTCTGAATGGCGCGTTTCAAAACTGTTCTTTTGCCCGCGCTGGTCAATACTTAGGCCTGTAGGCTGCGACCGTTTCGGTTGTAGGCCTAACGCCCTTTTTTTGCAGACTGTGGTCCCTGAACTGAATTGCGTGAGGAGAAAGGTATGCTGATTCTGACTCGTCGGTGCGCGGAAAGCCTGATTATTGGCGATGGCGAAATCACCGTGACCGTGCTCGGCGTCAAAGGAAACCAGGTGCGTATCGGTGTCAACGCCCCGAAAGAGGTCGCGGTACACCGGGAAGAAATTTACCTGCGTATCAAGAAAGAGAAGGACGACGAACCAAGCCATTAATTTTTATCGATTTTTATGTTTGCAAACGGGGAGGAAGGTGGTTAATATACGCCCCGTGTTGCGGAGAGCTGGCCGAGTGGCCGAAGGCGCTCCCCTGCTAAGGGAGTACACCTCAAAAGGGTGTCGGGGGTTCGAATCCCCCGTTCTCCGCCATTATTCATGTAGTGCGTTGTAATCTGGCTTGATCGGTAAGTGCTTGAAATTACTGGAAAAAGCGCTTTACAAAAAGATTCGACGACCTATAATGCGCGGCAACAAATGCACTCGTAGCTCAGCTGGATAGAGTACTCGGCTACGAACCGAGCGGTCACAGGTTCGAATCCTGTCGAGTGCACCATTTAAGAGTCGTTTGCAGCAATGCAAATAACTTAGCTGTAACCAGTTGTGATCTGGTATAAAACCACAACTTGCACTCGTAGCTCAGCTGGATAGAGTACTCGGCTACGAACCGAGCGGTCACAGGTTCGAATCCTGTCGAGTGCACCATACATCAAGAAGCCCGCGTTTAACGCGGGCTTTTTGTTGCCTACGATTTACCCTTCACACAGCCTTTCTCGTCAAACACGATCTCTGCACCACGGCCGTTCTTCACTTTGTAGGTGTAGCGGGTGGTGGAATTACGAATCTTGATCGAATCCGGTTTGCCGAGAGCGCTTTCTACGTCCTGCTGGCTCATTCCGGCGACGATTCGCTTGTTCATGATCGCTTCCCGGCGTTGCCTGGCGCTGATCACATTGGCGCAACTGTCTTCGAACTGACCGACAATTGTCGGTTCCTGGCGCCTGGTCTTGGGGAGGGGGAGGGAGCGGTGTTCGGTTTCGGGCAGCAGTGGTTCGCTCGTACCCGGGGTGAATGAGTGGATCTGCTGCAGCGACAGGCTCTCTTGCGGTTTGCAGCTCAAGGTGGTGAAGGTGATGTGGCCGGCGGCGTCTTCGCAGCGATGCACAGTCTGTCCGCTGGCGCACAAGGGCAGGCAGAAAAGTAAAAAAAGATAACGACAAATGGGCATCCGGACGTCTTCCTTGACGGTGAAAAGGCAAGGGTAGTCGCTCCATTTTTGCCCGGGCGCGTGTTTTCTTTTCAGGATGCGTCGTCATATGCCTACAGGTTCAGCCTGCGTTCAGGTTTGTCTCGCAAGCGCTTGTTCTTGCCATGATTTTTTAACGCTTCAAAACGCCAAGCGGTGTATGATTGCGCCCGTCAGCCCCGCCGGGGCTTTGGAACATATCCATGGACTTACCCAGTAGTTACTCAATATCGCGTTTTACCAATCATGAATTGACCGATTGATCCTTCCGGCGTGCCCACTGCTGGGAGTGGAGTTCGCCTATGACCGAAGTAGAAGTAAAGAAAACACAGGAAAGCCTCCAGGACCGTCTTGCTCAAGTCGTTGAGCTGCTGCATCGCCAGCGGGTCGTGGAAGACCTGACGCACCGCCAGGAAGGTCCTCATCACGACCGGGTCGAGAACCTGGTCCACCGGCAGAACCTCGTCGAGTTGCAGCGCAAGCTCGATGACCTGCACTCCGCCGACGTCGCCTATATCCTCGAAGCCTTGCCGCTGGAAGAGCGTCTGACGGTCTGGCAACTGGTCCAGGCTGATCGCGATGGCGACATCCTGTTGGAAGTGTCCGACTCGGTTCGTGAAACCCTGATCGCCGACATGGATGATCATGAGTTGCTGGCGGCGGCCAAGGAGATGGACGCCGACGAACTCGCCGACCTTGCACCCGAACTGCCGCGGGACGTTGTCCACGAGCTGATGGAGTCTCTTGACGCCCAGCAACGTGAGCGCGTGCGTTCGGCGTTGTCCTACGATGAGGAGCAGGTCGGTGCACTGATGGACTTCGAGATGGTGACGATCCGCGAGGACGTCAGCCTTGAAGTGGTGTTGCGTTACCTGCGTCGTCTCAAGGAGTTGCCGGGGCATACCGACAAGCTGTTTGTCGTCGATTATGACGGTGTGCTCAAGGGCGTGCTGCCAATCAAGCGGTTGCTGGTCAATGATCCGGAAAAACAGGTGGCCGAGGTCATGGCCAGCGATCCGGTGAGTTTCCAGCCGGACGAAGACGCTTACGATGCAGCCCAGGCGTTCGAGCGTTATGACTTGATTTCCGCGCCGGTGGTCGACAAGAACGGCAAACTGATCGGCCGTCTGACCATCGATGAAATGGTCGACCTGATTCGTGAAGAGAGCGAAAACGAAGTCCTCAGCATGGCCGGTCTGCGGGAAGAGGAAGACATCTTCGCCTCGGTCTGGAAATCCCTGCGCAACCGTTGGGCCTGGCTGGCAATCAACCTGATCACGGCTTTTGTCGCGTCTCGGGTCATCGGTTTGTTCGAGGGTTCCATCGAGAAGCTGGTGGCACTTGCGGCCTTGATGCCTATTGTCGCCGGTATCGGCGGCAACTCCGGCAACCAGACCATTACCATGATCGTCCGTGCCATGGCCCTGGACCAGGTCAGCACGGGTAATACGTCGCGCCTGATGCGCAAGGAACTGGCTGTGGCCCTCATCAACGGCGTGCTTTGGGGCGGAGTGATCGGCGTGGTGGCGTATCTGCTTTATGGCAGCTGGTCGCTGGGCGTCGTGATGACGGCCGCGATGACGCTCAACCTGCTGCTGGCAGCCTTGATGGGGGTATTGATCCCCATGACCCTGGCCCGGCTGGGGCGCGACCCGGCGATGGGGGCCAGTGTCATGATCACCGCCATGACCGACAGTGGTGGGTTCTTCATATTCCTGGGGTTGGCGACGATCTTCCTGCTCTGACCCGTTTCATGGCGAGGGAGCGTGCTCCCGTCACGGCGCAGCCGCCCTCGCTTCCCGCCTTTGAATACATTGCAGTCATACGATCGTCTCGCAGGCTTCCCTGCTGAGCGAGCCGATTGCTCCTTGCCATAAAAAAAGGCAAAAAAAAGCCAGCGCAAGGCTGGCTTGGGTGCTGCTGCGATCAGGACGCGTCTGCGGCCATTTCTGCATCATGGGCAATCAGCGAAACGAGAGCGTTCTGCTGGCGATGAGAGAGTTGTCGGAAGCGCTGAAGCAGCTCGCGTTCATGCAAGGACAGCTCTGGGCTGTCCAGGCGCATGCTCAGTTCTTCACCCAATGCGCCTTCCTGGATAAGGCTTTGCTCAAGGCGCGCGATGATTTCAGAGTTCATGCTGCGATGATGATTGCGAGCCACCTCGGCAATGCGTTCACGCATTCCGTCGGGCAAGCGTACGACGAACTTGTCAGCCGTACGGCTGGAATAAATTGCCTGTTTCAATGGGCGCATATATTTAACCGGTTAGTTCAGGGGAGCGGTTCTCGGGATTGGCCGCAGGATGTCGATAGGACAAGCGCTGTTGCCAAATGTTCAACCTGAATTGTTAAGAGGCCCGCATCATGCCTCAAAATGGCCAGATCATTGGCGCCAATTCTGTGACAAATTCTGATCCGGGTAAAGGCGTTATGCCAGCACCCTTCATCAAAAAATGCGGACTGGTTTGAAAATCCAACAGGTCCGCATGGTGTGACCACCGCATCGTGTCGATGTGCCATACCGTCCGGCGGATAACCGAAACGGGGGCACAAGCCGATGCTGTCCTTGTAGGGTATAGGATAGTGGCAATTGGCCGATTTACTAGCGGAGGGGCGCATGCGATGGATGAGCGGTGTCCCGTTACCCCGTGACACCCCGCGACAGATCGGGGGAGCGGCAGTATTTGCCTACACTTAAAAAACTACTCACGACATGACAAACGCAAGGCTGCCCGTTAACATGCACGCCGTCCATCGCACCGCATTTCTAGTGGTCGACCTGTGTCTCAGTAGCTCAATTGGATAGAGCATCCCCCTCCTAAGGGGAAGGTTGGCAGTTCGAACCTGCCCTGGGACACCATTCATATCAGTGGGGCGGGTATCGACGATCTCCCCCACCAGCGCACTGCTCCCTCCTTGTATCTCCCGGATCGATTGGCCTGAGCCGCCGCCTTGCGGCCCATGCTGTGGATCCATGCCCAACATGCCTATTTTTCGACCCTGTATAAAACGCACTCAGCTGTCGCGAAACCTCCTTGTGGCAATCTGAATGCTACGGCGGTTTGGCGAGCGAAGCGGGTTTCTGGGCGAATTTATTGGGCTGTCGTGGCTGAACGTGCTTCGTGTCGGTTGCCGAAGGGAGAAAGCCTGCCATCATCCTTTTTGTGTAGCCGATCCCCTGTGCTCGGTTTCTCCCACACGTTGCCCTTAACGGAACGCCATCTGCTGCCGATAACCCGATGAGCCCGGTTGCCTCCAACGTTTCGGCTCGCAATGTGCGTCACGACACAGCCAGGCCAAGCGGTTGCTGAAATCTCTTGTACGTTGCTGGCTGGTGGCTATCATCTGCGCGCCTCGGGGCTGTGACACGGCGTTTCGTTGTTATGCCATTGGGTTATTTTCTTACTTGCCTGGACATCCTCGATGCTGGCGTACCACCAAAAAAGTTTTCTGATCGTCGATGATTTCTCGGATTTCCGCAGTTCCATCCGGTCGATGTTGCGTGAGCTGGGTGTCAAGGACGTGGACACCGCAGACACCGGTGAGGTCGCGCTGCGCATGTGCTCGCAGAAGCGCTATGACTTCATTCTGCAGGACTACCACCTCGGTGACGGCCGCAAGAACGGCCAGCAGGTGCTTGAAGACCTGATGGTCGAGAAGCTGATCAGCCATGAAAGTGTGTTCCTCATGGTGACCGCCGAGACCAGTCAGGCCATGGTGCTCAGTGCCCTGGAGCACGAGCCTGATGCGTACCTGACCAAGCCGTTCAACCGCTCAGGCCTGGCCCAGCGGCTGGAGCGGCTGGAACAGCGCAAGACCTTGCTCAAGCCGATCCTCCAGGCCCTGGATCGTGGCAAGCCAATGGAAGTGCTCAATGCCTGTATCGCCCTGTGCAAGCAGGATCCGCGCTACGGGCCGTTGTGCCTGCGCTATCGGGCCGATGCGCTGCGTGACCTGAACCAGAACGAAGCCCTGGAACGGCTGTACAACACCATCCTGGCGGATCGTCCGTTGCCGTGGGCCTATGCGGGCCTGGGCAAGTTGCTGTTCAAGCGCGGCCAGGTGGGGCAGGCCAAGGCGGTCTATGAAAAGGCCTTGAAAACCTTCCCGATGATGCCGGCCTTGTACGATGGCATGGCCGATGTGCTGATGGCCGAAGGCGACACGAAGCAGGCGCAGAGCGTATTGGAAGAGGCGGTTCGCCTGTCCCCGCTGGCGGTGCGTCGGCAGTCGCTGCTGGGCAAGCTGGCGATGACCAACGAAGACTACGAGACCGCGTCCCGGGCTTACCGCCAGGCGGTCGGGCAGGGCGCGCAGTCACGCTTCAAGGACCCGGAAAGCAACCTTGGCCTGGCCCATGCGCTGATCAGCAAGGGCAGCGAGAAAGGCCTGGACACCCGCACCCGCCTGGAAATCAATACCACGCTGAGCGCAGTGGCCAAGGAAAACCTCAACGACCCAGGGCTGCAGGTGCGGGCGCGGCTGATGAAGGCCACCAGCCTGCTGCTCAACGACGCCGAAACCGCGGAAAAACTCACCGAACAGGCCTTGCAGCGCCTCGACGGCATGGAGCAGTTCATGAGTGCCGAAGCCGCGCTGCTGGTGGCCAAGCAGTTGCAGATGCTCGGCCAGACCAGTGCCGGCGAATCGATGCTCAAGAACTGCGCGGAAATCTATGGCGATGACCCGGCGGTGATGCAAGGGATCGCCAAGCTCACCGATGATCCGAACATCCTCAATCAGGGCAATGCCGCCGCCGAGCTGAACCGCGAAGGCGTGCGCGTCTACAAGACTGGCGCGCTGCCCGAGGCCCGGGAGTTGTTCCGTCGGGCCCTGAAGATGCAACCGAAAAACATCAGTATTGCCCTGAACATGGCGCAGTCCCTGCTGCATGGCACCGACACCAGTGTGGAATCGGAGCTGTTGGAGGAATGCCGCGCCTGCCTGAAACTGGTGGGCATGATGCCCGACACCGATGCGCGTTATGCGCGCTATCAGAAACTGCGAAGCAAGGCATTTGGCGATGAATGACAGCGAACAGGCACTCGATTTTTCCACGGTGATCGCATCGACCGTGCACGACATGAAGAACTCCCTGACCCTGCTCATGCAGGCTCATACGCAATGGCTCGAGCGTCTGCCCGAGCCTGCCCGGCAAGCCTCGGAGCAGGGGGTGATGGAGTTCGAGTTCGCCCGCCTCAACGGCCTGCTGGTGCAATTGCTGGGGCTGTACAAGCTGGGCGTCAACCAGCTGCCACTGCACCCGGCCTACCATGAGCTGGACGATTTCATCGAGGCGCAGCTGGCCGGTCATCAGGACGTATTCCGCAGTCGCGGGATCATGGCCACCTACGAAGTCGACCCGCTGAGCCCCCTGGGCTTTTTCGACCGCGAGCTGGTGGCCTCTGTGCTCGACAACTGCATCAACAATGCCATTCGTCACGCACGCCAGGCCTTGTTGATCAGCGTGAGCGACGAGGCCGGGCAACTGGTCCTGACCATCAACGACGATGGCGAGGGCTATCCGCCGGAGATGATCGAGCGCCAGGCCGACTACGTGCAGGGCATCAACCACAGCAGTGGCAGCACCGGGCTGGGCCTGTATTTCGCCGCGCGGATCGCCGAGCTGCATCAGCGCGGCGGGGTCTGCGGACGTACCGAGATCGGCAATGGCGGCGTGCTGGGTGGCGGGGTGTTCCGGCTCTATCTGCCCTGAACAGGCCCCCTCCATAAATCCTCACAAATCCCCTGCGGGAGCGAGCTGGCTCGCCATAGCGGTGTATCAGCCAGCTCAATATGGGCTGGACCGACGCTATCGCGAGCCAGCTCGCTCCCACAGCCGTATCGCATGAGATTTTAATTGCCTCCGGCTGCTTGATATTCCGAACAGCCGAAGCCTATTTTGTACGGGTTGCCGTTCGCGGCTCGCACATAACAAGGATTGCGTCATGACGACCGATGGCCAGCGTTCACTCGCGCAGCGATTGACGGGCATTGATGAGATTGAGTGTGTCACACCGGATTTGAATGGCGTGCCGCGGGGCAAGGTGATGACGGCCGCTGGGTTCCTCGAGGGACGGCGGTTGCAGATGGCCCGCGGGGTGCTGCTGCAGTGCATCATGGGCGGTTATCCGCCGGCGCGTTTCTATGGCAGCGACGATGGCGACCTGGCGCTGGTGGCCGATCCGCAACAGATTCATCGCCTGCCCTGGAGCCAGCCTCCTCGCGCCCTGGCGATCTGCGATGCCGATGAACTGACCGGCGAAAGCTCCCGACTCTCGACTCGCGGCCAGCTCAAGGCCGTGATCGCCCGGTATGCCGCCCATGGCCTGGCGCCGGTGGTGGCGACCGAGCTGGAGTTTTTCGTCTTCGCACCCAACCCGGACCCGGCCCGGCCGTTCCAGCCCCCGGTGGGCCTGGATGGGCGCCGCGAAGACGGCCATTCGGCCTTCAGCGTCAGTTCCAACAATGGCCTGCGACCCTTCTTCAATGAGGTGTACCAATGCATGGCGGCGTTAGGCCTGCCTCGAGACACCTTCATGCATGAAATGGGCGTGAGTCAGTTCGAGATCAATCTGCTCCATGGCGACGCGCTGCTGTTGGCCGACCAGACCTTCCTGTTCAAGCACCTGCTCAAGGAAGTAGCCCTCAAGCATGGCTTGACCGTGGTCTGCATGGCCAAGCCCCTGGCCCATACGCCGGGCAGTTCGATGCATATCCACCAGAGCGTCGTCGAGCTGGACAGTGGTCGCAACGTCTTCAGCGACGCGGCGGGCGAACCGACGGCCGCGTTCCGGCATTTCATTGGCGGACAACAGGCGGGCATGGCGGATTTCACGGCGCTGTTCGCACCGAACGTCAATTCCTACCAGCGCCTGTGCCATCCGTTCGCCTCGCCGAACAATGCCTGCTGGTCCTATGACAACCGTTCGGCCGGACTGCGGATACCCGCCAGTTCCCCTGTGGCCCGGCGGGTCGAGAACCGCTTGCCCGGGGCCGATGCCAACCCTTACCTGGCGATTGCCGCCAGCCTGGCGGCGGGATTGCATGGTATCGAAAACCGGCTGGAGCCAAGTGCCGCGATCCAGGGGGAATTCCAGGTGCCGGACAATCTCTCCCTGCCATGTACCTTGCATGCTGCCCTGGAGCGTCTGAAGCGTAGCCCCCTGGCGAAGGAACTGTTCGGAGTTGAGTTCATCGAAGGCTACATCGCTTCGAAAAACCTGGAACTGACCAGTTTCCTTGACGAAATCACGCCTTGGGAACGGCGGGTCCTTGCGGCCCAGGCATAACCAAACCCCCGCTTCGGGCTATCTTCAGCGATAGCCCTTACTCACCTCAAGGAGCCGCTCGGAACGCCGATGCGCCAAATCTGGAAACCCTTTCGAGCGCTTTATTTCGCCTCGCTGATGATGCTCATCGGCTCGGGCCTCTTGAGTACTTACCTGGCCTTGCGCCTGGCTGCCGATAACGTGGACAGCCTGTGGGTCGGTGCCCTGATGGCCGCCAACTATTTCGGCCTGGTGCTGGGCGGCAAGATCGGTCACCGGCTGATCGCCCGCGTCGGGCATATCCGTGCCTATTCGGCCTGTGCCGGGCTGGTGGGCGCAGCGGTGCTGGGCCATGGCCTGGTGGACTGGCTGCCGGCCTGGATCGTGCTGCGGATGATCGTCGGCCTGGGGATGATGTGCCAGTACATGGTCATCGAGAGCTGGCTCAACGAGCAGGCCGAAGCCTCGCAGCGCGGGGTAGTGTTCAGTGGCTACATGATCGCTTCGTACCTGGGCCTGGTGCTCGGCCAGTTGATCCTGGTCATGCATCCGGCCCTGGGGCCGGAGCTGCTGATGCTGGTGGCCTTGTGCTTCGCCCTCTGCCTGGTGCCGGTGGCGCTGACCCGGCGGATTCACCCGGCACCGATGCGTCCGGCTCCCATGGAACCGCGTTTCTTCATCAAGCGCGTGCCACAGTCATTGAGCACGGTGCTGGGTTCCGGGCTGATCGCCGGCTCGTTCTATGGCCTGGCGCCGTTGTACGCCTCTCAGCAGGGGCTTTCCACCGAGCAGGTCGGTCTGTTCATGGGTAGCTGCATTTTTGCCGGGTTGCTGGTGCAGTGGCCGCTGGGCTGGTTGTCCGACCGTTATGACCGGGCGCTGCTGATCCGTTGCTTTGCGCTGGTCCTGGCGATCTGCGCGTTGCCGCTGGCAATTCTGCCCAAGGTGCCCCTTGAGATGCTGTTCGTCGCCGGCTTTCTCTGTTCGCTGGTTCAGTTCTGCCTGTATCCACTGGCGGTGGCATTTTCCAACGACCATGTCGAAGGCGATCGCCGGGTCTCGCTGACGGCGATGCTGCTGGTGACCTATGGTGTCGGCGCCAGTATCGGACCGTTGGTGGCCGGCGTGCTGATGAAGACGTTCGGCAGCCATATGCTGTATGGCTTCTTTGCGTTCTTCGCGTTGATTCTGGTATGGCGCATCCGGCCCAAAGCGGTGACCAACCTGCATCAGGTCGACGACGCGCCGCTGCATCACGTGGCGATGCCGGACAGCATGTCCAGTTCGCCGTTGGTGGCATGTCTCGATCCGCGAGTCGATGAGCAGGTGGTACAGGAACAGATGCAGACGCCGGCGACGGAGCAGGAACCGGCCGCTGAAGCGTCGGTGGAGGAGCCGGTCAAGTAGACCGTGGTGTTCTCATCGCGAGCAGGCTCGCTCCCATCGGGATTGGTGGTGGACACGGTGGGAGCGAGCCCTGCTCGCGATGAGGTCGGCCCAGACGCAGTAGCATTCGGATCTAAATGGCATAAAAAAACGGGCAGTCCCCTGTGGAGGCTGCCCGTTTTTTATGCCCGGATGATCAGAGATCGTCTTTATCGAAACGACGGGCTTCGCGCTGTAGCTGATAGACGAAGCGCTCGACCTGGCGCTGCACCAGGCCACTGATATTGTGGAAGCGCACGCCGGCGAAGGTGGTGTTGATCCTTTCTTCGAAATGCAGGTAGCGCAGTTCGACCGGTGCGGTCATGTTGCCGAACGGCAGGGCGGCGATGAAGCGTTCGTAGACCTGGCCCAATTGCAGGCGTTCGGTAATGTCGCCCTCGAAGCGCAGCTTGCAGCCGGTAGCGGAAATATCCAGCAGCTTGCCGTCCACCGGTGACTTGAGCTTCTCGCCACCCAGTTCGATGCTCACCAGTTGCGCCAGTTTCAAGGCGGCACGGAAGGCATTGCGACGCTGGTGGTAGACCACTTCCTCGGGCAGGGCGCCGCGATAGCAGCGACCGTCGCTGGAATCTTCGATGGTCAACGGCCCGTTGCCTTCCCATGCGATGCGCACGCCATCATGGAAACCCTCGACCCGGAACGGCTCCCCTGCCAGCAGGAAGCGTTCTCCGTCGCGGGGGATCATTTCGTCCAGGGCGAGGGCGTTCTTCTCGCGGTCGACATCGACCAGGTAACTCTGGAAGCGCTGGCTGCGTTCATGGAAGGTGATGATCAGCGGATCATGGCTTTCTTGCAGCATCCTCAGGTTGCCGGAGATTTCCAGAGGCGTGGTGAGAACCTTGGGGGGCTGCGGAGCATCATCCGCGTTTGAGGCATTGAACACGGGGGTCAATCTCCAGGCTAAATACGACTACGAATAGCCAGCATTTTGCCAGCATGTATCGCACGTTGATAGAGCGCAGGCATCGTTCGTTTCATGCCTGGCTGAGCGGGCGATGCTTGACCATTTTTGCGGTCGAGCCGCGAGCATCGTAAAGCGTCGGGATTTCACCGCCATTGAGGATGCGCAACTGGTTGGCGGTAGCGGCCTGCTGGACCTGGATCGACTGGCCGTTCTTGGCGTTGGCGGCCTGGCATTGGGCGAGAAGGTCGTTGAGCGCCGCGCTTTGGGACAACAATTGATCGCCGATGGGCGACTGGCTCGCCAGTTGCTCCAGTCCACCCTGGTTGGTGGGCAGGTTGAGGCTGGCGAGAATCTCGCTGCGCTTGCGGCCATGCTGATCGAGCAAAATGATCAATGCCTGTTTCTGCGCCAGAATATTTTCCAGCAGCGGCATGTCGCGACCGTGCAGCGCCAGGGATTCGGTCTGCAAAAGTTCCAGTAACTGCTGGACTGGAACGAAGTCGTCGATGATCAGTTGCAATAAAGTAGTGTCGTGCATGGCTGGCCTTGGGTCTTAAGCGTCCAAAAGCCTGGCGCAGGCGGCTGCCTAGCGCTGGGCTTCGAAGTTGAGCAGTTTGCTGGCTACACGGTTGCTGTCGACTTTGTAGCTGCCATCGGCGATTGCTGCCTTCAACTCGGCCACGCGGCCTTTGTCGACAACAGGTAGATCGCGCAGCTTGTCAGTGACCTTCTGCAACTGTTGAGCCTCATCGCTGAGGTGTACCGACTCCCCATTGCTGACAGTGGTGGCTTGCTCGACCGGCGAGGATTTTTCGGTTTCCTTGCTGGCGTTGGTGCGCGTGGTGCCTGTCAGGGGTGAAGAGCTGTTTAAACGATTGAAATCGATGACCATGGTAAAAAACCTCTGGGTATTTGGACGCTTGCCATGTTCTCGGCCATTCCCAAAAAAACTTTAGGCTCATTTATTCAATGAACGTGCGCACGTCTGCGCTTGCCTTGGCATAAGGCACAGTCTAGGGAACGGCGGGGGCAAGCGCCAGCTTTCTACCCGTCTCTACCGGATCGCTACATAGCCACTTCCACTTGGCCTGGGGCCATCACTTGCGCCTTGATGACGCGTTGGGAGTTGAGGTTTTTCACTCGGATCTGCTCACGCATGCCGCCGTTGGACAGCGCCTCGCCCGGCATTCTTACGGCCAGGGTGCCGCTACGGGCGGTGATGACGACCTGATCGCCCTTGCGAACCACTTCGGCCTGTTCCAGGTGCACGAGGGTTACCACCTGATCGGCTACCATTGGTCGGACAAGTTTCTGACCGATGGCTTCGTCGACGGAGGTCAGGAAGCCTTGGGTGATCTGGCTGACGTCGCGTTCACGCAGCGTCACGTCCTGTGGCTCGACGATGCCGGCCCGCTTGAGTGGGCGGGTCGTGGTGACGATCTCGCGGTACAGGCGCACCTGGGCTGGCACGAACACCGTCCACGGCGCGGCGCTGTCGCAACGAACCTTTACCGTGACCCGCCCCAGGGGCCTGGCCGGGCTCTCCAGCGAGGCAGTCAATTCCTTGTCGCACATTGGCATGCGCAGGCGGGGATCGAGCTGGTTGACTTCGATTTCATAACGACCTTCGGTTTGACTGGAGGCCAGGTAGTCTTCTACGGTGAATTCAAGAAAGCCCTGAGTGACGCCGATAAGGAGATCAGGCAAGGTAACCGGAGCATCGGCGAGGGCACGGCCGCCCGAGGCGAACAGGCAGACAGCCAGCAGCGCACCTAGCCAGTGGCGGCAATGAGTGGTCAAGCGTCGAGAAAATGTCGTTTGTGCGTTCATGCCGGTTGAATAGCAAGCCCCGTGCCGTTTAGTGATGAATGCGCGTCGGACACATTAGCGTTAGGTAGGAGTCAGGGCATGGCGGGAGTGATGGATTCGGTAAACCAGCGCACGCAGCTGGTCGGTCAGAATCGCCTGGAGCTGTTGTTGTTCCGTCTCGATGGCCAACAGTTGTATGGGATTAACGTGTTCAAGGTCCGTGAGGTGCTGCAATGCCCCAAGCTGACGTTGATGCCAAAATCCAGTCCCGTCGTGTGCGGTGTGGCGAATATCCGGGGAGCGACCATCCCGATTCTCGATCTGGCGATGGCCACTGGTGCCGGTGCGCTGCTGGATCAGAGCAATCCGTTTGTGATCATCACCGAGTACAACACCAAGACCCAGGGTTTCCTGGTGCGCTCGGTGGAACGCATCGTCAACATGAACTGGGAGGAGATCCATCCGCCGCCCAAGGGCACGGGCCGTGATCACTACCTGACGGCGGTGACCCGGGTCGACAACCAGTTGGTGGAAATCATCGACGTGGAGAAAATCCTCGCCGAAGTGGCCCCGACGCCGGAGACCATCTCCGTGGGCGTGGTGGATGCCGAAACCCAGCACAAGGCCATCTCGATGCGCGTGCTGACCGTCGATGACTCATCGGTGGCGCGCAAGCAGGTGACCCGTTGCCTGCAGACCGTCGGTGTCGAGGTCGTGGCATTGAACGACGGCCGGCAAGCGCTGGACTACCTGCGCAGCCTGGTCGACGATGGCAAGAAGCCGGAAGAAGAGTTCCTGATGATGATTTCCGACATCGAAATGCCAGAGATGGACGGCTACACGCTGACGTCGGAAATCCGCAGCGATCCGCGCATGCAGAAACTGCACATCATCCTGCATACGTCGTTGTCCGGGGTGTTCAACCAGGCGATGGTCAAGAAAGTCGGCGCCGACGATTTTCTCGCCAAGTTCCGGCCCGATGACCTGGCTTCCAGGGTGGTCGACCGGATCAAGGCCGCGGAATAAAGGTCGGGCGCGTCTTGCGCCCGGCAAATCAACACAATGAAAGAGGCGGTATCTTGTCTACGGGTAATTTGGATTTCGAACAGTTCCGGGTCTTCCTGGAAAAAGCCTGTGGCATCTTGCTTGGTGAAAACAAGCAATACCTGGTGTCGAGCCGTCTCAACAAATTGATGGAGCAACAGGGCCTCAAGTCGTTGGGTGAGCTGGTGCAACGTATCCAGACCCAACCGCGCAGCGGTTTGCGCGAAATGGTGGTGGACGCCATGACCACCAACGAAACCCTGTGGTTTCGCGATACCTATCCCTTCGAGGTGTTGAAGAGCAAGGTCTTGCCGGCGGCCATCAAGGCCAGCCCGGGCCAACGCCTGCGGATCTGGTCGGCGGCCTGTTCGTCGGGCCAGGAGCCGTATTCGATCTCGATGTCCATCGACGAATTCGAGCGGACCAACATCGGCCAGTTGAAGGGCGGCGTGCAAATCGTCGCCACCGATCTGTCCGGGACCATGCTCAACAACTGCAAGACCGGCGAATACGACAGCCTGGCCATCGGCCGCGGCCTGTCGCCGGATCGCCTGCAACGCTATTTCGACACGAAGGGGCCGGGCCGCTGGGTGGTCAAGGCGCCGATCAAGAATCGGGTGGAGTTCCGCTCGTTCAACCTGCTGGACAGCTATGCCAGCCTCGGCAAGTTCGACGTGGTCTTCTGCCGCAACGTGCTGATCTATTTCTCCGCCGAGGTGAAGAAAGACATCCTGCTGCGTATCCACGGTACCCTCAAGCCCGGCGGCTACCTGTTCCTCGGCGCTTCCGAAGCGTTGAATGGCTTGCCGGATCATTACCAGATGGTCCAGTGCAGCCCGGGTATCATCTACCAGGCGAAATGATTGGCTTGGGTTGTCAAAAAAACGGGAGTCCCTAGGGGCTCCCGTTTTTTTTTGCCGGCCAGCCGGCGCCATCCCCCTATGGGAGCGAGCTCGCCCCCACATCTTGACTCGCGTCGCCTGATGAAAGCGGCAGAAAAGCGGCAGAAAAGCGGAAGCCGATTGCCGCTTTTCTGGCATTGCCGCTTTGCCGCTGCCCGCAAAGCCCCGGTTTATGGGCTTTTGGAAAGTGGCACGACGCTTGCTATATCCATTCGTACGTACATTCTGGTCACCCAAAGGTTTCCGACATGAGCATCAGCTTCGATAAAGCGCTCGGTATCCATGAAAAGGCCCTGAGCTTCCGCGCCCAGCGTGCCGAAGTCCTGGCCAATAACATTGCCAACGCCGACACCCCGAACTACAAGGCGCGTGACCTGGACTTCTCCAAGGTGCTCGCCGAGCAGAACGAAAAGGCCAAGAACGGCCACTTCGCCTTGAACATGACCAACAGCCGTCATATCGAAGCCGAAGGCTTGAGCAGCGGCGACGAATCGCTGATGTATCGCACGCCGATGCAGCCTTCGATCGACCAGAACACCGTGGATGCTCAACTGGAACAGTCCAACTACGCGGAGAACTCCGTGAATTTCCAGGCCAGCTTCACCTTGCTCAACAGTAAGTTCAAAGGGCTGGTATCGGCCCTGCGCGGAGAGTAATCCATGTCGATCGCCAGCGTATTCAACATTGCCGGCAGTGCCATGAGTGCCCAGACCACTCGCCTGAACACCGTCGCCAGTAACATCGCCAACGCCGAGACCGTCTCGTCGAGCATCGACCAGACCTACCGTGCCCGTCACCCGGTGTTCGCCACCATGTTCCAGGGCGGCCAGTCCGGCGGCAGCGACTCGCTGTTCCAGGACCAGGACGCAGCGGGGCAGGGCGTACAGGTACTTGGCGTAGTCGAAGACCAGAGCAACCTCGAAGCACGTTATGAGCCAAACCATCCGGCCGCGGACGCCAAGGGTTATGTCTACTACCCGAACGTCAACGTCGTCGAAGAAATGGCCGACATGATTTCCGCCAGTCGTTCGTTCCAGACCAACGCCGAAATGATGAACACCGCCAAAACCATGATGCAGAAGGTCCTGACCCTCGGTCAGTGATAAGGGGCGAGTCACATGAGCGTCACCAACACTACCAGCGGTTTGAGCCTCAACGAGATTCTGGCCAACTCCTCGGTCAAGACCAACAACACCTCCGATGGTCTCGGCGGCGCGACCCAGGCAGCGACCGGCAACAAGGAGCTGGGCAAGGATGCGTTCCTGCAGTTGCTCGTTACCCAGCTGAAGAACCAGAACCCGCTGGAGCCCCAGGACAACGGTGAGTTCGTTGCCCAATTGGCGCAGTTCAGCAGCCTGGAAGGTATCACCACGCTCAACGAAACCGTGAGCGGTATCGCCGGCAACTACAACTCGTCCCAGGCGCTGCAGGCTTCGTCCCTGGTGGGGCGTTCGGTGATCGCGCCCGGTGACAAGGCTGTGGTCGACACCTCCAAGAGCCTCAACGGCACGGTGGTGGTACCGGCGGCAGTGTCCTCCCTCACCGTCAAGATCATGGACAAGGACGGCAAGACTGTCCGCACCATCGACCTGGGCAGCCAGAAGGCCGGCAACTCGGCGTTCATCTGGGATGGCAAGAACGACGCAGGCACGACGGTCGAGTCGGGCACGTACACCTTTGCGGCCTCGACCACCATCGACGGCAAGGCCACGTCGCTGATCACCAACCTGCCGGCCACGGTCAGCAGCGTGACCATCAGCCAGACGGGCGGTGAGCTGATGCTCAACCTGGCCGGGCTGGGCAGCATTGCCCTGTCCAAAGTACAAACTATTGGTATGTAGAGCCGACTAACCGGCAAAAGGAGTCAACATGTCTTTCAACATCGGCCTTAGCGGTCTCTATGCAGCCAACAAACAGCTGGACGTGACCGGCAACAACATCGCCAACGTCGCGACCACCGGTTTCAAATCGTCCCGCGCGGAATTCGAAGACGTCTACTCGGCCACCAAGCTGGGTTCGGGCACCAAGACCGTCGGCAACGGCGTGCGTCTGGCCAACGTCTCCCAGCAGTTCGGCCAGGGTGATGTGAACAACACCGGCAACGTGCTGGACATGGGTATCCAGGGCCAGGGCTTCTTTGTCCTGAGCAACGACGGTTCCCTGAGCTACACCCGTGCCGGTACCTTCAAGACCGACAAGGAAGGCTACATCACCAACAGCGATGGCACTGCACGCCTGCAAGGCTATGGCGTGGACGCCAACGGCAAGATCCTCAACGGTATTCTGACCGACCTGCGCATCGACACCTCGAACCTGCCGCCGCAGGCCACCAGCCTGGTTTCGTCGACGATCAACCTGAATTCGACGGCCACGCCGATTGACCAGACCAACCCGGCCTTGGAGTTCGATCCGACCGATACGGCCACGTTTACGAAACAGTTCACTACACCGGTCTACGACACTCAGGGTAACCAGCACTCCATGGATCAGTACATGGTCAAAACGGGTGCCAATACCTGGGACGTCTATACCCTGATCGATGGTCGTAACCTGAATGGCAGCGCGCCGGTCGCTCCCAACGCTCCGGTTCCTTCGACGATGACCTTCGATTCGAGTGGCAAGCTGGTCCAGGTCAGCACTCCGCCCGCGACCATCAACAGCGATCTGGTACTCACAGGCTGGGTGCCCGGTACCGTGACCAACGGTGTGTGGACCGCGAACGGCGCCGGTTCGTCGACTATTACGGTCTCCATGGCCAACACCACCCAGTTCAACGCCGACACCGCACGGTCGATCCCGACCCAGAACGGTTACGCCACCGGCCAGATCACCAACCTGACCATCGACGGCAGCGGTGTATTGCTGGCCAACTTCAGCAACAACCAGACCAAGCCCATCGGCCAGATCTCCCTTGCCAGCTTCACCAACGAGCAAGGCCTGCAGCCAGTAGGCGGTACCAGCTGGAAGGAAACCTTCGCTTCGGGCATCCCAGGCTACGATGCTCCGCAAACCGGCACCCTGGGTTCGATCGTCTCCAACTCCCTGGAAGAGTCCAACGTCAACCTGACCAACGAACTGGTCGAGCTGATCAAGGCGCAAAGCAACTACCAGGCGAACGCAAAGACCATCTCCACCCAGAGCACCATCATGCAGACCATCATTCAGATGACTTGATGACGCTGGTGGCTTGAAGGCTGCACAAGAAGCCCCTCGCAAGAGGGGCTTTTTCATACCCGCCAGAGCTTGTCCTCATGCCAGGTTCCCTTTGTGGCGAGGGGATAAATCCCCTCGCCACAATGAGTGTCACCCTGAACCTGGATGCAGGTTGGCCCGCAGCTGTCGCGAACGAGTACTGTCGTTTTCCAGGCAAAAGAAAACCCCCGATAAACCAGCGGTCTATCGGGGGCTTCTTTCAGCTGGCGCTTTTACGCGCCCGCTGGCTCAGCTTATTGGCAAGCTTCGCAATCCGGCTCGTCGATGGCGCAGGCCTTTGGCACTGGCGCAGGTCCTGCCGGAGCAGCCAGGACCGAATCGTCACCGTGGTTGCCGCCAGCGGAAACCGCGTTCAGCTTACCGGTGTTGATGGTGGACTTCTCGGTGCTGGTGGCGGCCAGGGCACGGAGGTAGTAGGTGGTCTTCAGACCACGGTACCAGGCCATGCGGTAGGTCACGTCCAGCTTCTTGCCCGAAGCGCCGGCGATGTACAGGTTCAGCGATTGAGCCTGGTCGATCCACTTCTGGCGACGGCTGGCGGCGTCGACGATCCAACGGGCCTCCACTTCGAACGCGGTGGCATAGAGCTCCTTGAGCTCCTGCGGGATGCGCTCGATCTGTTGTACCGAACCGTCGTAGTACTTCAGGTCGTTGATCATCACCGAATCCCACAGGCCGCGGGCCTTGAGGTCGCGGACCAGGTACGGGTTGATCACGGTGAACTCGCCCGACAGGTTCGATTTCACATAGAGGTTCTGGTAGGTCGGTTCGATCGACTGCGACACGCCGGTAATGTTGGCGATGGTGGCGGTCGGTGCGATGGCCATGATGTTGGAGTTGCGGATGCCTTTCTGTACGCGGGCACGAACCGGGGCCCAGTCCAGGCTTTCGGTCAGGTCGACGTCAATGTATTTCTCGCCACGGGACTCGATCAGGATCTGTTGCGAATCCAGCGGCAGGATGCCCTTGGACCACAGCGAGCCCTGGAACGTCTCGTAGGCACCGCGCTCGTCGGCCAGGTCGCAGGAAGCCTGGATCGCGTAGTAGCTGACCGCTTCCATGGACTTGTCGGCGAACTCGACGGCAGCGTCCGAACCATACGGGATGTGCTGCAGGTACAGCGCGTCCTGGAAGCCCATGATTCCCAGGCCCACTGGACGGTGTTTGAAGTTGGAGTTCTTCGCCTGTGGCACCGAGTAGTAGTTGATGTCGATCACGTTGTCGAGCATGCGCACGGCGGTGTTCACGGTGCGCTGCAGCTTGGCGGTGTCCAGCTTGCCGTCGACGATGTGGTTCGGCAGGTTGATCGAGCCCAGGTTGCAGACCGCGATCTCGTCCTTGTTGGTGTTCAGGGTGATCTCGGTGCACAGGTTCGAACTGTGGACCACGCCCACGTGCTGCTGCGGGCTGCGCAGGTTGCACGGGTCCTTGAAGGTCAGCCATGGGTGGCCGGTCTCGAACAGCATCGACAGCATCTTGCGCCACAGGTCCTTGGCCTGGACGACCTTGAACAACTTGATCTTGTTGTACTCGGTCAGGGCTTCGTAGTACTCGTAGCGCTCTTCGAAGGCCTTGCCGGTCAGGTCGTGCAGGTCCGGCACTTCGGATGGCGAGAACAGGGTCCACTTGCCGTCGTCGAAGACACGCTTCATGAACAGGTCGGGGATCCAGTTGGCGGTGTTCATGTCGTGGGTACGACGACGGTCGTCACCGGTGTTCTTGCGCAGCTCGATGAACTCTTCGATGTCCATGTGCCAGGTTTCCAGGTAGGCACAGACCGCGCCCTTGCGCTTGCCGCCCTGGTTGACCGCCACGGCGGTGTCGTTGACCACCTTGAGGAACGGCACGACGCCCTGGGACTTGCCGTTGGTACCCTTGATGTACGAGCCCAATGCGCGAACCGGGGTCCAGTCGTTGCCCAGGCCGCCGGCGAATTTGGACAGCATGGCGTTGTCGTGGATCGCGCCGTAGATGCCCGACAGGTCGTCCGGCACGGTGGTCAGGTAGCAGCTCGACAGCTGTGGCCGCAGGGTACCGGCGTTGAACAGGGTCGGGGTCGAGGCCATGTAGTCGAAGGACGACAGCAGGTTGTAGAACTCGATGGCACGGTCTTCGCGCTGCTTCTCTTCGATCGCCAGGCCCATGGCCACGCGCATGAAGAAGATCTGCGGCAGTTCGAAACGCACGCCGTCCTTGTGGATGAAGTAACGGTCGTACAGGGTCTGCAGGCCCAGGTAGGTGAACTGCTGGTCGCGCTCGTGATCGATCGCCTTGCCGAGTTTTTCCAGGTCGAAGGACGCCAGGACCGGGTTCAGCAGTTCGTATTCGATACCCTTGGCGATGTAGGCCGGCAACGCCTTGGCGTAAAGGTCGACCATTTCATGGTGGGTCGCGCTCTCGGCGACTTCCAGGAAGCTCAGGCCTTCGGCGCGCAGGGTGTCCATCAGCAGGCGGGCGGTGACGAAGGAGTAGTTCGGCTCGCGCTCCACCAGGGTCCGCGCGGTCATCACCAGGGCGGTGTTGACGTCCTTGAGGGCGACGCCGTCATAGAGGTTCTTCAGGGTTTCGCGCTGGATCAGTTCGCCGTCGACTTCTTCCAGGCCTTCGCAGGCTTCGGTGACGATGGTGTTCAGGCGACCCATGTCCAGAGGCGCCAGGGTGCCGTCGGCGCGGGCGATGCGGATCGATGGGTGGGCCTGGACCGGTGCGTCGGCTGGCGCGCGGGTGGCACGCTCCTTGGCACGGGAGTCACGGTAGATCACGTAGTCGCGGGCCACTTTCTGCTCGCCGGCACGCATCAGGGCCAGTTCGACCTGGTCCTGGATCTCTTCGATGTGGATGGTGCCGCCCGAGGGCATGCGACGCTTGAAGGTCGCGGTGACCTGTTCGGTCAGGCGGGCCACGGTGTCGTGGATTCGCGACGAGGCGGCAGCGGTACCGCCCTCAACTGCGAGAAACGCTTTGGTGATGGCGACGGTGATCTTGTCATCGGTGTAAGGAACGACAGTGCCGTTACGCTTGATCACACGCAGTTGGCCGGGCGCGGTGGCAGACAGATCCGGGCTCGAATCGGCGGCCAGCGGCGCGGTGCCCTGCGGGTTCTCGCGAGTTGTGTCGGTGTGCATGGGTGTCTCCACGTTCTCTATGTTTGTTTGGGCTCCCTCGCGGGGCCCACCGTTCCGTCCTGAAGCACTACAACCGACTGGCGTCGGGCATAACCACTTCGGGACAGTAGGAGGCTGGGCCGGGAGGCCGCCTCCATCCGAAGTTCTGGGTTGCGAGCCTGGGCTCGTGACCGAACTGAAGGGGCGCAGCCAAGTACTGCAACACCCGTACCGTTCCGGTCGTTTTCTCAACCTTTGAAGCCATTGCCCTTCGCGCGGCGCGGATGGGTCTTGGGGATGCGATGTTTCAGCTGGACAGAGGCACGAAAAGCGCTTGAATTCTCTGTCCGACTTGTGTTTGGTTTTTGGCCTGAACCCCTACATGTAGGGGTTTTTTCGTGGCGGGCTACAAGATAATGCGTTTTGGGGGATGAATCAACGTACTACCTGTGGATAAGCCTGTGCGTAATTTGTGTGCGAAACGTGGAGCTGCTCTGTAGGCCGCGAGCTTGCTGGAGCGAGCGCTTTTTCAACAATTTCGAGCACTGAAAAACTGTTCGAAAATTTTGCGGGCGCGGACCATACCACAGCCATTCCATCCGGCCGAACGCATTTGTCCGCTTGTTTTCTAGCGGGACGCCGTTTATACAATCGGGCCATGTATCGGTGCGATTGTCCTCGTCCAGGATGACAATAAAGAGAGGACGGCCCCGACGATCCATAAGTGGACATACATGCCCTGTGGCAAGCGTTGTCGCCATGCAAGCGTGCACATCCCTTCCTATTCGCTGCAAGACGAGGCCCCCAGTGGAACAAGAAGCCTGGCAGGTATTGATTGTCGAGGACGACCAGCGTCTCGCCGAGCTGACCCGTGACTACCTGGAGAGCAATGGGCTGCGGGTCGCCATCGAGGGCGACGGCGCGGTGGCGGCTCGGCGGATCATCGCCGAGCAACCGGACCTTGTGATCCTCGACCTGATGCTGCCGGGCGAAGATGGCTTGAGCATCTGTCGCAAGGTGCGCGAGCAGTACGACGGGCCGATCCTGATGCTCACCGCCCGTACCGACGACACCGATCAGATCCAGGGGCTGGACCTGGGGGCGGACGACTATGTCTGCAAGCCGGTGCGCCCGCGGGTGTTGCTGGCACGCATCCAGGCGCTGTTGCGGCGCAGCGAGCCCGTGGAGCCGAACCCGCAGAAATCGCGGCGCCTGCAGTTCGGTCCGCTGGTGGTGGACAGTGCCTTGCGCGAGGCCTGGTTGCAGGGCAGCGGTATCGAACTGACCAGCGCCGAATTCGATCTGCTGTGGCTGCTGGTGTCCAATGCCGGGCGCATCCTGTCCCGGGAAGAAATCTTCACCGCCTTGCGCGGTATCGGCTATGACGGCCAGGACCGCTCCATTGATGTGCGAATCTCGCGGATCCGCCCCAAGATCGGTGACGATCCGGAGCATCCCCGGCTGATCAAGACCATCCGCAGCAAAGGCTACCTGTTCGTTCCCGAAGCCTGCGTAGACCCGGCGCCGTGAACTCGATTTTCCTGCGCATCTATGGCGGCATGTGCGCGGCGCTGGTGCTGGTGGCGGTGCTCGGGGTGCTGGCCCTGCACCTGCTCAACCAGACCCGCGCCGAACAATATCGCGAGCGCCTGGCCCACGGCACGTTTTCCCTGATGGCCGACAATCTGCGGCCGATGAACGATACCGAACGCCATCGCGCCCTGATGCTGTGGGGGCGCCTGCTGGGTATTCCCCTGGCACTGCGGACCTTCGCCGAGACCGACCTCGACCTTGGCCAGCGCACCCGTGTGTTGCGTGGACAGGTACTGGTGGAACAGACCGGGCCCCATGCGGCTAAGGTCTATCGGTTGGTCAGTGATGGTGAGCAACTGATGCTGATGGGCGAGGTCCGCCAGATCAGCGAGCAACTGGCCCGGGCCACCATTTATCTGCTGGCCGACGAACTGGTGCGCTACCCCGTGGCCGAGCAGCCCGAACGGCTTGCCCAGCTCAAGCAGGACAAGGGGTTCGGTTTCGATCTTCGACTGATGAGCGTCGACCAGGTGGACATGGACGAAGACCAGCGTCGTCGTGTCACCGAAGGCGATACGGTGATGGCCCTGGGCAAGGACGGCGATTCGATCCGGGTATTCGCCGGCATGGTCGGCACGCCCTGGGTGCTGGAGATCGGTCCGCTGTACCAGATGAACCCGTATCCACCGCAATGGCTGGTCTTGATCGCGGCGTTGGGGTTGAGCCTGATCGGGTTGATTGTCTATCTGCTGGTGCGCCAATTGGAGCGACGCCTGCGGGGCCTGGAGTCGGCCGCCACCCAGATCGCCCAAGGCAGCCTGGAAACCCGAGTGCCGGCCCGGGGCGCCGACTCGGTGGGGCGACTGGCCGCGGCGTTCAACGGCATGGCCGAGCACCTGCAACAGTTGTTGGCAATCCAGCGCGAGCTGGTGCGAGCGGTGTCCCATGAACTGCGTACCCCGGTGGCGCGCCTGCGCTTCGGCCTGGAAATGCTCGGCAGTGCCACCACCGCCCAGGCCCGGGAAAAATACCTGGCGGGCATGGACCACGACATCGAGGACCTGGACCGGTTGGTGGACGAGATGTTGACCTATGCGCGACTGGAGCAGGGTTCGCCGGCACTGAATTTCCAGCGCGTGGACCTCGATGCCCTGATCAATCAGGTGATCGAGGAACTGGGCCCGCTCAGGCCGGGTGTCACGGTGGAGCGGGGACTCTGCCTCTCTGCCGCCGATTGCGATGGCGCCTGGGTCGAGGCCGAGCCGCGGTTCCTGCACCGCGCCTTGCAGAACCTGGTGAGCAATGCCATGCGCCATGCCCGGTCACGGGTGACGGTGAGTTACCAGGTGGGGCAGTTGCGCTGTCGGGTGGATGTCGAGGACGACGGTCCCGGCGTGCCTGAGGCGGCATGGGAGCGAGTGTTCAAGCCGTTCCTGCGTTTGGACGACAGTCGTGCCCGTGCTTCGGGTGGCCATGGGCTGGGGCTGTCGATCGTGCGGCGGATCATCCATTGGCATGACGGCCGGGCGCTGATCGGCAAGAGCAAGAGCCTGGGTGGCGCCTGTTTCAGCCTGAGCTGGCCGAGGCATCAGGACCGGTCTTGAAGGGTGTGGCTGAGGTGGGCCGCTGTTGTGGACACTGCGCAAGGCTCAGGCCCTGATGCCCACCAGGCTCAACAACTGCGAATCCTTCACCCCAAACTGTGCCTGCAGCTCGCTGCCATGACGCCACTGCTCCGAAAGGTCGGTCAGTAACCGTAGTCGCACCTGCCCATCCTGTGTCCACTCCAGTACCTCGGCATGCTCGAAATAAAAGCGCTTCCCGACGATCGGATACAGCGCCTTGAACAGGCTTTCCTTGACCGAAAAGGTCAGGGTCACCAGCAATGCGCGGTCATCCTGCGGGGTGTTGGCCAGGCGCAGCAGCTCGGGCGGCGTGAGGATTTCGCCGGCCAGGCGCTCGGCGCGCTCGGGGTCGAGGAGGTTTTCCAGGTCCATGCCCAGGCCCTGCCAGTGTTCCTTGCGAGCGACGATGGCCGCCGCCCGGCCGGTGCTGTGGGTGATCGAGCCGCTGACATGGGCCGGCCACACAGGGGCGCGGTCTTCGCCGATGGCCGGCACGCAAGGCTGGCCATCCAGGCGGTGCAGGGCGGCCCGGGCGCAGATTCGCCCGGCAAGGAATTCGGCCTGGCGCTTGGGCACGGAGCGCTGGATGCTCGCGGGTGGCTCGATGGCGCTGCTGCGGAAATCGTCACTAGCCAGCAGCAACGGGTCGAAGCAGGTGCTCAGCAAGAAGGTGTCGGGCAGGATGTCGGGCAGCAGCCACCGGTCATCCAGAGGCGAGCAGCAGGCGGGCAGGGCGGGGAGTCGGTTCATGCCGGGCATTTTGCCGGGTTGGCCGCACGCTGGGTAGTAGGAACAGGGCAGTGTCCTGAGCGGGCAGGGCTTTTGTGGCGAGGGGGAAATCCCCCTCGCCACAAAGTGTGTATGTCAGCCAAAGATTTTCTTGAAGAACGACTGCATGTCCGCCCAGGACTTTTCATCGGCCTCCTTGTTGTAGCCGATATCCGGACCGCCGTGCTCGCCGTGGCTCAGACGGTCGGCGTCCGGGTTGCTGAAGCCATGCTTGGCGCCTTTGAGGCTGACGAATTGGTAGTCGGCACCGGCCTTGTCCATTTCGGTCTTGAACGCGGCGACGTTGTCTTCGGTGACCATGCTGTCCAGGGCGCCGTGCTCCACCAGGACCTTGGCCTTGACGCTGCCGGGCGTGGCCGGGGTGTTGGTCACCAGCGCGCCGTGGAAACTCACCACACCGGCCAGTGGCACGCCTTGGCGCGCCGCATCCAGTACCACCTTGCCGCCGAAGCAGTAGCCGATGGCGGCGAGTTTATCCGGATCGGTCTGGGGTTGTTTCTTCAACAGGTCCAGACCGGCCTGGAAGCGCGCACTGGCCGCCTTGCCGTCCTTGAGCGCCGCCTGCATGAAGGCCATGGCATCCTTGGGATGCTCGGTATTCTTGCCGTCGCCATACATGTCGATGGCCAGGGCGCTGTAGCCCAGGCCCGCCAGGTCACGGGCACGGCGCTTGGCGTAATCGTTCAGCCCCCACCATTCGTGCACCACCACCACTCCCGGGCGCGGCCCCTTGATGGCGTCGTCGTAGGCGTAATAGCCGATCAGCTTCGTGCCGTCGGCACTGGTGTAGGGAATCTCCTGGGTCTGGATGGCGGCGTGGCTCGCCCCGCTGAAAGCCAGAAGTAAGACAGCAAGTAACCTGCGCATGACGGATCTCCATGAAAGGTGGGTTTGCACGACAGTGAGACTGGACACTCTAGCCGATTCGTTCAGCACTGGTTCAGAGAACGTTCAAGGGGTGTTCAGGGACCGTTGGTTAACGTGGCTTCGACTTCACCACACACCACGTTCCAGAGGAACCTGAACATGATCCGGATGAAAAAACTGCTGCTGGCTTTTACCGTCCTGGGCGCCAGCGCCATGGCCCATGCCGACGATAACTTCGCCAGCCTGACCCTCGGCCAGACCAGCGACAAGGTCAAGAAGTCCAGTGCCCTGGACCAGGCCCTGAACAATCCGAACGCCGACGGCGTGATCGGCAAGGACACCACCTATGGCCTGCGCCTGGGCAAGCAGAACGACCAGGGTCGCTACTACGCCACCTATGACAATGTCTCGGGCACCCACAACGGCATCAAATTGCGCCAGGAAAACCTGCTGGGCAGCTACGATGTGTTCTATCCGGTCACCGGCAGTACCAAACTGTTCGGTGGCGGCACGGCGGGCCTGACCAAGCTGACCCAGGATTCTCCCGGTTTCAGCCGCGACAGCGACATCGGCTACGCAGTAGGCTTGCAGGCGGGCGTCTTGCAGCAGGTTTCGAAGAACGCTTCGGTGGAACTGGGTTACCGTTACCTGCGCAGCAACGCCAGCACCGAGATGAGCCCGCACGGTGGCGACAAGGTGGGGTCGCTGGACCTGACCAGCAGCGCCCAGACCTACCTGTCGGCCAACTACACGTTCTAAGCGGGCGAGGATCGCGCGCCGCCGGATCGAGCGAAGACGATCCGGCGCCTCGTCGAGGTGTGTCGCGCTGGATTGTTTGATTCTGCCTGGGGAAAGGCTCCATGAAATTACTGGTCGTCGAAGACGAAGCGTTATTGCGTCACCACCTGCATACCCGCCTGACCGACAGCGGCCATGTGGTGCAGGCCGTGGTCAATGCCGAAGAGGCGCTGTACCAGGTCCGTGAATTCAATCATGACCTGGCGGTGATCGACCTGGGTCTGCCGGGCATCAGCGGCCTGGAGCTGATCCGCCGGTTGCGCGCCCAGGACAAGACATTCCCTGTCCTGATCCTCACGGCTCGCGGTAACTGGCAGGACAAGGTCGAAGGCCTGGCCGCCGGGGCGGATGACTACGTGGTCAAGCCGTTCCAGTTCGAGGAGCTGGAGGCTCGCTTGAACGCCCTGTTGCGTCGTTCCAGCGGCTTTACCCAGTCGACCATCACCGCCGGTCCGCTGTTGCTCGACCTCAATCGCAAGCAGGCGTCCCTGGGGGATGAGCCGCTGGCATTGACCGCCTATGAGTACCGCATCCTGGAATACCTGATGCGCCATCACCAGCAGGTGGTGGCCAAGGATCGCCTGATGGAGCAGCTTTATCCCGATGATGGCGAACGCGATCCCAATGTCATCGAGGTGCTGGTGGGGCGGCTGCGCCGCAAGCTGGAGGCGCCCGCCGGCTTCAAGCCAATCGACACGGTGCGTGGCCTGGGCTACCTGTTCAACGAGCGCTGCCAGTGATTCGTTCGCTTCGACTGCGCTTGATGCTGGCCGCCATGACCCTGGCGGTGCTGTTCATGCTGGCGCTGCTGCCGGCCATGCAAGGCGCGTTCAGCCTGGCCTTGCAGGAGTCCATCGAGCAACGCCTGGCCTCGGACGTGACCACGCTGATTTCCGCCGCCCGAGTGGAAAACAATCGATTGAAGATGCCGGAACAACTGCCGGACGAACGCTTCAACCTCGCCGACGCCCGCCTGCTGGGCTACATCTACGACCGCGATGGGCGGCTGGTCTGGCGGTCGAAGGCCACCCGCGAGGAAAACATCAACTACGCGCCACGCTACGACGGCCAGGGCAACCAGTTCGCGCGTATCCGCGAAAACGACGGCCAGGAGTTCTTCGTCTATGACGTCGAGATCAAGCTGCTCGGTGGCCAGAACGCGGCGTTCAGCATCGTTACCCTGCAACCGGTTCGTGATTACGAGGTGACCCTGCAGGGGCTGCGGGACAACCTCTACCTGGGCTTCGGTGCCGCGCTGCTGGTGCTGCTGGCACTGTTGTGGATCGGCCTGACCTGGGGCCTGCGGGCGCTGCGACGCCTGAGCCAGGAACTGGACGAAATCGAAAGCGGGGCGCGGGAAAGCCTCAGTACCGAACACCCTCGGGAACTGCTGCGCCTGACGGGCTCCCTCAACCGCCTGTTGCACAGCGAACGGGAGCAGCGCAGCCGTTACCGTGACTCCCTCGACGACCTGGCCCACAGCCTCAAGACCCCCCTGGCGGTGTTGCAGGGCGTCAGCGAAGACATGGCCCGGCGCCCGGAAGACCGTGGCCAGGCCTGGGTGCTGCAGACCCAGATCGAGCGCATGAGCCAGCAGATCGGTTTCCAGTTGCAGCGCGCCAGCTTGCGCAAGAGCGGGCTGGTACGCCACCAGGTGCGCCTGCGCCCGGTGTTGCAAAGCCTGTGCGACACCCTGGACAAGGTCTACCGCGACAAGCGGGTCAATGTCGCGTTCGAACTGCCGGAACAGTGCCACGTGCCGATCGAGCAGGGAGCCTTGCTGGAGATGCTTGGCAACCTTCTGGAGAACGCTTATCGGCTATGCCTGGAGCAGGTGCGTGTCAGCGTGCACCAGGTCCTCGGCGGCATGGAGCTGTGTGTCGAGGACGACGGACCGGGTGTGCCGCCGGATCAACGTGCACGGATTCTCCAGCGTGGCGAGCGGCTGGACCGCCAGCATCCGGGGCAGGGGATCGGTCTGGCGGTGGTCAAGGACATCATCGAAAGCTACAACGCGCGCCTGACCCTGGGGGATTCGGAACTGGGCGGGGCGGCGTTCCGGATTCATTTCCCGTTGGTTTGACTGGGGTTGGGCGTGGTTGCTGCCGCCGCCCATCTGTCCTGCTCAATTGTCCTGTTCCCGATAGGCCCCCGGCGTCACCCCCGTCCACTTCTTGAAAGCCCGGTGAAACGCCGACGGTTCGGAAAAACCCAACTGCTCGGCGATCTGCTGCAACGACAGGTCCGCGCGGCCCAGATGGTAGATGGCGATATCCCGCCGCAGGTGGTCCTTGAGCTCCTGGAAGCTGGTGCCTTCCTCGCGCAAGTGCCGACGCAGTGTCTGGGGGCTGATGTGCAGATGAGCGGCTACGGTGTCCAGGTCCGGCCAGCGAGCGGTGTCGCGGCTGAGCAGGCGACGCAGTTGGCTGCTCAAGCTGTGTCCGTCGTCCGGGCGCGACAGCAGGTCGGCAGGGGAACGTTCGAGAAAGCGCTTGAGAGTCCGTTCATCCTGGAGCAGCGGCATGTCCAGGTAGCGGCTGTGGAACGACAGGCTGCTGTGAGGTGCGTCGAACACCACGGGACAAGGGAACAGCAAATCGTACTCGGCCCCATGGGCAGGCCTGGGGTAGCCGAAAGTGGCCTGTTCCAGGCCGATCCGCTGGCCGATCAGCCAACTGCCAAGGCGGTGCCAGACCACCAGCAGGCTCTCGGTGAGGAAGTGGTCCGGGTCCCAAAGGGTCGAGTCGTCCAGCACCAGGCGCACCCGTTCACCTTCCGCCAGCAAGGTCAGGCCCGGCGCATCCGGGAACAGGCTGTAGAACAGCAGGCCGCGCTGCAGGGCGCTGCCCAGGTTACGGCAGTGGATCAACGCATGACACATCATGGCGAAGGTCCCGGGCTTGCTGCGAGCCTTGCCGAAACCCAGGTATTCATCGCCCATCGCCAGCCACAGCGCCTGCAGCAGGCGAGCGAACTGCTCTGGCGCGAGGCGCGCCCGCGGCTCGTCCAGAAGCTCGGGACTGATACCCAGTTGTTGCAGCAGGGGGAAATAGTCGAACCCTTGTCGGCGCGCGCCCCCCAGGGCGGCGCGGGCGAAATGGCTGGCGATCGTGCGTTGGCGCATGGCATCCATCCGTTTGTCAGGCGCTCGATGGTAGCAGGGCGATCCGGCTCGACAAGGCGGATATCCGCCAAATCCCGGAACGTCAGCTGGCCGGTGGGCGGAAATCCGCCACCTTAAACGGCGTCGTTTAGTTTTCGAATATTCATGAAACCCGTCTGCCATGCTGGCTGTAGGGCATTTCGCAAAAATGGCACGCGCCTTGCGATGCATTGGGTAGGTCTGCAGCGTGCAGCCGACAAAACAAATCCCTCCAGTGCAGGAGGGTTCGCAAAGTTGAGGTTTCGTGGGCGACAGGTGGATGTTGTCACGCGGGACGCTTGAGGAAAGTTTGCCATGACGACTCGTCAGCCCTTGTACAAATCCCTGTATTTCCAGGTGATCGTAGCCATTGCCATCGGTATTTTGCTCGGCCACTTCTACCCGCAGACCGGTGTAGCCCTCAAGCCGTTCGGTGACGGGTTCATCAAACTGATCAAAATGGTCATCGCCCCGATCATCTTCTGTACCGTTGTCAGCGGCATCGGCGGCATGCAGAACATGAAGTCGGTCGGCAAGACCGGCGGTTATGCGCTGCTGTACTTTGAAATCGTCTCCACCATCGCCTTGCTGATCGGCCTGGTCGTGGTCAACGTCGTGCAACCGGGCAACGGCATGCACATCGACGTGTCGACCCTGGACACCAGCAAGATCGCCGGTTTCATCAGCGCTGGTAAAGACCAGAGCATCGTTGCCTTCATCCTCAACGTGATCCCGAACACCATCGTCGGTGCGTTCGCCAACGGCGACATCCTGCAAGTGCTGATGTTCTCGGTGCTCTTCGGTTTCGCCCTGCATCGCCTGGGTGCCTATGGCAAGCCGGTGCTGGACTTCATCGATCGTTTCGCCCACGTGATGTTCATCATCATCAACATGATCATGAAACTGGCTCCCATCGGTGCCTTCGGTGCCATGGCGTTCACCATCGGTGCCTACGGTGTCGGCTCGCTGGTGCAACTGGGCCAGCTGATGATCTGCTTCTACATCACTTGCGTCGTGTTCGTCCTGGTGGTGCTGGGCGCCATCTGCCGCGCCCACGGTTTCAGTGTCATCAAGCTGATTCGCTACATCCGTGAAGAGCTGTTGATCGTACTGGGTACTTCCTCCTCGGAATCGGCCCTGCCACGCATGCTGATCAAGATGGAGCGCCTGGGCGCCAAGAAATCTGTCGTAGGCCTGGTGATCCCGACTGGCTACTCCTTCAACCTCGACGGTACCTCGATCTACCTGACCATGGCGGCAGTGTTCATCGCCCAGGCCACCGACACCCCGATGGACCTGACCCACCAGATCACCCTGCTGCTGGTGTTGCTGTTGTCGTCCAAGGGGGCGGCTGGCGTGACCGGTAGCGGCTTCATCGTACTGGCGGCCACCCTGTCGGCCGTGGGTCACCTGCCGGTGGCCGGCCTGGCGCTGATCCTGGGTATCGACCGCTTCATGTCCGAAGCCCGCGCCCTGACCAACCTGGTGGGCAATGCCGTTGCCACCGTCGTGGTTGCCAAGTGGGTGAAGGAACTGGACGAAGACCAGCTGCAGACCGAACTGGCTTCCGGTGGTCGTGGCATCTCCGAAGTACGTGAAGATGACGAGCAGATCGCGGCGGCGCAGATTGCAGCGGCCGAGTCCTCTGCTCCAGGCGCTGTGAAGTAAGCTTCAACTGCAATAAAAAACCCGCTTCGGCGGGTTTAATGAGATGGTCAGCCTGACCGAGAAGCCCTGCAGGTTTACGCTTGCAGGGCTTTTCTCGTTTTCGGCGGAGGATCTCTCATGAACACGATGACGCTTCTCGGCATCGACATTGGTAAACACAGTTTCCATCTGCACGGCCAGGACGCCAAAGGTCATCAGGTTTTGCGCAAGAAAACCAGCCGCAGCCAATTGCTCGGCACATTGGCCCAACTGCCGGCCTGCACGGTGGTGATGGAGTCGTGTGGCGGTGCCCACTGGCTGGCTCGACAGGTTGAGGCATTGGGCCACGAGGTAAAACTGATTGCCCCGCAATACGTTAAGCCGTTCGTCAAAGGCAACAAAAACGACTTCATTGATGCCGAAGCGATTTGCGAGGCGGCGAGCCGCCCCGCGATGCGCTTCTGCTCGATTAAAACCGCAGAGCAACAAACGCTTTCAGCTTTGCATCGTGTCCGAGATTCCTTGATTGGCCATCGCACCGTCGCGACCAATCAGATTCATGGTTTTTTGCTGGAATTCGGGATCAGCCTGCCCATTGGCGCAACGGCGTTGAACCGCGTGCCAGCGCTGCTGGACGATCCACAACATCCGGTTCCATTGCGCCTAAAGAGCGTGTTGATGCGTCTTCATCGTCAAATCCAACAGCTGAATGATGAAATCAAGGACATCGAGTCCGACCTGAAACAGCAGTTGAAAGAAGACGATGCCGGAAATCGTTTGCAGAGTATTCCTGGCATCGGCCCAATCACCGCCAGTGCGGTATTGGCGGATGTGGGCGATGCGTCGAACTATCGAAGTGGACGCGATTTTGCCGCTTCGCTGGGGCTGGTGCCGAGGCAGTATTCGACGGGTGGGAAGACGGTGCTTCTGGGGATCAGCAAGCGTGGCGACAAGCACATCCGCCAATTGCTGGTACAGGGCGCGCGATCCGTTATTCAGCATATCGATAAGCGAGAGGACGCCTTGGGGCCTTGGGTTCGAGAGCTACTGACGCGTCGCCACTCCAATGTCGTCGCGTGTGCGCTAGCAAACAAACTGGCGCGAATCGTGTGGGCGGTACTGGCCAAAGGCGGCCAGTACGACCCACATCCGAACGCTTGAATGCACAGCGTTACCACCGGCTTTTGCGACGTCACTGACTGATGACAGTAAACGGCAAACGGCCCGACTGAGAACCTGGCAATAAAATCAGCTTTAGAAGCTGAGGGTTTTTTCAGGACAGTCGGGAGCGGCTACTCATCGAGGGCCGAGCGTTGTTGCAGCAACGCTCACAACGAGCCCGGATACATTAGCGCAAGCCAGCTTTACCGAAAACAGCCCATGAGGTTGCAGGAGAAGGGCTGACCATACATTTATTGCGCTGGATTGTTCGGGCAAGAACTTGTTTTGTGGTGAGCGGATTGGTTCCCTTGCCACAAGAGATCCCTGTCGGCCGTGAGCACAATCGTCATTCAAAGTGACGAATCCAGTGATTGCCCCATCGCCAACCCCTGCCTAGTCTTTCAGCGTTCAGTCACTGGAGGTCACCCATGCAAGGCCCGTTGGCGTCGCTCAAGGTCCTGGATTTCTCGACTCTGTTGCCTGGTCCGTTCGCTTCACTGTTACTGGCGGACATGGGGGCAGAGGTGTTGCGTATCGAATCGCCGACCCGCCCGGATCTGGTGCGCAACCTGCCACCCAATGACCAGGGGGTGTCGGCCAGTCATGCCTACCTCAATCGCAACAAGCGCAGCCTGGCCCTGGACCTCAAGCAGCCCGCGGCACGAGAGATCATCGGGCAACTGCTTGGCGAGTACGACATCGTGCTGGAGCAGTTCCGGCCCGGGGTGATGGAGCGGCTGGGGTTGGGATATGACACCCTTAAAGCGATCAATCCACGGCTGATCTACGTGTCGATTACCGGCTATGGCCAGACCGGGCCCTACAGGGACCGCGCCGGCCATGACATCAACTACCTGGCCCTGACGGGGCTTGCCAGCCATACCGGCCGTGCCGATAGCGGCCCGCTGCCTTTGGGTATCCAGGCGGCGGACATTGCCGGCGGTTCGTTGCATGGGGTGATCGGGCTGCTGGCGGCGGTGATTGCCCGGCAACAGAGCGGACAGGGCCAGCATCTGGATGTAAGCATGAGCGATTGTGTCTTCAGCCTGAACGCGCTGGCAGGCGCCGGTTACCTGGCCTGTGGTGTCGAACCGGGCAGGGAGGACCAATTGCTCAACGGCGGCAGCTTCTACGATTATTACCGCACGCGGGATGGCCGCTGGATGTCGGTGGGCAGCCTGGAACCGGCCTTCATGCAGGCACTGTGCGAGGCCTTGGGGCGACCGGAACTGGCGGCCCAGGGACTGTCGCCCAAGCCTGAAGAGCAATACGCCCTTAAGCAGGCACTGCAGACCGAGTTCCAGAAGCATGATTTTGCCGAGCTGTGCGGCTTGTTTGCTAGGGTCGATGCTTGCGTCGAGCCGGTGCTGAGCCTGGCGGAAGCTGTCCGGCATCCGCAGTTACAGGCTCGGGAGCTGGTGAAACAGGTGCCCCGAGGGGATGGTTCGAGCCAGGCTCAGATGGCCTGTCCGTTGAGGTTTTCAGATGGCCTGCCCGAACCTCGACATGTTGGCGTGGGGCTGGGGGCGCATACGGATCAGGTGTTGGGGGCGTTGGGGTTCAGTGCTGGGCGGATTGCCGAATTGCGCAGGAGCGGGGTGGTTTTGTAGGGCGGCAAGGCCGCCATCGAGAGCAAGCTCGCTCCCACACTGGATCTTTGGCATTCACGGATCCTGTGGGAGCGAGCCTGCTCGCGATGAGGCCGGCCCACACCACAAGAGCATTACTCCACCCGCGTTTCCCCACTGAACACCAGGGTATTGCGGCAGCTGCGGCACAAGTATCGCCGCCCCTGGCGCACCAGGCGATGGCGCTGGGCCGAAAACGGGAAGTCGCTGCCGTCGCAGGGGCATTTGTAGATGTAGCGGGTCACGCTGCGACGCTTGATTTCGTAGGTGTGGCAACGATTGGGCGGCAGTTCGTAGACCCCGCGCATGATCAGTTGCCATTCCTCGCCGTGGGGCTGGATGCGTTCGCCGAACAATTGATGGGCGATCAGGTGCGCGACTTCGTGGGCGACAGTCTGCTTGAGGAAATCCTCGGCGTTTTCCCGGTACAACTGCGGGTTGAAGCGCAGCAGGTTCTCGTGCAGATGCGCGACACCGGCTTTCTGGCCACGCAATTTGAAGCTGACTACGGGGCGTTTGAAGGAACGTTTGAAAAAGGCTTCGGCTTGTTGGTAACACTCTTCGACGCGGGTATTGAGTTGCTCGAGCATGCTTTACGGGTCTCCAGAACCCCGAGTATGCCGCAAGCGCCGGCCATTGCGAATCGCCCGGGCGCCCAATGGTCGTCTTGGCTGTTCCAGGCACAGGAAGGCCGCCTTGCGGCGGCCTGTATTGGCAGATCCTGTTTTTATAGGTGAGCCTTGGAGTTCAGTTGGTGTAGACCGGGCCGACGCCCAGCCCCCAGACAATGACCGTGAACGCCATGATCGCGACCAGCACCACCAGGCCGACGGCGAGCACCGAGCTGGAAAACAGGAACCCTTCGTCCTGGGGAATGTTCATGAAGGTGGGCAGGCCCACGTACAACAGGTAGACCGTGTAGCAGATCGCTGCCGTGCCGACGATCATCCCCAGCCACATGTGCGGGTAGAGCGCCGCCAGCCCGCCGATGAACAACGGTGTCGCGGTATAGGTGGCGAACGCGACGCAACGGGCCAGGCTCGGATTGGCGTCATAGGTACGGGCCATCCAGTGGATGAAGGCACCCATCACAGCCACCCCACCCAACATGGCGAGGTACGACATGATGGTCATCCATAGCGCGCTTTCCTGGGTAAGCATCACCGGTGGGCGATTGCCGATGACCCATCCCACCTGCGTGGTGCCGATAAACGCCGATACTGCGGGGATGGCCGCGAGAATCAGCGTATGGGTGAGGTACATGTGGCTGATGCTTTCCTCCTGATCGCCACGGATTTCCTTCCATTCTTGATCAGGGTGGGTAAAGAGCCCCACGACATGATGGATCATAGTCAGTCACTCCTTTGTTATTGCCATCGCCCCCCAACGGAGCGCCTACGGGCCAAATGGCCAAGTAAGTAAAGGTCTGAATATGTGTGCGACCTTATGACGCAGTATAGAAAGGAGTTATCCCTAGTGGGACTAGGGGCTTAGAGCAAATCGCGCTGTAGAAAAGTCTATTAATCGCCGATGAGTCTTGCGCCGGTGCGGTAGGCGGGGCTTACCCGTGGCCAGGGGACTTATCCCGCTGGACCATGCAACAGCTCCCCTAATCTGCAGTGTCAGGCTGGGAAGCCAGTGGAGCGGGGCGCTTCGCACTCCAGCAGGGAAAATTCCCTCGCCACAATCAGCGTTCATCATGGGTCTTCGCTGAAAGTGGGTTTTTTGCGTAAAATGCCGGCCTTTCGTCACACCTCACGGATTTCGCGTCATGGGCACTCTTACGGTCAACCAGAACAAACTGCAAAAGCGCCTGCGCCGCCAGGCCGGTGAGGCGGTCGCCGATTTCAACATGATCGAGGATGGCGACAAGGTCATGGTCTGCCTGTCCGGCGGCAAGGACAGCTACACCCTGCTGGATGTCCTGATGCATTTGCAGAAGGTTGCGCCGATCAAATTCGACATCGTCGCGGTGAACATGGACCAGAAGCAGCCCGGTTTCCCCGAGCATGTGCTGCCGGCCTACCTGGAGTCCCTCGGCGTGGAATACCACATCGTCGAGAAGGACACCTACTCGGTGGTCAAGGAGCTGGTCCCCGAAGGCAAGACCACCTGCTCGCTGTGTTCACGCCTGCGTCGCGGTACGCTCTACACCTTCGCCGACCAGATCGGTGCAACCAAGATGGCCCTGGGTCATCACCGCGATGACATCGTCGAGACCTTCTTCCTGAACATGTTCTACAACGGAACGCTCAAGGCCATGCCGCCCAAGCTGCGGGCCGACGACGGGCGCAACGTGGTGATCCGTCCGCTGGCCTATTGCAGCGAAAAGGACATCCAGGCCTATTCGGATTTCAAGCAATTCCCCATCATCCCCTGCAACCTGTGCGGCTCCCAGGAGAACCTGCAGCGCCAGGTGGTCAAGGAGATGCTCCAGGAGTGGGAACGCAAGACCCCGGGCCGTACCGAGAGCATTTTCCGCGGCCTGCAGAACGTCGTTCCATCGCAATTGGCCGACCGCAACCTGTTCGATTTCACCAACCTGCGCATCGACGAAAACGCCACGCCGCGGTTCGTCAACGTGGTGAACCTCTGACGGTGCCAACCGCTCTATTCACGGCGCCAGTGGCTATGAAGGCCACTGGCGCCGTTTTCATTTCAGACCCCAGGAGAGGGCATGCGCGACTACAAGTGGCTGCACGAGTATTGTCTGAACCGCTTCGGTTCGACGACTGAACTGGAGGCTCACCTGCCGGTGCCCAAGACCCCGGCGCAACTGCGCAAGATCAGCGACGATCGCTACCTGTCGACCCTGGCGCTGCGGGTCTTTCGCGCCGGGCTCAAGCACAGCCTCGTGGATGCCAAGTGGCCGGCATTCGAAGAGGTGTTCTTCGGGTTCGACCCGGAAAAGGTCGTGCTGATGAGCGCTGAGCACCTGGAGCGGCTGATGCAGGACGCAAGGATCATCCGGCACCTGGGCAAGCTCAAGAGCGTGCCGCGCAATGCGCAGCTGATTCTGGACGTGGCCCATGAAAAGGGCAGCTTTGGCGCGCTGGTTGCCGACTGGCCGGTGACTGACATCGTCGGCCTGTGGACCTACCTGAAAAAACACGGCCATCAGTTGGGCGGCCTGTCGGCGCCGCGCTTCCTGCGAATGATGGGCAAGGACACTTTCGTGCCCAGCTACGACGTGGTGGCCGCCCTCAATGCCCAGGACATCATCGACAAGGTTCCCACCAGCCTGCGGGATCTGGCGACGGTGCAGAATGCCTTCAACCGGTGGCATGAGGAGAGTGGCGGCAGGCCCATGAGCCAGATCTCGATGATGCTGGCCTATACCGTGAATCATTGAGACCGCATGGCGGCCATCGCGAGCAGGCTCGCTCCCACAATGACTCAGTGACACCCTGTGGGAGCGAGCTTGCTCGCGATAGCGGTTCATCAGGCGACGGGGATATCTCCCTCACCAGCCAAGCGCCGGTTCAACTGGAACCGCCAGCGCACATACAGCAAGGCCGAGCAGAACACCGCCACGCTCGCGGCCATTTCCAGCACGCCGAACCACTGCCGGTTCGGGTCATAGGCCGCCAGCGCACCCTTGATGAAATACAGGTTCACCACAAAGCACATCCAGGAGTGGCCACGGGCGCTGCCCATGATCATGCCCGGCGCCAGGATCAGCAGCGGCACCAGCTCGATCAGCAGGATCACCCAGGGCCGGGCGCCGTGCAGGTCGGCGATGAGCAGGTAGTACACGCAGAGCAGCCCCACCAGGCCGAAAAAGCACAGCAGGCTCACGGCGCGGGCGACGCGCACGCGTGGTTCCAGCCACTGGATCGGCGGCAGGGTCTTGGGCTTCTTAGCCACGGCCGTTCTCCAACAGTTGCGCGGTTTTCGCCAGGCGCGAACCCAGGGCCCGGCACAGGGTCACTTCGTGTTCGTTCAAGCCGCTTTTACCGTCGGCGCCCGCATGATGGCTCGGCCCGTAGGGGGTACCGCCGCCCTGGGTGTCGATCAGTGCCGATTCGCTGTAGGGCAGGCCGGTGATCAGCATGCCGTGGTGCAGCAGCGGCAGCATCATCGACAACAGAGTGGTTTCCTGGCCGCCATGCAGACTGGCGGTGGAGGTGAACACCCCGGCCGGTTTGCCCACCAGTGCGCCGGTCAGCCACAGGTTGCTGGTGCCGTCGAGAAAATACTTGAGCGGTGCGGCCATGTTGCCGAAACGGGTCGGACTGCCGAGGGCCAGGCCGGCGCAGTGCTTCAGGTCATCGAGGGTGGCGTACAGTGGGCCCTGGCCGGGAATTTCCGGGGACACCGCTTCGCACTCGGTGGACACTGCCGGCACCGTACGCAGCCTGGCTTCCAGACCGGCCTGCTCGACGCCGCGGGCGATCTGCCGGGCCATTTCGTTGGTGGCGCCACCGCGGCTGTAATACAGCACCAGGATGTACGGCGTGCTCACGGCAGGATCTCCAGGATCTTTTCCGGTGGCCGGCCGATGACGGCCTTGTCACCGACTTCGAGAATCGGGCGCTCCATGAGTTTCGGGTGCGCGGCCATCGCGGCGATCAGCTGGGCTTCGCTCAGGCCTGGATCGGCCAGGTTCAGGGCCGCGTATTGCTCCTCGCCAGTGCGCAGCAGTTGTCGGGCGGTGATACCGAGCTTGCCCAGCAGGCGCTCCAGCTGCGTGGCGTCGAGCGGGGTTTCCAGATAATGAACCACGCTGGGCGCGAGGCCTCGGTCCTCCAGCAGTTGCAGTGCACCACGGGATTTCGAACAGCGCGGGTTGTGATAAAGCGTCAGGTCGGTCATGAGCGGGTCGCATCTTGCGTAAGGTGGCGGCTATTCTACTGTGCCACGAGGTGCCAGGCATCCTGCGCAGGTGCCAGGCATTCACATTCATACAAGGACAGCACATGACAAGGCGACTGACGGCGGCATTGGCATTGATGGGCTCTTTATTGCTCGCCGGTTGCGGCAATGACTATGGTGTGGACCAGAACGGCCAGGCCATTGCCTCGCAGCGGCTGGACAAGCAATGGCTGGTGGTCAACTACTGGGCCGAATGGTGCGCACCGTGCCGCACCGAAATTCCTGAGTTCAACGCCTTGTCCGAGCAGCTCAAGGGGCGCGGCATCGGCGTGTTCGGGGTCAATTTCGATCAGGTGCAGGGCGAGGAACTCAAGAGCGCCAGCGAGAAGATGGGCATCCGTTTCACCGTGCTGGCCCGAGATCCGGCCGAGATCTTCGACCTGCCCCGCAGCGAGGGGCTGCCGGTGACCTACATCATCGACAACCAGGGCAAGGTGCGCGAGCAGTTGCTGGGGGAACAGACGGCGGCGGGGGTGATGGCGAAGCTTGAGGCGTTGCAGGCGTTCAAATAACCCTTGTTTTGACAGGTGGGATCCCCTCGCCACAGGGGATCCATGCCGGATCCAGGATCTTCGCCTGAAGGACTCAGCCTTCTTCGAGCCACCAGCGCAGCGGCTTGCCCTGGGCCGGCCAGAAACGGATCTGCTCGATGGGGGAAATGTCCCAGCGCTCGACCTTTTCCAATGCCTGCAAGAAGCGCGCTTCCTGCTCCATCAGCGCCGGGCCGCAGAGTTTGCGGGTGCTGCCGATCTTGCCGAAGCTCAGGCGTTCGCCTTCCAGCGTATAAGGCGCGAACCAGTGATTGCAGCCACCGTTGCCATAGGCCCGGCCGTCCTCGCCGAGGGTGATGGTCAGGTGGCTGTAGTCCATCAACGGGCGTTCGCCGATCCATTCCAGGATGTAGCTGCGGTTCTGTTGCAACCGAACCGGCTCGGCGGCACACCCCATCAGGCCGACGCCGATCAGCGCGAGGGCAAGCGGATGTTTCATCAGGCGGCGTCCTGGCATTCGGGGCACAGGTGTTTTTCGCCCTGGGTGGTCCAGCCCAGCTCGGCGATGCGTGCGGTGGCGGCTGGTTTCTGGGCCTTGCTGCCGAGCTTGGCATCCACGGCAAATTCGAAACTCAGTGCCTTGGCGCAGCGATCGCAGTTGACCTGCCAGGTATGGATCGCCAGTTCGCCAAAGACCGGACCGGTGGTCATGGCGGTCCACTGGCCCATGGGCTTGAGCAAATGCCGGACAGTGTCCACGGTAAGGCGCATGGACAAGTCCTTGCTGCCCTTGAGCGTGACCAGCAGCACATCGTTGGCCTGGATCGAACCGCCATTGCCGGTCACCTGGTATCGGCCCGGCGCCAGGGCGCGGACTTCAGTCAGGGTGTGGTGCGGATTCATCAGGGTGTAGCGGAAATCGTGTTCGGCCATGGGTCCTCCAAATAGGCGCGACATGCTAGCACGGGGCATGGCCTGGGATGGTCAACCACGAATCCTGCCGACGAAACTCCCACTGGGGGAAGGCCGGTTCAGGTCTAGCGCTCAACCAGGTTTTTCGGCGTGCCGGCCGCCCACGCTGCGATGTTATCCAGGGTGGTCATGGCAATCGCCGCCAGGGCTTCATGGGTGAGAAAGGCCTGGTGAGCAGTGATCACCACGTTGGGGAAGGTCAGCAGGCGTGCCAGCACATCGTCCTGCAAGGGCTGGTCGGAGCGGTCCATGAAGAATAGATCGGCCTCTTCTTCATAGACATCCAACCCCAAATAGCCCAATTGGCCGTTCTTCAGTGCCTCGATCAAGGCCCGTGTGTCCACCAGGCCACCGCGTCCGGTGTTGATCAACATGGCGCCGCGTTGCATCGACGCCAGGGACTGGGCGTTGATCAGATGGCGGCTCTGTTCGTTCAGCGGGCAGTGCAGGCTGACGATCTGGGCTTGGGCCAGCAGCTCGTCCAGGGGCAGGTAGCGAGCCCCCAGGGCTTGCACCTGAGGGTTGGGGTAGGGGTCATGGGCCAGCAACTGGCAGCCGAAGCCGGCCATGATCCGGGCGAAGGTGGCGCCGATCTGCCCGGTGCCGATCACGCCGACGGTCTTGCCCACCAGGTCGAATCCGGTCAGGCCATGCAGGCTGAAGTTGCCGTCTCGGGTCCGGTTGTAGGCGCGGTGCAGGCAGCGATTGAGGGTCAGAATCAACGCCACCGCATGTTCGGCCACAGCATGGGGGGAGTAGGCCGGTACCCGGGCGATGCTCAAGCCCAGGCGTTTGGCGGCGGGCAGGTCGACATGGTTGTAGCCGGCCGAGCGCAGGGCGATCAGCCGGGTGCCGCCGGCCGCCAGTTGTTCCAGTACCGGGGCGCTCAGGTTATCGTTGATGAACGCACAGACCACCTCGTGGCGCTCGGCCAGGGCCACGGTGTCCAGGTTCAGGCGCGCCGGCTGGAACTGCAACTCGATACCCGCCGGCAGCGGGGCGTTGGTGAAACTGTCGCGGTCATAAGTCTGGCTGCTGAAAAAAATTACGCGCATGGCGGCCTCCTGGCACTGGAATGGCATCAGCTTAGCCGCAATCGTCCCGATGGCTATTGCCCTGGGTCAGGCGCTGACACGCGCCTCGCTGGCCAGACGGTCGATGGCATTGTCCAGATCCTGGAGGGCGGCGGCAGCTTTCGGGTCCTGTTGCTTGAGCAGGGTTTCGCTGCGCTGGCAGGCGGCACGCAACTGGGGGACGCCGCAGTAGCGTGTCGCGCCATGCAGGCGATGCACCCGTTCGATCAGGGCATTGTGGTCGTTGGCTTCGTTGGCCTGGCGAATCGCTTCGCGGTCGGCCTCCAGGGAAGCCAGCAACATGGCCAGCATGTCCGCCGCCAGGTCCGCCTTGCCGGCGGCCAGGCGCAGGCCTTCCTCGTGGTCCAGCACCAGCAGCTCGCCGCTGCCCTGGGCTTCATGGCCCCGCTCCGGCGTCTGGTTGCGCAAGGCCAGGCCAGTCCATTTGAGCACTACCTGGGCCAGCTGGCGCTCGCTGATGGGCTTGGTCAGGTAGTCGTCCATTCCACTTTGCAGCAACGCGCGTTTCTCGTTGGCCATGGCATGGGCGGTGAGGGCGACGATGGGCAGTGGCGTGCAGTGCCGCTCGCTTTCCCACTGACGGATCGCCTCGGTGCTCTGGCGGCCGTCCATGCCGGGCATCTGGACATCCATCAGGACCAGATCGAAAGTCTCCTTCTGCACGGCCTTGACCGCGGCATAGCCACTTTCCACCGCCAGCACCTTGGCCCCCATGTCCTCGAGCAGGGTTTGCACCAGCAGCAGGTTGGCCGGGTTGTCGTCCACGCACAACACCTTGGGGGCGCGGCTGGCCACGGGTTCGCTGGGTTCGCTGCGGGGCGGGCGCGGGTTGATCAGGTCGGACAGAGAGCGACGCAACTTGCGGGTGCAGGCCGGCTTGGCCTGCAGCTGGCTGTGGGGGTTGGGCACCGAGAGGTGGTACAGCGTCTGTTCGGTGGTAGGGCACAGTACCAGGACCTTGCAGCCCAGGTGCTCAAGGTCCCAGACATGCTGGTTGAGGCGTTCCGGCGGCATGTCGTTGCTGGTGATGCCCAGCACGGCCAGGTCGATGGCCTGGTCGGTCTGGTGGGCGATGGTCACGCCGTTGGTCAGGCTCTCCAGGGTATTGAATGGCGTGACTTGCAAGCCACAGTCTTCCAGCTGGTGCTGCAGGGCCTGGCGCGCCAGTTCGTGATTTTCCAGCAGGGCCACGCGACGGCTCAGCAACGGTGGGCCGGGCAGGTCCTCGGCGTCGTCACGGGTCTTGGGCAGGCGCAGACTGATCCAGAACTCCGAGCCCTCGCCCGGTGTGCTGTCGACGCCGATTTCGCCGCCCATCTGTTCCACCAGGCGCTTGGAAATCACCAGGCCCAAGCCGGTACCGCCCGGTTGCCGGGACAATGAGTTATCGGCCTGGCTGAAGGCCTGGAACAGCGCCCGTACGTCCTGGCTCGACAGGCCGATACCGGTGTCCTGGATGCTGATGCGCAGTTGCACGCTGTCTTCATGCTCGTCTTCGAGCATGGCACGGGCGACGATGGTGCCTTCGCGGGTGAACTTGATGGCATTGCTTACCAGGTTCGTGAGGATCTGCTTGAGGCGAAGGGGGTCGCCCACCAGCGACAGCGGGGTGTCCCGGTAGACCAGGCTCACCAGCTCCAGCTGTTTGGCGTGGGCGGCGGGCGCGAGGATGGTCAGGGTGTCCTGCAACAGGTCGCGCAGGTTGAACGGAATGCTGTCGAGCACCAGCTTGCCGGCCTCGATCTTCGAGAAGTCGAGGATCTCGTTGATGATGCCCAGCAGGCTGTCAGCGGATTTCTCGATAGTGCCCAGGTAGTCGAGCTGGCGCGGGGTCAGCTCGCTTTTCTGCAGCAGGTGCGTGAAGCCCAGGATGCCGTTGAGCGGCGTACGGATCTCATGGCTCATGTTCGCCAGGAATTCGGACTTGATCCGGCTCGCCTCCAGGGCTTCCTTGCGGGCCAGGTCCAGCTCGATGTTCTGGATCTCGATGGTCTCCAGGTTCTGGCGCACGTCCTCGGTGGCCTGGTCGATGCTGTGCTGCAATTCCTCCTGGGCATTCTGCAGGGTGCCCGCCATGCGGTTGATGCCCGATGCCAGTTCATCCAGTTCCTGGCTGCCCAAGGGGGGCAGGCGGGTTTCCAGATGACCGTCCTTGAGTTGTGCCACGGCTTGCTTGATCTGGCTCAACGGCCGGTTGATGGTACGGCCCATGCGCAGGGCCAGCAGCGCGGTCAATCCCAGGCCGGCGGCGATCAGCAGCAGGCTGGCGAACAGGCTACGGTAGCCGCGCAACAACATGCCGCTGTGGGACAGCTCCAGTTCGACCCAGCCCAGCAGGCGGTCGGCCTCTTCGGGGATCAGTTCGCCGGCCAGGTTGCGATGCTTGCCGAATACCGGCAACAGATAGCGGGTGGCATCGTTGCCGGTGCGCTGCAGCAACTGGGTGCTGTTGCCTTCCGGCGCACGGTTGAGCATGGTCGGGCCGGCATGGGCCAGCGGTGTGCGGTCGGGCGCGAGGAAGGTCACGGCACGCACGTCCGCCTGTTCCAGGGACTGGGTGGCGATGCGTTCCAGCAGGTCGGTCTCCTGGCGGCTCATGGCCGGGGCGACCAATGGTGCAAGCTGTTCTGCGATCATTTCGCCGCGTTGCAGCAACTGGGCGTGCAGGTCAGATTGCTGCATCCAGGTGAAATAGCCCCCCAGAACCAGCGCCATCAGGCTGGTCGGCAGCAGGGTCAGCAACAGTACGCGGCCTTTGATTCCCAGTTTCTTGAGCACACTTGTCTCCTGCATCCAGCGGTCAGATCGAACTTGCACGCATCCGGCATGCAATACCTGCGCAGTGTAGCGATTTGCGGGCGGGCAATCTCCGTAAAATTCATGCGCGTCTCGTATCCGTACTGCCGGGCAATTGTCCACGGCGATAAACGGCGCTGGCGTCTGGGGGCAGGGTCAAACTCGCGATGATCCGTGGGCAGCCAGACCATGTGTCACTTCCGGCTCGCTATTGACCATCGGTCGGGACTGTCGATCTTGACAGGTGTGGGCTTCTTTTCTGTTTTTTAAGCTCGGTGTCGTTGAGTTATTAACTACCTGAGGAGAAAGACATGAACACCCTGAGCGACAAAGAAAGGATGAAAGCTATAAAAGCTGCTCCCAGGCTTGATGCGAAAGGCTCAATAACCATCACGCTTAATGGGCAGGTCACCAAAACTGAGGACGTTTATATTCTGGATCAGCCCGATAACTCCATTGTCGGGGTTATAGGAGAGGATAAAGGTATTGTCATCGTGCAGTTCAGCTCTCTGACGGCGCCGGGTACCTATGAGATCAAGAAACATAATATCTGGATACAGATGTCGTTCCACGGTTTCTCAGGGGCAGCAAACACTGGAGACTTGACCCTTGAGACCATCGAGATAAAAAACAAATACAAAGGTCGTTTTGACGTGAAAACCGTGGATCACCAGAAAGCTGATGGGGTATTTGACGTACAGAAGGTATAGGTCTGGCAGTCGCGGACAGGTGGACTGGTTCCATGGGAGAGGTTCCCAGCCAGACTTGCTTCACCTCCCCGTGTTCGCGAGGTCGGCGATAGCTCGCAGCCCGGCGGGATCAAGCCCTGTCTCTCCATCTCATGACCCGCTTATTCCCATAAGCCATAACCACCACACTTTGCGTGATATGGCCTGGCAACGTTTGCCGGTATGATAGGCGCCCCCGCAGCCCGGATTGCGAATACGCCATGACATTGCAGTACCCCACCATCGCCGATTGCGTCGGCAACACCCCGCTGGTCCGTTTGCAGCGCCTGCCTGGCGCCACCAGCAACACGCTTTTGCTCAAGCTTGAAGGGAACAACCCGGCGGGTTCGGTCAAGGATCGGCCGGCGCTGTCGATGATCACCCGGGGTGAACTGCGTGGACAGATCCGGCCCGGCGACACCCTGATCGAGGCGACGTCCGGCAATACCGGTATCGCCTTGGCCATGGCGGCGGCCATCAAGGGTTACAAGATGATCCTGATCATGCCCGACAATTCCAGCGCCGAACGCAAGGCGGCGATGACCGCCTACGGTGCCGAATTGATCCTGGTGTCCAAGGACGAAGGCATGGAAGGCGCCCGGGACCTGGCCGAGCGCATGCAGGCCGAAGGGCGTGGCAAGGTGCTGGATCAATTCGCCAACGGCGACAACCCCGAGGCCCACTACACCAGCACCGGCCCCGAGATCTGGCGCCAGACCGGCGGCACCATTACCCATTTCGTCAGTTCGATGGGCACCACCGGTACCATCATGGGCACTTCGCGCTACCTCAAGGAACAGAATCCGGAGGTACAGATCATTGGTCTGCAGCCGATGGAGGGCTCGGCCATTCCGGGCATTCGTCGCTGGCCCGAGGAATATCTGCCGAAGATCTACCAGGCCGATCGCGTGGACCGCATCATCGACATGGCCCAGAGTGAGGCCGAGGACGTGACCCGTCGGCTGGCCCGGGAAGAGGGTATTTTCTGCGGCGTGTCTTCGGGCGGTGCCGTGGCGGGCATGCTGCGCTTGTCCAAGGAAGTTGAAAACGCGGTGATCGTGGCGATCATCTGCGACCGGGGCGACCGTTACCTGTCCACCGGCATTTTCGACGCGCCCAACTGATGGCCAGGCATGAAAGAGGCCTGCGCTTCCAGCCCAGCGGCGGAAGCCGGGCCCCCCAGGTGCCCTCCGGCAAAAAGCAGCGCTTGAGCATCGAGCGCCTGGCCAACGATGGCCGGGGTATCGGCTTTGTCGATGGCCGTACCTGGTTCGTCATCGGTGCCCTGGCCGGCGAGGAGGTCGAGGCTCGGGTGCTCGGTGCCCATGGCAAAGTGGTCGAGGCGCGCACCGAGCGCGTGTTCCAGACCAGTGAACTGCGCCGCCCGGCAGCCTGTGCCCACGCCGGTCAATGCGGAGGCTGCAGCGTCCAGCATTTGCCCCATGAAGAACAGCTCGCCCTGAAACAGCGCATGCTCGCCGAGCAGTTGTCGCGGGTGGCCGGCGTCGAACCCGAGGAGTGGGCCGCGCCGCTGAGCGGGCCGGAGTTCGCTTATCGACGTCGCGCCCGGGTGGCCGTGCGCTGGGATCAGAAAGCGAAGAAGCTCGAGGTGGGTTTGCGTGCGGCCGGCAGCCAGGACATCGTTGCCATTGGCGATTGCCCCGTGCTGGTACAGCCCTTGCAGCCGATCATGAGCCGCCTGCCGGATATGCTCAGGCGCCTGAGCAAGCCCCAGGCGCTTGGCCATGTGGAGTTGTTTGCCGGCTCGTCCCTGGCGGTGTTGCTAAGGCACATGGCACCACTATCGGAGGCCGACCTGACGATCCTCAAGGATTTCTGCGCGTTCCATGAGGCCCAGTTGTGGCTTCATGGAGAGGGCGAGCCGCAACCGGCGGAGCCCGGCCAGACCCTGGGTTATCGCCTGGATCCCTGGGGCCTGGAGCTGGCCTATCGACCGGGGGATTTCATCCAGGTGAACGCCGGCATCAACGAGGCGATGATTGCCCAGGCCTTGCAATGGCTGGCGCCTCGGCCCGAGGAGCGGGTGCTGGATCTGTTCTGTGGCCTGGGCAATTTCGCCTTGCCACTGGCCAGGCAGGTACGCGAAGTCGTCGCCGTCGAGGGCGTGCAGGTCATGGTGGATCGGGCTGCGGCCAACGCGCTCAGCAACAATTTGCATAACACTGCCTTTTTTCAGGCCGATTTATCCCAGCCGCTGGCGGGTGCCGAATGGATCGGCGAAGGCTTTTCTGCGGTACTCTTGGACCCACCCCGTGACGGTGCTTTCGAGGTGGTGCGCAAGCTGGCCTCCCTGGGCGCCGGACGGTTGGTATATGTATCGTGCAACCCGGCAACTTTGGCCCGGGACACGGTCGAATTGATCAAGCAGGGCTACCGGTTAAAACGTGCCGGGATTCTCGATATGTTTCCTCAGACGGCGCATGTCGAGGCCATGGCGTTATTTGAAGCGAGCCAGGATGGCTTGTCCGACTGACCCGTTCGTGCCAACCCGCTACAGTCCTGGGCGGAAGCACGGACAACGAAGGTCAGCGATGTTGACGCATTGAATCTGCGTCATAGGGAAGGTAAGTAAAGATGGTACAGGTGAGAGCACACCAGCCGATCAACACCGACGGCAGTATCAATCTCGAGGCTTGGCTCGATCACGCGGTCAGCATCGACATGGCGTTGGATCGCGAAGCCTTGAAGCAAGCCTGCGAGTTCGCTCGCGAGGCGGAACAGCAACACAATGCGGCGAAGAACCTCTGGTCCGAAGGCACCTCGAGTTTTCATACGGGCCTGGAGATTGCCGAGATCCTCGCCGACCTCAAGCTCGACCAGGATTCCCTCGTGGCCGCGGTGCTGTACCGCGGCGTTCGCGAAGGGCAGATCCCGCTCCCGGTGGTCAGCCAGCGCTTCGGTGCGGTGGTCGCCAAGCTGATCGACGGCGTGCTGCGCATGGCGGCCATCAGCGCCAGCCTCAGTCCGCGCCATTCCATGGTCCTGGGTACCCAGGGCCAGGTAGAGAACCTGCGCAAGATGCTCGTGGCCATGGTCGACGACGTGCGCGTCGCGTTGATCAAGCTGGCCGAGCGGACCTGTGCGATCCGTGCGGTGAAGTCCGCCGACGACGAGAAGCGCAATCGCGTCGCCCGGGAAGTGTTCGACATCTATGCCCCCCTGGCCCACCGTCTCGGCATCGGTCACATCAAGTGGGAGCTGGAGGATCTGTCCTTCCGCTACCTGGAGCCCGACCAGTACAAGCAGATCGCCAAGCTGCTGCATGAGCGACGCCTGGACCGTGAGCGTTTCATCACCGATGTGATGACCCAGCTGCGCGAAGAATTGCAGGCCACCGGCGTGGAAGCCGATATCAGCGGCCGGGCCAAGCACATCTATTCGATCTGGCGCAAAATGCAGCGCAAAGGGCTGGAATTCAGCCAGATCTACGACGTTCGCGCTGTTCGCGTGCTGGTTCCGGAAATGCGCGATTGCTACACCGCCCTGGGGATCGTCCATACCCTGTGGCGACACATTCCCAAGGAGTTCGACGACTACATCGCCAACCCCAAGGAAAACGGCTATCGCTCGCTGCACACTGCGGTGATCGGTCCCGAAGGCAAGGTACTGGAGGTGCAGATCCGCACCCACGCCATGCACGAGGAAGCCGAGCTGGGTGTCTGCGCGCACTGGAAATACAAGGGCACCGACGTCAAGTCCGGCTCCAACCACTACGAAGAAAAGATTTCCTGGCTGCGCCAGGTCCTGGAGTGGCACGAGGAACTGGGTGATATCGGCGGCCTGGCCGAGCAGTTGCGGGTGGATATCGAGCCGGACCGGGTCTACATCTTCACCCCCGACGGGCATGCCATCGACCTGCCCAAGGGTGCGACGCCCCTGGACTTCGCCTACCGGGTCCACACCGAGATCGGCCATAACTGCCGTGGCGCCAAGATCAACGGGCGGATCGTACCGCTCAACTACAGCCTGCAGACCGGTGAACAGGTCGAGATCATCACCAGCAAGCACGGCACGCCGAGCCGTGACTGGCTGAACCCGAACCTGGGCTATATCACCACGTCGCGGGCTCGGGCGAAAATCGTCCATTGGTTCAAGCTGCAGGCTCGCGACCAGAACGTCGCCGCCGGCAAGACCTTGATCGAGCGCGAGCTCAGTCGCCTTGGCCTGCCGCAGGTGGATTTCGACAAGCTGGCCGAAAAGGCCAACATGAAGACCGCCGACGACATGTTCGCCGCCCTCGGGGCCGGGGACCTGCGCCTGGCGCAACTGGTCAACCTGGCCCAGCAACTGGTGGAGCCGGAGCGTGGCAACGAACAACTGGAGCTGATCCCGCGCAAGGCCACTGGCTACAAGCCGGGCAAGCGCGGCGATATCCAGATCCAGGGGGTCGGCAACCTGATGACCCAGATGGCCGGCTGCTGCCAGCCGTTGCCGGGGGATGCGATCGTCGGCTACATCACCCAGGGGCGCGGCGTGAGCATTCACCGCCAGGACTGTGCCTCGGTGCTGCAACTGGCCGGCCGCGAGCCGGAACGGATCATCCAGGTCAGCTGGGGCCCGGTGCCCGTGCTCACCTATCCGGTGGATATCATCATTCGCGCCTACGATCGCTCCGGGTTGCTGCGTGACGTGTCTCAGGTGCTGCTCAATGAGCGGATCAACGTGTTGGCGGTCAACACCCGTTCGAACAAGGAAGACAACACCGCACTGATGTCCCTGACCATCGAGATTCCGGGGCTGGATGCGCTAGGCCGCCTGTTGGGGCGGATTTCCCAGTTGCCGAACATCATCGAGACCCGGCGTAACCGGACACCAGGTTAAGCGCAGTCCGAAAAAGTGGGAGCGAGCTTGCTCCCACAGGACTTTTTTGTGATGGGATGGATTGATGTACAGCCTCGAAGACCTGCTCCACTTGATGAACCGTCTGCGGGACCCCCAGTACGGTTGCCCGTGGGACATCAAGCAAACCTACGCGACCATCGTTCCCCATACCTTGGAAGAAGCCTACGAAGTCGCCGATGCCATCGAGCGCGGCGACTTCGATCACCTGCAAGGCGAATTGGGCGATCTGTTGTTCCAGGTGGTGTATTACAGCCAGCTGGCCCGGGAAGAAAACCGCTTTGAATTCGCCGGTGTGGTCGACAGCATCACCCGCAAGCTGATCCGGCGCCATCCTCACGTATTTCCCACCGGCGATCTCTACGCGCCGCTGGATGTACCGCGCCTGAGCGAGGAGCAGGTCAAGCATCGCTGGGAGCAGATCAAGGCTGAGGAGCGGGCTGAAAAGGCCTGCGCTCCGGAGCAGTTGTCACTGCTCGACGATGTGCCAGCGGCCCTGCCGGCGTTATCCCGGTCGGCGAAGCTGCAGAAACGGGCGGGCCAGGTCGGTTTCGACTGGCCGGGTCCACTGCCGGTGCTGGACAAGGTTCGCGAGGAGCTGGACGAAGTGCTGCAAGCCATGGCCGACAATGACCCACAAGCCATTGGCGAGGAGGTCGGCGACCTGCTGTTCAGCGTGGTGAACCTGGCCCGTCATCTCAAGGTCGATCCGGAAACCGCACTGCGCGGCGCCAATGGGAAATTCGAGCGGCGTTTTCGATTTATCGAACAGGCATTGCGCGACACCCACCGTCCCATGGAAGATTGCACCCTAGAAGAATTGGACGCCTTGTGGGGCGAAGCCAAACGTCAGGAAAAGAATTTGCCCAGCTGCGGCTGAGGCCGTTGCCTAAGTGAGTAAGCACCATGAGCCTTTCCCTTCGCGACCAGTTGCTCAAAGCAGGGCTGGTCAACCAAAAGCAGGTCAAGCAGGTCGGCAAAGAGAAGCAGAAGCAGCAGCGCCTGGCCCACAAGGGCCAGATCGAACTGGACGACTCCCAGCAGCGCGCGGCCCAGGAGGCCATGGCGGAGAAGGCGCGGCGTGACCAGGAGCTCAATCGCCAGCAACAGGAAAAGGCCGAGCAGAAGGCCCGTGCCGCCCAGATCAAGCAGTTGATCGAAGTCTCGCGCCTGCCGAAGCTGACCACCGATGATTACTACAACTTTGTCGACGACAAGAAGGTCAAGCGTATCTCGGTCAACACCCTGATGCGTAACAAGCTGAGCAGCGGCTCGCTGGCGATCGTCCATCATGCCGGCGGTTATGAAGTGATCCCCCGCGAAGCGGCGTTGAAAATCCAGGAGCGAGATCCCAAGCGTATTGTGCAGCTCAATACCCAGACCGAAGAAGTGGATGCCGACGATCCGTACGCGGCGTATCAGATTCCGGATGATTTGATGTGGTGAGCCGGACGCAATATCAGTTGAACTGAAACACAAAACCTGTGGGAGCGAGCGTGCTCGCAATAGTGGTTATCAGTGCCCCATATGGCGACTGACACTCCGCTATCGCGAGCACGCTCGCTCCCACAGGTTTTTCGTTGTTCAGGATTCTGCCGTCTCCCGCGAGCGCAGCATTTCCTCGCGCTCCAGCTCCGCCTTGTAGCTATGGGCGTCTGTCTCCGAATGGAACATCCCCACCAGCAGATCCTGCTGATGCACATCCCAGATCCGGATGCCGGCGGCAATGGCTTCGTGGGACATGTGGGCATCATCGCGTTCAATTACTTTCACAGTCATCTTTGCAAACTCCAATCTCTGTCATCTGCAGCAAAACGTGTGCAGGACTTTGTTATAGGTTTGCGTAGCCTGCTAAGTAAATGCCCCGGTCCGTTAAGAAGTTTTCATGGAAAGCGCAGCGGTCGTACAGCCCAGGCCGGGCGCGGCATTCGGTCGCAGGGAGGCATCATGAAAAAGGTTTCATATTGGCGCGGCAACCATCCAGCGAAGCTGCTTCCCTGGGGAAAGAGGCTGCCCGCGATACCGTGTGCCAGCCCACTTCCATCGTGAGCAGGTGCACGCAAGGCATGGCATCCCGGACAAAAAGAAGCCCCGCATATGCGGGGCTTCCTGATTATCGAGCCGGATCAGCTGCCTTTGACTGGCTTGCCGTTGACCGTGCCGTCCTGGAGCATGATGTTGTACTCCTTGCCGTCGGTCTCGACCTGTTGCAGGCGTACCAGCAGGTAATCCCAGTCCTTGGCGAACCAGAGTACGGTGATGCGCTTGCTTTGTGTCGGGTCGCGCACACGCTCCACTTTGATCGCGTCGATCTGCCCGGCCTTGGTTTCGACTTTTTCGGCGCCCAGTACGCGGAAGTCATAGGTGTCGACTTCGCCGTCATCGACCACCTGATAGCTCATGCTCTTCTTGCCGGCGGCCACATCGTGCTGCAAGGCCAGCTGGTAGGTGGATTTATCCACCATGCCTCGGTTGAGCGGCAGCTTCACCGCGTCGCCGCGATCGGTGCCGGTGACCATCTTCGTGTTCCAGTCGAAGTCCAGGTCGGCCTTCTTGGCCTTGCCCAGGCCGCTGCGCTCGAAGTGGTAGGACTGAGGCAGCAGGGTGTCCTTGTCCAGGGTCAGGGTGCTTTCTTCCGTCAGGCCGGCAATCATCATCGATGCCTTGAAGCTCAGCTTCCAGGTGCCGTTGGCTTCCTTGGTCAGGCTGCGCTCGGCAGTGCCGCTCATGGGCAATTGTTTCCAGTCGGCGGTGTAGCTGGCGGAGAAGGGTTGAAGCTCCGCGGCCTGTGCCAGAGGCAGGGCAAGCAGGGCGCAGGCGAAGAGCAGGGCGCGACGCATAAAATCTCCTAGTATCGAATCAAATGGCCGCTGGCGGCGAGCAACTGGCCGTCCAGCGAGGCACCACGATCGTCGAGGGTCAGCCGTCCTTCGGCAAACCAACGCACGGCCATCGGGTAGATCTGGTGTTCCCGGGCGTGGACCCGTTGTGCCAGGCTTTGCGGCGTGTCGTGCAACTCTACCGGTATTACTGCCTGTACGACCAGTGGTCCGCCATCGAGTTCCTCGGTGACGAAGTGCACCGAGCAGCCATGCTCCGTGTCCCCGGCCTCCAGTGCGCGCTGGTGAGTGTGCAACCCTTTGTATTTGGGTAGCAACGAAGGATGGATATTGAACAGCCGGCCCTGGTAATGACGCACGAAGCCGGCGCTGAGGATGCGCATGAAGCCGGCCAGGACCACCAGTTGGGGACTGAAGGCGTCGATCTGTTCGATCAGTGCGGCGTCGAAGGCTTCGCGGCCATCGAATGCCTTGTGATCCAGGACGCGGGTCTCGATTCCCGCCTCCTTGGCGCGTTGCAGGCCGTAGGCATCGGCGCGGTTGGAAATCACCGCGCGGATGCGGACCGGGTTGTCTCCGGTCCGCGTGCTGTCGATCAGGGCCTGCAAGTTGCTGCCGGTGCCTGACAGCAGCACCACGACGTCACAGGTTGCAGACATCCGTTCGTGCATCAGTGTGCCTTAAGGTTTTTCAGCTCGACCTGGGCGGCGCCTTCGGCTGCCGCAGCGATGTGGCCGATGACCCAAGGCTGCTCGCCGGCTTCACGCAACACGTTCAGGGCGGTCTCGACGTGCTCCTGGGCCACGCAGATGACCATGCCCACGCCGCAGTTCAGCACGCGGTGCATTTCGGTTTCATTGACGTTGCCTTTTTCCTGCAGCCAGTCGAACACCGCGGGGCGGGTCCAGCTCGCCACGTCGACCACCGCCTGGGCGCCTTTTGGCAGGACGCGCGGGATGTTGTCCAGCAGGCCGCCACCGGTGATGTGGGCCATGGCCTTGACGGCGCCGGTGTCCTTGATCAGCTTGAGCAGCGGCTTGACGTAGATGCGGGTCGGGGCCATCAACAGGTCGGTCAACGGCTTGCCGTCGAGCTGGGTGTTTTCGATGTCGGCGCCGGACACTTCGATGATCTTGCGGATCAGCGAGTAGCCGTTGGAGTGCGGACCGGAGGACGGCAGGGCAAGCAGGGCGTCGCCGGTGGCGACTTTCGACCCGTCGATGATCTCGGCTTTTTCCACGACGCCGACACAGAAGCCGGCCAGGTCGTAGTCCTCGCCTTCGTACATGCCTGGCATCTCGGCGGTTTCACCACCGACCAGGGAGCAGCCGGACAGCTCGCAGCCGGCGCCGATGCCGGTCACCACCTGGGCTGCGGTGTCGACGTTCAGTTTGCCGGTGGCGTAGTAGTCGAGGAAGAACAGTGGCTCGGCGCCGCAGACGACCAGGTCGTTCACGCACATCGCCACCAGGTCGATACCGATGCTGTCGTGCTTGTTCAGGTTCAGTGCCAGGCGCAGCTTGGTGCCCACGCCGTCGGTGCCCGAGACCAGCACCGGTTGCTTGTAGCCGGCCGGGATCTCGCAGAGGGCGCCGAAACCGCCCAGGCCGCCCATGACTTCCGGACGCGCAGTGCGCTTGGCGACGCTCTTGATGCGTTCGACCAATGCTTCACCGGCGTCGATGTCTACACCGGCGTCCTTGTAGCTCAGGGAGGGTTGCTTGCTCATGATCCAGGCCTTTAGGGGGGGATTTCTGGGTAACGACCGACCGCCGGGGCCATTGAATACTCGTTGTGCGAGTGATTCCGGATGCCCAGCCGTTGCCGGTCTGCGAAGGCGCGCGATTTTATCAGGCTTGTGGGGCAGCGGCCATCCTCGCGCCGACGGGCAGGAACATATCCGCAGAAAAAAACCGATATTTCTTCTATTGGTGCTGCACGATGCGGCTGTATAAGGTGTAGCCGTAACCGGCTATGGTGACGACCGCGCAAAACTTCCATCGGTGTGTGAGTGTTTTGGCGCATGCCGTGGTCACAGCCATGCTTCGTTTTCTTCACACGGCCTGTTCCAGCCGTCATGTCCGGGAATCTTCCATGCGTCTGATCAAATTCTTGTCTGTGGGCTGCCTGGCGTTGATCAGCCTGGCGAGCCAGGCCGAACCCCTCAATGGTCTTTATCAAGTCTACGAGCCCGTCGCGAGCCAGTCGCCGGACGAGCGCAACCAGGCGACATTGCGCGCCCTGGACACGCTGGTGCTGCGTCTGACCGGCGATGCCGGGGCGGCACAGAACCCCGGGCTGGCGGCGCTCCGCAAGGACCCGCAGCAGATCATTCTCCAGTATGGCTACGACGCCGGCCCTCCCGAGAGCCTGAAGGTGGACTTCGATCCGGTGAGCACCGATCGCGCCCTGCGTTCGGCAGGGCTGTCACTGTGGGGCGCGAACCGGCCTTCGATCCTGGGCTGGTGGCTGAACGACTCGACCGAGGGTTCGAGCCTGGTGGGTGACGGGCAGCCCAGCGCCGCGCCGTTGCGCCGCGCCGCCCAGCATCGGGGCTTGCCACTGCTATTGCCACTGGCTGACCTGAGCGAACAGATCGTCGCTACCGCGCCGAACCTGGAGGGCACTGACCCGGCTCCGTTGCGCGCCGCATCGGAGCGCTACGGCGCCGATGCGCTGCTGGCGGTCCATGCCAAGGAAGAGGGCGGTCAGTGGAAGGGCACCTGGCGCCTGTGGCTGGGCAATCAACGGGAACAGGGCAGTGCCCAGGGCGCCGATGCCGCCGCGCTGGCCGATGCGGTGATGCTGGCGGTGAGTCAGCGTCTGGCCCCGCGCTTCGTCGCCAAGCCAGGGGTGGCAACCGAACAGTTGCTGGAAGTGCAGGGCATGAACTTCGAGCGTTATGCCGCCCTGGGGCGTTTGCTGGAGCCGTTCGGCGGGCAATTGCAGCGGGTCGAAGGGGATCGGATCGTCTATCGGGTCAATGGCAGTGCGGAGCAGCTCAAGGCGCAGCTGGCCCTGGCGAAACTGCAGGAAATTCCGGCCGGCGAGAGCATCGCGCCCGTTCCTGCGGCACAACCGCCAGCCGAGGGTTCGGCCACGGCCCCCGCTGCGCCCCCCGCACCGACGGCCAACCTGCGGTTTCGCTGGTAGTTTTCCTTCTATATAGCCAGGAGTTGTTCATGGGTGATACGCGGCGTTGGTTCTGGTTGGGCGGGGTCGCCCTGCTGTGCGCGCTAATCTATCTGTTGCATCCGATTCTGACCCCGTTCCTGGTGGCGCTGCTCTTGGCCTATCTGTTCGATCCGGTGGTGGATCGCCTGGAGAAGCTCGGCCTGTCGCGGACCTGGGGCGTGGTGACGGTGTTTGCCCTGTTTACCCTGATCGTCATCGCGCTGTTGCTGGTGTTGATTCCCATGCTGGCCAAGCAACTGCTGCGCCTGTATGAACTGGCACCGCAGATGCTCGATTGGCTACAGCACACAGCAGTGCCCTGGGTACAGTCCAGGCTGGGTCTGGCGGATGGTTTCTGGAAGTTCGACAAGGTCAAGGCTGCCATCAGCGAACATATGGGCCAGACCACCGACATCGTTGGCGTGGTGCTGAGCCAGGCCACAGCCTCGAGCCTGGCCTTGATGGGGTGGCTGGCGAACCTGGTGCTGATTCCGGTGGTGAGTTTCTATCTGTTGCGGGACTGGGACCTGATGATGGCCAAGATCCGCGGCCTGCTGCCGCGTCACCGGGAGGAGCAGATCATGACCCTCACCGGCGAATGCCACGAGGTGCTGGGTGCGTTTGTGCGGGGGCAGTTGCTGGTGATGGTGGCGCTGGGCTTCATCTATGCGGCGGGACTGATGCTGGTTGGGCTGGAGTTGGGTCTGCTGATCGGCATGATCGCCGGCCTGGCGGCCATCGTACCGTACATGGGCTTCGTGATC